>NZ_CP136628.1:3705477-4008586 GCF_032918005.1 Bradyrhizobium sp. NDS-1
ACAATCTGCGCCACCGGGGCTTGGGAGCGCGGGTCTATGGCCGCCGCAAGAAGCCGTTCTCGATCTGGACCAAGATGGAGCGCAAGTCGGTCGGCTTCGAGCAATTGTCCGACATTTTCGGCTTCCGCCTCGTCGTCAACGACATCGAGGCCTGCTATCGCGCGCTCGGCATCGTCCACACCACCTGGCCGGTCGTGCCGGGGCGCTTCAAGGACTACATCTCGACGCCGAAGCAGAACGACTACCGTTCGATCCACACCACGGTGATCGGCCCGGGTAACCAGCGCGTCGAGCTGCAGATCCGCACCGAGGCGATGGACCAGATCGCCGAGCGCGGCATCGCCGCGCACGTCTTCTACAAGGAAGGCGTCGGCTCGCCGACCGAATTTCTCAAGCGCGAGTCCAACGCGTTCGCCTGGCTGCGCCACACCATCGGTATTCTCTCGGAGAGCGCCAACCCGGAGGAATTCCTCGAGCACACCAAGCTCGAGCTGTTCCACGACCAGGTGTTCTGCTTCACCCCCAAGGGCAAGCTGATCGCGCTGCCGCGCCACGCCAACGTGATCGACTTCGCCTATGCCGTGCATACCGACGTGGGCAACAGCGCGGTGGGCTGCAAGATCAACGGCCAGTTCGCGCCGCTGTCCTCGGAGCTCCAGAACGGCGACGAGGTCGAGGTGCTGACCTCGGAGGCACAATCGGCACCGCCTTCGGCATGGGAAACGCTTGCGGTCACCGGCAAGGCGCGCGCCGCGATCCGCCGCGCCACGCGCACCGCCGTGCGAGATCAATATGCCGGTCTCGGCCGGCGCATCGTGGAGCGCCTGTTCGAGCGCGCCAAGATCGAATATGCCGACGACAAGCTCAAGGGCGCGCTGCCGCGGCTCGCGCGCACCTCCATCGAGGACGTGATGGCGGCGGTGGGGCGCGGCGAGATCAAGGCCTCCCACGTCGCGCGTGCGATGTACCCCGACTACAAGGAGGAGCGCATCGCGCGCTACGGCGTCAAGAAGGGGCTCGCCGCCAAGCTCAAGGAGAAGTCGTCGGAGGCGCCGCGCAGCCCGGTCGCGATCCCGATCCGCGGCATCAACTCCGACCTGCCGATCAAGTTTGCCCCGAACGGCGGCGCGGTGCCCGGCGATCGCATCGTCGGCATCGTCACGCCGGGCGAGGGCATCACGATCTATCCGATCCAGGCGCCCGCGCTGAAGGATTTCGAGGAGGAGCCGGAACGCTGGCTCGATGTGCGCTGGGACATCGAGGACTCCGCGCCGCAGCGCTTCCCGGCCCGCATCAAGGTCGAGAACGTCAACGAGCCCGGGGCGCTGGCGCAGATCGCGACCGTGATCGCCGAGCACGACGGCAACATCGACAATATCAGCATGCAGCGCCGCTCACCCGATTTCACGGAGACGACGATCGATCTCGAAGTCTACGATCTGAAGCACCTCAGCGCGATCCTGGCGCAACTGCGCGCGAAGGCGGTCGTCGCCAAAGTCGAACGTGTTAATGGATAGGCGCATCCCGCATGCGCCGGTCTCTCTGATTTCGTGAGTTCTGAAATGCCCGCTTCGAAGCTCCGCCTCGGCGTCAATGTCGACCATGTCGCGACCCTGCGTAACGCGCGCGGAGGCCGCAATCCCGATCCGGTGCGGGCGGCGCTGCTGGCGATCGAGGCCGGTGCCGACGGCATCACCGCCCATTTGCGCGAGGATCGCCGCCACATCCGCGACGAGGACATGGCGCGGCTGAAGGCCGAGATCTCCAAGCCGCTCAATTTCGAGATGGCGGCGACCGACGACATGATGCGCATCTCGCTCGCCACCAGGCCGCACGCGGTGTGCCTGGTGCCCGAGCGGCGCCAGGAGGTGACCACCGAAGGCGGGCTGGATGTGGTCGGCCAGCACGACGCGCTCGCGCCTTACATCGCGCGGCTGAACGACGCCGGTATTCGGGTCTCGCTGTTCATTGCCGCCGATCCCGCCCAGATCGAGATGGCGGCGCGGCTGCGCGCGCCGGTGATCGAGATCCACACCGGCGCCTGGTGCGACGCCGTGGTCGACGGCCACACGGAGAAGGCCGAGGCTGAATGGCAGCGGATCGTGGCGGGCGCCAAGCTGGCCAAGGCTGCCGGGCTCGAGGTTCATGCCGGGCACGGGCTCGACTATACGACCGCGGAGACGATCGCAGCCCTGCCTGACATCATGGAGCTGAACATCGGCTACTACATGATCGGCGAAGCGCTGTTCGTCGGCCTTGCCGAGACGGTGCGCAGCATGCGCGCGGCGATGGATCGCGGCCGGAGCCGGGCATGATCATCGGCATCGGCTCCGACCTGATCGACATCACCCGCGTCGGCAAGGTGATCGAGCGCCATGGCGAGCGCTTCCTCGACCGCATCTTCACCGCGGCCGAGCGGGCCAAGGCGGAGCGGCGCGCCAAGAACGAGAAGATGGTGGTGGCGACCTATGCCAAGCGCTTCGCCGCCAAGGAGGCGTGCTCCAAGGCGCTCGGCACCGGGATCCGGCGCGGGGTGTGGTGGCGCGACATGGGGGTGGTCAACCTTCCGGGCGGGCGGCCGACCATGCAACTGACCGGCGGCGCCCTGGCCCGGCTTCAGGCCCTGACGCCGGAAGGGTTCGAGGCGCGGATCGACCTGTCGATCACCGACGATTGGCCGCTGGCGCAGGCCTTCGTCATCATTTCCGCCGTGCCGCTGCCGAAACCCTGACCGGCCCGTGGATTTCATGAATTGTGTTATAAATCAATAAGTTATGGAGTTTTGATGCGATCCTTGATTGCGTGGCCTCCGACAACCGTCTAAAAGTCCGCGGACGCAAATCAGCCTGGGCGAATTCGGCTTTACGCCGGAATTGGCCCTCACTATCAGAATCAGGACAATCTCCTTGCGCCGCGAACCGGTGGGCCGTTCGCCGGAGGAGGGCGCTCTGTGATCGCCGCCGGAATTGAGAGAGCAATGAGCGTGACTTCGGGAACGAAAACTGAGAGCGGCGTCGGCGAAACGATCCGGGTCGTGATCCACGCTCTCCTGATCGCGCTGGTGATCCGCACCTTCCTGTTCCAGCCGTTCAACATCCCGTCCGGCTCGATGAAGGCGACGCTGCTGGTCGGCGACTATCTGTTCGTCTCAAAATATTCCTACGGCTATAGCCATTATTCGATTCCGTTCTCGCCGCCGCTGTTCTCCGGGCGGATCTGGGGCTCGGATCCGGCCCGCGGCGACATCGTCGTGTTTCGACTGCCGAAGGACGATTCCACCGATTACATCAAGCGCGTGATCGGCCTTCCCGGCGATCGCATCCAGATGCGGGACGGGCTGCTCTACATCAACGACGCGCCGGTCGAGCGGCAGCGGATGAGCGAATATGTCGGAGAGGAGCCCTGCGGCTCGGAAGGCGGCGGCATCTCCCGGGTGAAGCGCTGGAAGGAAACGCTGCCGAACGGCGTGTCCTATGAGACGCTCGACTGTGCCGACAACGGCTATGTGGACAACACCAACGTCTACACAGTGCCATCAGGCCATTTCTTCATGATGGGCGACAATCGCGACAATTCCACCGACAGCCGCTTCCTCGGCCAGGTCGGCTATGTGCCGCAGGAGAATCTGATCGGCCGCGCCCAGATGATCTTCTTCTCCATCGCCGAAGGCGAGCATGCCTGGATGTTCTGGCGCTGGCCGTGGGCGGTGCGCTGGAATCGCTTCTTCAAAATTGTCCGATGAAAGACGAAGCCAAGGATATCGCGATCCAATCGATCGAGGCCCAACCGGGCCCCGACGGCGAAGCTGCGACCAAGAGCCTTGTCGCCAAGACTCCGGAAGCCAAGACTCCTGAACCCAAAACTCCTGAAACCAAGTCTCCTGGAGCAAAGACTCCTGAGGCCAAGGCGCCCGCGAAGAAAAAGCGGACGCGGAGCAGAAAGGCCAAGGGCAGCGATGCCAATGCGGCGCTCGAGGCGCGCATCGGCTACAGCTTCACCGACCCGAACCTCCTGATGCAGGGGATCACGCATGTCTCGGCGCTGAAGTCCGGGCGCAAGCGCGGTGACAGCTATCAGCGTCTGGAATTTCTCGGCGACCACGTGCTCGGGCTCGTCGTCTCCGACATGCTCTATCACGCCTTCCCGAACGCCGATGAGGGCGAGCTGTCCAAGCGTCTTGCCGAGCTCGTGCGCAAGGAAAGTTGCGCCGACGTCGCCAAGTCGCTCGGTCTGCTCGACGACATCAAGCTGGGCTCGGTCGGCTCCAGCGCCGACGCGCGCTTGCGCAAATCGGTGCTCGGCGACATCTGCGAGGCCGTGATCGGCGCTGTCTTCCTCGACGGCGGCTACGCGGCGGCGTCCGATTTCGTCAAACGCAACTGGACCGAGCGCATGCACAAGCCGCGCCGTCCCCTGCGCGATCCCAAGACCGTGTTGCAGGAATGGGCGCAGGGCAAGGGGCTGCCGACGCCGGTTTACCGCGAGGTCGAGCGCACCGGTCCGCACCACGATCCGCAATTCCGCGTCGCGGTGGATCTGCCTGGCCTCGCGCCGGCCGAGGGCATCGGCGGCAGCAAGCGCGCAGCAGAGAAGGTGGCAGCCTCGGTGATGATCGAACGCGAAGGCGTCGGCGGCAGCAATGACGGCTGAAGCAAGCGGCGAGACGCCTACTCCGACGCGCTGCGGCTTCGTTGCGCTGATCGGCGCGCCAAACGTCGGCAAGTCCACGCTGGTCAATGCGCTGGTCGGGGCCAAGGTCACGATCGTCTCGCGCAAGGTGCAAACCACGCGGGCGCTGATCCGCGGGATCGTGATCGAGAACAACGCGCAAATCATCCTGGTCGACACGCCCGGCATCTTCCTGCCCAAGCGCAGGCTGGACCGCGCCATGGTCTCGACCGCCTGGAGCGGGGCGCATGACGCCGATCTCGTCTGCGTGCTGCTCGATGCCAAATCCGGAATCGACGAGGAAGCCGAGGCGATCCTCACCAAGGTCGCCAGCGTCAACCACGAGAAGATCCTCGTCATCAACAAGGTCGATCTGGTCCAACGCGAGAAATTGCTGGCGCTGGCACAGGCCGCCAACGAGCGCATGAAGTTCGCGCGGACCTTCATGATCGCGGCGATCTCGGGCGACGGCGTCGACGACATCCGCACGACGCTTTCAGAGATGGTGCCGCCGGGACCGTTCCTCTATCCCGAGGACCAGATGTCGGACGCGCCGATGCGGCAGCTCGCGGCCGAGATCACGCGCGAAAAAATCTATCAGAAGCTGCACCAGGAATTGCCCTACCAGTCCACGGTCGAGACGGACAAATGGGAGGAGCGCAAGGACAAGTCGGTGCGGATCGAGCAGACGATCTTCGTCGAGCGCGAAAGCCAGCGCAAGATCATGCTCGGCAAGGGCGGCGCCACCATCAAGTCGATCGGCGCAGACTCGCGCAAGGAGCTGATGCAGATCCTGGACGTGCCGGTGCATCTGTTCCTGTTCGTCAAGGTGCGCGAGAACTGGGGCGACGATCCCGATCGTTACCGCGAGATGGGCCTGGAATTTCCCAGGGAATAACCAGGAAAGATCAGTATCCGATGAGCGTGCCCAGCAACGTCAGGCGCTTCGAAGCGCTGCTCTACGCATCGTTGATGCTGGACGCCTCGTCCGTTGCGGTTCAGGACCGCACGCCCAATGCCCAGGTGACCGAGCAGATGATCATGACGGGGACCTTGCTGGCCGGCGGCATGATCCTGCTCCTGGTTTATTTCGTCAGGCTCGCCGCGCATCATCGCAAGAACTGGCCGCGCTTTGTGCTGGCGGCAGCGCTGGTGCTGACGGTGATCTCGCTCGGCCAGATCATTGGGGAGAAGGGCCTGGAGCTCGACAGCGCCATCGAGATCGTGTCCTGCGCGCTGACGACGATGGGCCTGTACTACTCCTCCACCGGCGACGCGCAGGGCTGGTTCAACGCGTGACGTTTTGCGCGGTGCCATAGGGTGGGGCAGAGGCGCGCCCTTGCGCGCCGTGCCCACCATCGCATCATGGTCGCAAAAATGCGTGGGCGCGCATCGCTTTGCCCACCCCATAATAGTTCGAAATGCGATAAGATTCCTCCCATGGAATGGACCGACGAGGGCATCGTGCTGGGCGTGCGGCGGCATGGCGAATCCAGCGCCATCGTCGAGCTCTTGACGCGCGGGCACGGCCGGCATCTCGGTCTCGTGCGCGGCGGCGCCGGCTCGCGGATGCGGCCCTTGCTGCAGCCGGGAAACAGCGTGAGCGTGGTGTGGCGGGCGCGGCTGGACGAGCATCTCGGCACCTACGCGATCGAGGGCCTGAAGCTGCGCGCGGCCAATTTGCTCGGATCATCCCATGGAGTTTACGGCGTCACTCATCTCGCTTCGATTGCGCGGCTCTTGCCGGAGCGCGATCCGCACGAGGAGATTTTTGCGCTGCTCGAGCATTCGCTCGACGATTTCGACGATATCGGCGGCGCCGCCGTCCATGTCATCCATTTCGAGTTGGCGATGCTCGCCGAGCTCGGCTTCGGGCTGGCGCTGGACAATTGCGCGGTGACCGGCGAGACCACCGACCTGATCTACGTCTCACCGAAATCCGGCGGCGCGGTATCGCGCGGCGCAGGCGAGCCTTGGCGCGACCGCCTGTTGCGCCTGCCGCCATTCCTGCGCCAGGGCGAAACCGCCAGCGATCTCACCGAGCAGGATCTCCAGGACGGCTTTCGGCTCACCGGTCTGTTCCTGCTGCGCCACGTGCTGGAGCCGCGCGGGCAGGGCCATTCCGACGCGCGCGCGGGCTTCATCAATGCCCTGACACGGCAGCAGGCGAAGGCGGCGATCCCGGCGCCATGAGCGAGGCGGGACTCTGGATTGTCGCTTGATGTGAAGTTCCATGGAACGAAATCCAGACTGATGGAATTGGCAATGAGGGTTCCACAACGGGGACAGCCTAAATGTTGATCAGGGGATTCGCCTTGTCCGCGGCGCTGCTCGCGTTTGCGCCTGATGCAATGGCTGCGGAGCCGCAACCCGGCGCGTTTCGCCGGGCCTCCTGCACCGTCGTCAGGTACTATGTGGCCAAATATTCTGCTGCGGCCGCAGAGACATGGGCGCGGTCCAAGGGGGCGACGGAGGCCGAAATCGAGGCCGCCCGGCGTTGTCTGGCCAATGTGCCGACGCCGCCTCAGGACAAGTCCCAAACCGTGACAGCCGGATGGGCGGGCCACTAGCCGCCCACAGGGAACCAATCCATCCTTGCCCGATTCGCTTCCACGGTTTAACCGGGCGGCATGGGAAAACGATTGATTCCGCCGGAAGAGCCGGCCGAAATTCACGAGGTGCCGCTGCGCGAAGCGCTCGAGGAGCGCTATCTCGCCTATGCGCTCTCTACCATCATGCACCGCGCGCTGCCCGACGCGCGCGACGGCCTGAAGCCGGTCCACCGGCGCATCCTCTACGGCATGCGCCTGCTCAGGCTCGATCCCGGCACCGCCTTCAAGAAATCCGCCAAAATCGTCGGCGACGTGATGGGCTCGTTCCATCCGCACGGCGACCAGGCGATCTACGACGCCATGGTCCGCCTCGCGCAGGACTTCTCCTCGCGCTATCCGCTGGTCGACGGCCAGGGCAATTTCGGCAATATCGACGGCGATAACCCCGCCGCCTACCGCTACACCGAAGCCCGCATGACCGACGTCGCGCGGCTTCTCCTCGAGGGCATCGACGAGGACGGCGTCGAGTTCCGTCCCAATTACGACGGCCAGTCGAAGGAGCCGGTCGTGCTGCCCGGCGGCTTCCCGAACCTGCTCGCCAACGGCGCGCAGGGAATCGCCGTCGGCATGGCGACCTCGATCCCGCCGCACAACGCCGCCGAGCTCTGCGATGCCGCGCTGCATCTGATCGAGAAGCCCGATGCGAAGTCCAGGGCGCTGATGAAGTGGGTGAAGGGTCCGGACTTCCCGACCGGCGGCATCATCGTCGATTCCAAGCAGGCCATCGCGGAAGCCTACACCACGGGCCGCGGCTCGTTCCGCGTCCGTGCGCGTTGGACGCAGGAGGAGGGCGCGCGCGGCACCTGGGCTGTCGTCGTCACCGAGATCCCGTTCCTGGTGCAGAAGTCGCGCCTGATCGAGAAGGTCGCAGAACTGCTGGACCAGAAGAAGCTGCCGCTGGTCGGCGACATCAGGGACGAGTCGGCCGAAGACGTTCGCATCGTGATCGAGCCGAAGTCGAAGAACGTCGATCCCGCGCTGATGATGGAATCGCTGTTCCGGCTGACCGAGCTCGAGAACAAGATTCCGCTGAACCTGAACGTGCTGATCAAGGGCAAGGTGCCCAAGGTCGTGGGGCTGGCCGAGTGCCTGCGCGAATGGCTCGACCATCTGCGCGACGTCCTGATCCGCCGCAGCAACTACCGCAAGGCGCAGATCGAGCACCGGCTGGAGGTGCTCGGCGGCTTCCTGATCGCCTATCTGAACATCGACGAGGTGATCCGGATCATCCGCAACGAGGACGAGCCGAAGCCGGCCTTGATGAAGGCGTTCAAGCTCACCGAAGTGCAGGCCGAAGCCATCCTCAACATGCGCCTGCGCTCCCTGCGCAAGCTCGAGGAAATGGAGATCCGCACCGAGGACAAGAACCTCCGCGCCGAGCTCAAGGGCATCAACGCGGTGCTCGCCTCGGAAGCCGAGCAGTGGAAGAAGGTCGGCGAGCAGGTCGGCAAGGTCCGCGACATGTTCGGGCCGAAGACGCCGCTCGGCAAGCGCCGCACCACCTTTGCCGACGCGCCCGAGCACGATCTCGCCGCGATCGAGGAAGCCTTCGTCGAGCGCGAGCCGGTGACGGTCGTGGTCTCCGACAAGGGCTGGATCCGCACCATGAAGGGCCATGTCGAGGATCTCTCGGGCCTCGCCTTCAAGCAGGACGACAAGCTCGGTTTTGCGTTTTTTGCGGAAACGACCTCGAAGCTCTTGTTGTTCGCGACCAACGGCAAGTTCTATTCGCTGGATGTCGCAAAACTGCCCGGCGGTCGCGGCCATGGCGAGCCGATCCGCCTGTTCATCGACATGGAGCAGGAGGCCGCGCCCGTCGCGTTGTTCGTCAACAGGGGCGGACGCAAATTCCTGGTCGCGAGCACCGAAGGGCAAGGCTTCGTCGTCAACGAGGACGATTGCGTCGGCACCACCAAGAAGGGCAAGCAGGTCCTCAACGTCGAGATGCCGAACGAGGCGCGCGTGGTTACCGAAGTGCTCGGTGACAGCGTCGCGGTCATCGGCGAGAACCGCAAAATGCTGGTCTTCCCGCTCGACCAGGTGCCGGAGATGGCCCGCGGCCGCGGCGTGCGCCTGCAGAAGTACAAGGACGGCGGTCTCTCCGACGTCGTCGTGTTCGAGGCCAAGGCGGGCCTGACCTGGAAGGACTCGGCGGGGCGCGAATTCAGCGCAACCATGAAGGAGCTCGCGGAGTGGCAAGGCACCCGTGCCGACGCCGGCCGCTTGCCGCCGAAGGGCTTTCCGAAATCGAACAAGTTCGGCAAGGTGATCGGGTAGGGGCTCTCTTGTCCCAGACGCGCTGCAACGCGCTTCGCGTTGCTGCGCAGAGCCGGGACCCAGCAAGCTACACGCTACGCTGATGCATGGGCCGGGGCACGAGAAAGATTAGCGCGCAACTGCATCGCATCGTCATTGCGAGCGCAGCGAAGCAATCCAGAATCTTTGCGCGGCGGCAGCCTGGATTGCCTCGCTGCGCTCGCAATGACGGGATGCGATGGCGCCGCGCTCCAACTCAAAAGTGCGCATCCCGCAAACGCGTGGCAGATAGTCGTGAGCGCATGAGTGCTTTTGGCGTCCGGGCACGAACATTGCTTTTTCCTGGCGACTGCGAACGTTCAGTCAAAAGGCGAAACCACACCAATGTTCAAACCAAAGGCTTTCATTCCGGCGTTGCTTGGGCTCGCGATCGCTGCGGCACCTGCGCATGCGGCGGGCAATCTCATCGCGGTGCTCGAGGCGGAGATCGTCACGCTCGATCCGCATTTCTCCACGGCCTATATTTCGCGCACGTTTGGCTACATGGTGTTCGACACGCTGTTCGCGAAAGACTCCAAGGGCGACATCAGGCCGCAGATGGTGCAGGACTGGAAGGTCTCCGCGGATGGATTGACCTACACGTTCACACTGCGTGACGGGCTGAAATGGCACGATGGCCAGCCGGTCACGGCGGCCGATTGCGTGGCCTCGCTGCGCCGCTGGGGCACCCGCAGCGCGCTTGGCCGCCGCATCTTTGCGATCACGGCCTCGCTCGAGCCGAGCGATGCGAAGACCTTCGTGCTGACGCTGAAGGAGCCGTCCGGCCTCGTCATCGACGCGCTCGGCAATCCCGTCAGCCCCGTCGCTTTCATGATGCCCGAGCGCATTGCGAAAACGCCCGGCGACCAGCGCATCACCGAGATCGTCGGCTCCGGCCCGTTCGTCTACAGCAAGGCCGATCACCGCACCGGCGACCGGATGATCCTGAAGAAGTTCGCCGACTATGTGCCGCGTTCCGAGCCCGCCGACTTCCTCGCCGGCGGCAAGCGCGTCAGCGTCGACACGCTCGAGATCCGCGTCATTCCCGATGGTGCCACCGCCGCATCGGCGCTGCAGGCCGGCGAAGTCGACTTCATGCAATACGCGCCGTTCGATCTGCTGCCGCAAATGGAGAAGAATTCCCGCGTCAAGCTGGTGAACTTCACCGGTGGCAACATGTTCGCGGGCGCCTATCGCCTCAATGCCGCATCGAAGCCGTTCGACGATCCGGCGATCCGCCGCGTGCTGTGGAAGCTGGTCGACCAGCGCGAGGTGCTGGACGCCCTCGGACTCGATGCCAAATACGCCACGCCTTGCGCCACCTTCTTCACCTGCGGCACCACCTATGACAGCAAGGCCGGCACCGAAGCCGCCGCAAAGCCCTCAATCGAGGCGGCGAAGGCTGCGCTGAAGACGACCAAATATGCCGGCGAGCCCGTCATCGTCATGCAGGCGAACGATCTCGAAGCGCCGCGCGTCTCGGCGCAGGTTCTTGCGGAGCGGCTGAAGGCTGCCGGCTTCAACGTCGATCTGCAGGTGATGGACTGGGCCAGCGTGCTGGCGCGCCGCGCCAAGAAGGAGGGCTGGAGCGTCTATGGCGTGCACGCCGGCGGATTCGATCTCGGCTCGCCGCTGACCAATGTGATGGTCGCCTTCAATTGTGCCGATTTCACCGGCTGGCAGTGCGACCAGCGCATCACGCCGTTGATGGAAGCCTTCGCCAAGGCGCCGGCCGAGGAGGACCGCAAGAAGATCGCGGGTGAGATCCAGGCTGTCATGTACGATCAGGCTCCCGGAATTCCGTGGGGCCAGTTCGCGCAGCCTGCCGCCTATCGCGCGACGTTACGCGGTCTGATACCGTCCGCCATCCCGGTGTTCTGGAATGTCGAGAAATAACGCAATGTATGATGTCATTGTTGTCGGCGGCGGCTCCGCTGGCGCGGCGGTTGCCGCACGGCTGTCCGAGGATTCCGCACGCCGCGTGCTGCTGCTGGAAGCGGGCCGCGACTGGCGCGCCGATGAGGCGCCGTGGGAGGTGCGGACGCCCAATCCCATCCCGATCATCCACAAGCGCGAGTACCAGGAGAAATGGCAATGGCCCGATCTGCTGTCGCGCCGCGTGGCCGGGCAGGAGCCACGCTTCTACTGGCGCGGCAAGGGGCTCGGCGGCTCCTCGATGATGAACGGCCAGATCGCGATCCGCGGCGTGGCAGACGCCTTCGACGAATGGGCCGCCAATGGCTGCACCGGCTGGTCGGCGAAGGACGTGATGCCGCTGTTCTCCGTGATCGAGGACGATTTTGAGTTCGGCGACGCCGAGGGCCATGGCCGCGGTGGACCGCTGCCGGTCTATCGCGCGCCGCCGGAGACATGGGGCCCGATCGATCGCGGCTTGCGCGATGCGGCGCTGGCGAGCGGTTATCCCTGGTGCGCCGATCTCAACGGTCCCGATGGCGAGGGCGTTGCCTGTTATCCCATCAACAGCCGCGACTTGCGCCGCATCAGCACCAATGAGGGCTACCTGGAGCCCGCGCGCGGCCGCGCCAATCTGGAGATCCGCGGCCATGCGCTGGTTGATCGCGTGCTGATCAGCGACGGCCGCGCGACCGGCGTCCGCGTCCATTTCGAGGGGCAGGGCACCCACGAGATTAGCGCGCGGCAGATCGTGCTGTGCGCCGGCGCCATCCACAGCCCGGCCCTCCTGCTGCGCTCGGGCATCGGGCCAGCGGACGAGTTGAAGGCGATGGGGATTGCAGTCGAGCGCGACCTGCCCGTCGGCAAGCACTACTTCGACCACCCGCTGTTTCGCGCGACGATCCAGCTCCGCGAAAATCTGCGGCCCACGGATCCGGACACGCGCCACACCAATTGCTGCGTGACGTATTCGTCGGGTCTCGCCGACGGCGGCAAGCGCGACATGATCCTGATCGCCTTCAATCACCGCGGCATCGGCAACTCCGGGGCGATCGGTGCGGGCCTGTTCAATGCGTATTCGCGCGGCACGCTGAAGCTGGCCTCGACCGACCCTGCGATCGATCCGATCGTCGAGGAGAACATGCTGGCCGATCCCCGCGACATGCTGCGCATGATGGATGCGGTGAAGCGGCTTGCCGTGATCACGTCGCAGCCCGCGCTGGCAGGCATTGCCGACTGGATCCGGCTCGCCGATACCGACCTGACTTTGCCGCAAGCCGCCAGCCTGCCGGATCACGAGCTCGACGCGGTGCTGCGCCGTGAGACCGGCGACATCCAGCATGCCGCCGGCAGCTGCCGCATGAGCGGCGCTGGCGATGCCGATGGGGTGGTCAATCCCGACGGCACGGTGAAGGGCATCTCGGGCCTGCGTGTCGCCGACGCCTCGATCATGCCATCCGACTGCCGTGCCAACACGCATTTCACCACGGTGGTGATCGGGGAAGCGATTGCGCGGATGATGATGCGGTAGTCTGCCGCGCCGGTGTCATGCCCCGGCTCGGGGCATCCGGTACGCCGCGGCCCATCGATTCAACCACGACTGTCTCGGAGTACTGGATCGCCCGGTCAAGCCGGGCGAAGACCCGGAGGGTGGGGCCCGCGGCTTCCACATCGTCATTGCGAGCGCAGCGAAGCAATCCAGAATCCCACCGCAAGACTCTGGATTGGTGCGCTGCGCTCGCAATGACGGAGCAAGGGGCGGGGCCATCGCGCTCCAATTCACACCTCAAACAGCAGACGCGTCATCGCCTTCCCGCGGCGCATGTCGCCCGAGTTTTGCTCGACGTGCCGCCACCGAAAAGACGAGGGCGCAGGGAAGGCCGGGCGCCGGCTGGCACCCGCGATCCGTGCGCGATAGAAATGCACACGGGGTGGACCACAGGTGTGCCGGTCGCCCGGCCTTCCCTGCGCGAATGGTTTTAACGGTGTCCTTCGTGCTCTCCTCGGGGAGCGTTGCACTATTGCCCCCGTCGCCTTGCGGATGATCGATGCGCGGACCGGTCGGCCGCCACATCACCGCAAGACTTGACGCCAGAACCCCGGGCGTCGGGACCACACGACTTCTCCGTCCGCGCACGTCTTCGCATGTCGCTGCGAGGGGTGGCGTGTGCTCGCCCCCGAAGCCATGCGAAGACGCTGTCGGCGTCGTGTCGTTGCGCAAAGGCAATCGCTCACGGTGTCCCGCCCTGCAATGCCCGTTGCGCCCGACGCCGTCGCGTCCATCGCTGCCCAGCCCGCGGTTCGTGACGATCGCGATCCGCCCCTTGTCTCGGGCCAGGGTGTTTTGTGTGTACGACAAATCCGAATTTCGGTAAAGTGGAATATTTTGCGACATGGACCTTGACAGCGGCGCAGCCGGGCGCGCGGCTGTTTTGCCCGACGGGTGGCCGGGCCGACGGGGGAGCTTTTGCTTCGAGGACGGGTACAAAAATGGCAGCTCCTGAAAAGGCGGAAGTCGCACCGGTCATAGTCGCCGGCCTGCGGCTCAAAGCGGACTTTGGAGCAAGCAAAGACACAACGGCTTGTGCTAAATTGCCGGTGTGACCGCCCTCGCTTTTCTGGCATGCTGTACTTGTTCCGATCTCCTTAGAAGGTGCTGCTCGTGACGAGTGACTGCGGAGAACGAACCGCGCGATCTTTCGGCTTTGGGCCGTTTCTCCTTATTCCCGAACGCCAATTGCTGCTCAACGGAGAGGTACCAGTCCGCATCGGGGGCCGCGCGCTGGACATCTTGACGGCACTGGTCGAGCGGCCGGGCGAAATTGTGAGCAAGCAGGAGCTGTTCGCGCGTGTCTGGCCGAACACAATTGTCGAAGAGGCAAATCTCAAGGTCAACATGAATGCCCTGCGACGGGCACTCGGCGATGGGCCCGAGCCGGCCAAGTATATCGCGACCGTAACCGGGCGTGGCTACCGATTTATCGCGCAGGTCCAGGCAGCCGAAGAAGGGATCTCAGCCGGAACGGCGACAGGGGGGCAAGGTCTCCCGATGGCGGTGGCGCGCATCTTTGGCAGAGCAGACGTCATTGATGCAATCCTTCACGACCTAAACGTATCGAAGATTGTATCGGTCGTGGGGACCGGCGGGGTCGGCAAGACGACCGTCGCCGTAGCGGCAGCTCACGAAGCGTCTCGCCAGCGCGCCTACGGCGCCACGTTCGTGGACCTTGCGAAAATCAGCGACCCGCAGTTCGTGCCTACGGCGATCGCCTACGCGCTCGGGCTCGGCGTAACGGGCGGGGATCCGCTGTCGAGCGTCTTGCGTGCTTTGAAGCTGCAGGAAAAGATCCTCCTGTTCGACAATTGCGAGCACCTGCTTCCTTCCGTCGCGATTGCAGTTGATCGGCTTGCTCGCCAGCTCGATGGCGTGCGCATTCTCATAACGAGTCGGGAGCCCCTCGGGCTGGGCGGCGCGGAGCGGATACATCGCATCCGCGGACTGGAATGCGATCCCAGCGAACGTCCCGCAGCAGACGAGGCTTGCAAGTTTCCCGCGGTCGAGTTGTTTGCCACGCGCGCAACCGAGCGATCGGGATATCGGCTAACAGACGCGGACGCCGCCGCGGTGGCGGAAATCTGCCGCCGGCTTGATGGCAACGCACTCGCCATCGAGCTCGCCGCAACACAAACGGCCGCCTTCTCGCCGGCACGCATCCTGCAGATGCTGGACGAGAGTTTCCGCCTGCTCAATCTCGGCCCCCTTGGCGCGCCTCAGAGACAGCAGTCGCTGCTTGCGACACTCGACTGGAGCTACAGCCTGCTTTCCGAGCGTGAGGCCGCATTGCTGTGTGAAGTCTCCGTGTTCGCCGGTGTTTTCAGTGTCGATGGGGCAGCCGCGGTGTCGAACGGAGGGCCCGCTGAGGCAATGGATACACTCGCCAAGCTTGCCGCGAAGTCGCTGCTGGTGATGGATACGGATGCAGACTTGGTCAGCTACCGCCTCTTGGAAACGACACGCAGCTATTGCGCGGAGCGCCTGCGGATCAGCGGTGAGGATCAGGCGGTCCGCTGCCGTCATGCGGAACATGTATGTGCGGTGCTGGAGCAGGCCGCAAGCGAGTGGTCGCAGCGTCCAGCCCACGAATGGGGCGCCGCCTACCGCCACGTCGTCGACGATCTGCGTGTTGCGCTGGCTTGGGCCCGTCGGGACGAGGCAAATCGGTCGCTGCGAATTCGACTGACCGTTGCAGGCCTGCTGCTCTGGAATCATTTTTCGCTGATCCAGGAATGCCACGTCCACGTTTCACGCGCGGTCGAGGAACTCGATGCCGCTGGACTCGCCGGCACGGCATTCGAGATGAAGTTCAAGCTGTGGCTCGGAGCCTCGACCATGATCACGCGTGGTCTGAAGCCGGCGGCCATGGCTGCATTGCGGCGCGCATCGGAGATCGCAAATCGGATTGGTGACACCGATTATCGTCATCGTTGCCTGATGTTGATTGCGGCATTTGAACTCTTCACGGGTGAGTACGACTCAGGAATACGCACGATCAAGACATTCGCCTCGGTAGCCGCAGCGGATGATCCCTCGATTCTTCCCGAGGGCGAAGTTCACTTGGGAATAGCCGACCTCTTTCTCGGTCGTCTTCACGACGCCCAGCACCGACTGGAAAGCCTACGGCAGCGCGATCTGCGATATTTCAATCGTTCGTACAGCGTTCGGTACTTGGCCGACATTGTCATTCTGTTGGAATGCGCGCTATCTCAGGTACTGTGGTTGAGGGGCTTGCCAGACTCTGCCAGCCGGACCGCTGCTGCCGCCTTTGAGCGTGCCCGACCGGGCCACCATCACCTTTCGCTGAACAACGCGCTTACATACTCATGCCCAGTTTTCTTTTGGTGCGGGCGTTACGAGGAATGCGATCAATACGTCGAATTGCTCGCCGAACATGTCGATAGGCAGGGACTATTCACGAGACGGCCGATTGCCAGTTTTTATCGCGCTGCCTTGGCACACGAGAAAGGCGACGCTTCGTCGGACACGATCGATTCCCTCAAGGAGGCGATCGAGGAGTTCCGCAATGTCAATTACCTGGTGCGGATGCCCTATTACCTCAGTGTTCTGGCAGATGCTCTTGCCCGTGCCGGACGGTTCGGCGAAGCTGAAGCAACGATCCTGACCGCAGTGAAGACCGCCCGAGCGCGGAGCGAAGGTTGGTGCCTTCCAGAAGTCATTCGCGTCCATGCGTTCATTCTCGCCGCCCAGGACCAGACAAGAGAAGCTGAGGCAAGCCTCATGGAATCGATCCAGCTTGCCCGGGACATCGGTGCGTTGTCGTGGCGTTTGCGCGCAGCGAATGATCTCGCGAAGCTCTGGTGCGCCCGGTCGCGAAGGGATGATGCCCGCAAGATGCTGCTGCCGATCTACGACGAATTTACCGAGGGTTTCCAGACGAGGGATCTACTCGTCGCAAGCGACCTGCTCGCCAAGCTTGCAAGCTCCGGAGATGGCAGAGCGGCCTAAAAGGCTGCATTCGCTATTCCGCGGCCTACGCCGTCTACGTGGGATTCCGGTGCATCTACGACACTGGTCCACCCCGTTGATCGAACAACATCCGATATGCCTGAAGCGTCAGGGAGATTCGGAAGACGTTCATCGACAATGCTTTGCGACCATCGATGCTCGCGAGTGATTTCCGGCCTGCAAAGGCCGCCGCAAGCTATCGCGGCGGCCTTTGCAATGTCAGTGAGGCGGCACTCGACGCTCAGATCGTCTGACCGCCCGATACTTCGATCCGTTGTCCCGTGACCCAGCGATTGTCCTCACTCAACAGGCTCGCGACCATCGGGCCGATATCATCGGGGACGCCAACGCGGCCCAGCGCTGTCATGGCGGCGAATTGCTTGTTCACGTCCGGATTGTCGCGCACCAGGCCACCGCCGAAGTCGGTTTCGATGGCCCCCGGCGCAACGCTGTTGACGCGGATTCCACGTGGGCCAAGCTCCCTGGCCATGCAGACCGCCATCATGTCGGCGGCAGCTTTCGCCATGGTGTAGACGGCGAAGCCCGGATAGGTGACCCGTGTCAGGCCACTGCCGATGGTCACGATCGAGCCACCGTCTGCCATCAACGGCAAAAGCGCCTGCGTGAGGAAGAAGACGCCTTTGACATGCAGGTTCATCTGCTGATCGAACTGAGCCTCGGTGGTCTCGCCGATCGTGGCGTAGAGGCCGTCGCCGGCATTGTGCACGAGGTGGTCGAAGTTCTCGCGACCAAATGTTTCCTTCAGCGTCTGACCCAGTGTTTGCGCGAAGATTGGGAATCTGGCGACGTCGGCGCCGTCCAGCTGAAAGGCCACGGCCCGGCGTCCGAGCGCCTTGATCTCGGAAACGACGCTCTCCGCGAGATCCGCACGGCTCCTGTATGTGATGATGACGTCACTGCCTCTGCGCGCGATGTTGACGGCCATGTTGCGGCCAAGTCCGCGGCTCGCGCCGGTGACGATTGCGATTTTAGCCATGTCATGTCTCCTTCGTTGACGCCGTGAAGGTGGCACACACCGCAACATTCCAATTGCCGGATCCTTGAACGTTTTTGCCTATTCCTCCAAATGGCCGCCCCGCGCCGCCCAGGTCGGCCGGCAGGACATCGGTCGTTCAATTCACAATGCGGAAAGTTGGAGCAGTCGAGTCATGCCCGGTTGCCGGAGCCCGCGGTTGATATAAATTCGCGGAATGACGACGACCTTGCTCGAAGTTGTTCGCCGCTACGCGGATTTGCATTCGGACCAACACGGCGCCGCCAAGACGCCGATCCCCGGGCTTACGGCCGTACGGGCTGCGACGCGGGGCCAGCTCCAGCACGCGATCAACCGGCCGCTCGTTGCGCTTGTCCTGCAGGGCCGTAAGCGCGTGATGATGGGATCGCACACCTTCGATTTCGGCGCGGGACAGTCGCTCCTGATCTCGGCGGACGTGCCGACGGTCAGCCAGATCACCCGGGCCAGCGCGCAAGTTCCCTATGTTTCTCTGGTCGTTGAACTCGACCCGGCGATGATCGCGAGCCTGATCGTTGAGATGAACCTGGCTCCGGAACAGAAAGGCACTCCCGTACGAGTCGATCCGACCGATTCGGAGGTTGCCGATGCCGCGCTTCGATTGATGCGGCTGCTCGAGCGCCCGTCTTCTTTGCCGGTTCTGGGATCTCAGTTCGTTCGCGAAATCCACTACTGGCTGCTGGCGGGGCGACACGGCGCAGCGATAAGGGCGCTGGGGGTGGCCGACAGCCATGCGCAACGGATCGCGCGCGCCGTCGCGATCATTCGATCCGAATACCAAAAGCCGCTGCGCGTCGAACGCCTGGCGGAAGCGGCTGCCATGAGTCCTTCCTCGTTCCACCAGCACTTCCGCGCGATTACGTCACTCAGTCCCTTGCAATTTCAGAAGCAGCTGCGGCTCATCGAGGCGCGCAGGAGGATGCTGTCGGATGGCCTGGACGTGAGCAGCACGGCCTTCGAAGTGGGTTACGAGAGCGTCCCGCAATTCACGAGAGAATATGGGCGCATGTTCGGGCTGCCCCCCGCCAAGGACATCAAGGCTGCGCTCGGGCAATTGGACACCGCAGCCTGAGGCCAAGCCATCGACCGGCCCAGGACATTCAGGACGGACAGCGTAGCGGCGCGTTCCTTCAAATGATGCCCACCAGCCTCAGCGCCACACCCGCGGCGCAGCTTCCCGCCAGCACCGTCAGCATCCCCAGCTTGTACCGGAAGATCGCAGTCGCCGCCGCGATCGAGAGCAGGAGCGCGGGGATGTCGACGCTGGTCAGCACCGGCATGTCGAAGTTCAGCGGAAACGCATGCACCGGCACCGTCTCGCGGAACAGCGTGTGCAGGGCGAACCAGATCGAGAGGTTGAGGATCACGCCGACGACGGCCGCGGTGATGGCGCTCAATGCGCCGGTGAGGCCCGCATTGCCGCGCAGGCGCTCGATGTAGGGCGCGCCGACGAAGATCCAGAGGAAGCAGGGCGTGAAGGTGACCCAGGTCGCGAGCAGGCCGCCGAGCGTCGCCGCGAGCATCGGCGACAGCCCGCTCGGATCGCGATAGGCCGCCATGAAGCCCACGAACTGCAGCACCATGATCAAGGGGCCCGGCGTGGTCTCGGCCATGCCGAGGCCATCAAGCATCTCGTGCGGCTTCAGCCAGTGATAGTGCTCGACCGCCTGCTGGGCGACATAGGCCAGCACGGCATAGGCGCCGCCGAACGTGACCAGCGCCATCTTCGAGAAGAACAGCGCGATCTGGCTGAAGACGTTGCCTTGCCCAAGAGCGAGCAGCAACACGGCCACCGGCACCAGCCAGAGCGCCAGCCACAGCGCCCCGACACGGATTGCGCGCGCGGTGTCGGGTTTGACGTGGTCGGGCATGGCCTCGCCGAGCATGCTGTCGATCGCGGCGCCGCCGCCGCCATCGCCGTGACCGGCCGGGGCGAATTCGGGGCGGCCTTGCCGCGCGCCGATATATCCGATCAAGCCGGCGGCGATGATGATGATCGGGAAGGGGACCGCGAAAAAGAAGATCGCGACGAAGGCGGCGGCCGCGAGTCCGATCATGATGCGGTTCTTCAGCGCGCGCTTGCCGACGCGCACCACGGCCTCGACGACGATGGCGAGCACTGCGGCCTTGAGGCCGAAGAACAGCGCCTCGACGAAGCTGACATTGCCGAACGCGGCGTAGATGTAGCTGAGGCCCATGATGGCGATGATGCCGGGCAGGATGAACAACCCGCCCGCCATCAGCCCGCCGGCGGTGCGATGCATCAGCCAGCCGACATAGGTCGCGAGCTGCTGCGCCTCCGGTCCCGGCAGCAGCATGCAATAGTTCAGGGCATGCAGGAAACGGCCTTCGGAGATCCACTTCTTCTCCTCGACCAGGATGCGGTGCATCACCGCGATCTGGCCGGCGGGCCCGCCGAAACTCAAGCACGCGACGCGAAGCCAGACGCGGAAGGCTTCGCCGAAGCTGACGCCGTGACCGGCGTCAGCTCCTGCTTGAACGTTACGGCTATCCATTACCCCTTCACCTTGTTGGTCGGCCAATTGTGGGTCTCGGCCGTGGCGTCGCGGCACCAGCGGTAGAAGGCATCGTAGAGCAACATGCCGGCCTCGAGCTGTTCGAGGTCGTCGTCATACATCCGCGACAGTCCGAGCGAGGCCGCGAGCAGGCCGGGCGCCTCCGGCGCCAGATCCGGCCGCGCGGTGTCGGCGCCGCGCACCAGCGTCGCCAGCCGGAGCAGGGCGGGGGTGGCGATGCCGAACTCCTCGATCATGACGTCGAAGGTGCAGAGCTCGCCGCGGTGGCTCCAGAACACGTTCTCGATGTCGAACGGGGCAGCATTGAATCGCTCGCCGACGGCGACCACCTCGGACGGCGCCACATAGAGGAACACCGCGCCCGGATCGACGAAACGGCGGATCAGCCAGGGGCAGGCGATGCGGTCGACCTTGGGCCGCGCCCGCGTCACCCAGATTGTGCGTCCCCTGGCATCGCGCGGCGGTAGCTTGCGGGCGTCGACCAGCGGCAGCTTGGCCGCCTTCCAGCCCTCGAAACCGTCTTCTAGGGTTTCGGCTTCGGCGCCGAGCTGCCTCAGCCAGGCGGCCGTGCCCTGCGCCAGCTTGGCGCCGCGCAGGCAGGAGACGATGGCCGAGCGGCCGGCAAATTCGCCGCCCCATTCGGCGACGGTCTCGTGGCTGAGCTTGATCGAGCCGGGAATCAGCCGCCGGTCGGCGGCAAAATCCTCCTCGGTGCGGACATCGATCAGGACAGGCGCGTTGGCCGTGCCGATCAGGCGCGCCAATTTATCGGATGATATGGTCGTGAACGTAGGCATGATGCGTCCTCGCATAAATCAGACGGGACGCGATACTTGGGCATGTCGCCTCGTGGGGAGATCGCTCAAATCCCCATGGGCAGATTACAGCGAAACTAAGAAGCACTGTCAATCGGCGGGGACGATCGGACCTTAGAAAAGTAGCGCCCGCGCTCTATGCTACGGGACGACAGACCTGAACTCTCGGAGAATTCGATGCATTCCCATTCCATCGAACAATGGACCCACGACCACGCTTTTCTCGGCGAGAAGCACGACGCGAACGAGCGGCGCACCTGGCTCGTGGTGGTCCTGACGCTGGTCATGATGGTCGGCGAGATCGTGGCCGGCTCGCTGTTCGGCTCGATGGCGCTGCTCGCCGACGGCTGGCACATGGGCACGCATGCGGCCGCGCTCGGGATCGCCGCCTTCGCCTACCGCTTCGCGCGCCGGCATCTGGGGAATGCGCATTTCACCTTCGGCACCGGCAAGTTCGGCGATCTCGCCGCCTTCGCCAGCGCGATCATCCTGGGCCTGATCGCGGTCGAGATCGCCTATGAGAGCGTGCTGCGGCTGATCAATCCGGTGCCGATCGTCTATGGCGAGGCGATGGCGGTGGCCGCCCTCGGATTGTGCGTCAATCTCGCCAGCGCGTGGCTGCTGCGCGACAACCACGATCATCACCATCACGGCCATGAGCATGGCCACAGCCATGCGCATGACGACCACGGCGATCACGATCACCATGGTCATCACCACCATCACCACGACAACAATCTTCGCGCGGCCTACGTCCATGTCATGACGGATGCGGCGACCTCGGTGCTGGCGATCGCAGCGCTGGCCGTCGCCATGGTTTCGGGCTGGGTGTGGGCGGATCCCGCCGTCGGCCTGATCGGCAGCGCGGTGATCGCGGCTTGGGCGTTCGGCCTCGTCAAGTCGTCGGGCGCGGTGCTGCTCGACGCGCGCGCCGACGAGAAGCTGGAGCGGGTGATCCGCGCGCGCATGGAGGTCGGCGACGACCGCGTCACCGACCTGCATCTATGGCAGGTCGGCCCCGGCCATTGTGCCGTGCTGCTCTCGGTGGTGTCGGACCAGCCGAAGCAGCCGGCCGTCTACAAGCAGCGGCTTGCCGGGCTCAAGGGCCTCAGCCACGTCACGATCGAGGTCGAGACCTGCCCGCATTGACGCGCGGCTATCGCGGACGCTTCGCGGCGCGGCCGAGTTCTATATGCGAGCGCGGATCAACTTTTCGGCGCCGTCGCCGCGGGCGGGCTCGTCTCCGGCGTCTTCTTCGGCTTCAGCGTGCCGGCATAGAACGACACCAGCCATACCAGCAGGAGGGCGAGCAGATAGACGCCCCAGGCCTGCGGCGGCGTGGTCGCCCAGCGCAACAGGCTTTTGAAGGTGCGGGGCGGGCCGGGTTCTTCGCTCATGGCCCGCTTGTGCGCGAAAGCGGTTGGGCGGTCAATCCGGCCGCGGCTTGGTGCGGATCAGGAACAGCGCCGCCAGCGCCGAGAGGCTGAGGGCGGAGGAGACGATCAGCACCTTGGCGCCCATGAGGTCGATCAGCAGGCCGAAGGCCAGCGGCGCCACCGCCTGTGCCATCCGTGCCGGGGCGCCGATGATGCCGAGACGGTAGCCGAAATCCTTCGGGCCGAAGATCGACAGCGGCAGCGTGCCGCGCGCGATCGTCAGGATGCCGTTGCCCGAGCCGTGGAACAGCGCGAAGGCGCTCGCCGCGGCGCCGCCGAAGATCGCCACGATCACCGCGCCGATCGGGTGGGTGAGGCAGGCAAGGCGCGTCGACCACAGCGGATGGAAGCGGCTGAGGAAGCCGGCCTCCAGCATGCGCGCGCCGACTTGCGCCGGGCCGATCAATGCGCCGGCCGCGATCGCCTCGGCCGGCGTCGCGCCCGTCGTTTCCAGGATGCGCGGGAAATGCGCGGCCATGGCGCCGGTGACGGTCCAGACCGCCGCGAAGATGAAGGCGAGCAGGACCATGGTGCGGTCGAGCGGCAGATGCGGCTTCTCGGCCGTGGCCGCCGCCTGCCTGGCGCCTTTGATCGCCGGCAGCATGAAGAGATTGAGCGGCAGGCCGATCAGGAGGTTGGCGGCCGCCCAGGCAAAGCAGGTCTCGCGCCAGCCGATATGGGCGAGGCCCCAGGCGGTGAGCGGCCAGCCGACCGTGGAGGCAAAGCCCGCCATCAGCGTGATGCCGGTGATGGACCTGCGTGCCTCGGTGCCGTAGATGCGCCCCAGCGCGGCGAACGCGGCGTCGTAGAGCCCCATGGCCATGCCGATGCCGAGCACGAGCCAGGCGAACACCATCACCGGGACGGAGTGTGCGAAGCCAAGCAGCGCGAGGCCGGCGGCAATTGTCAGGTTCGACGCCGACAGCACCTGCCTGCCGCCGACGAGATCGATCTGCCGCCCGATGCGAGGGCCGAGCATCGCCGAGATCACCAGCGAAGCCGAGAACGCGCCAAAGATCCAGTTGGAGGAGACGCCGAGGTCGCGCGCCATGGGATCGGCGATCAGCGCCGGCAGATAATAGCTCGAAGCCCAGGCCAGCGTCTGCGTGGTGCCGAGCGCCAGGATGATCGGAAGCTGCCGCTGGTTCATAGTCCTGGCTTCGTGGTCGGCACTGTCATCGGTTCCATTTGCAGCCGGCATGACAGCGCGTCAACAGCGGCTGCGGCATGATCGACCTGCTTCGGGCGGGAGCCTCGGATGCACCAGGTCGCGCGTGGCCTTCCGCTCGTCACGAATGCACGCCATAATGGCGCATGCAATTGACCTCCCGCCTTGCGCTGATGAACTGGCTCACCGGCCAGGGGCTCACGGGCCTGCCCGAAAACGAACTGCTTCGCGGCTTCTGCGAGCGCTGCCGCGCCGAAGGGCTCGACCTGTCGCGCGGGCTGGTCGTGATCGACACGCTGCATCCGATCTATGAGGGCCGCGGCTTCCGCTGGAGCGACCGTCCCAGCAACGAGAGCGACGCGTTCGAATACGGCTCGACTGCCGACGGCGACGCCGCCAAGAGCTGGCGCCGCTCGGTATTCTTCCACATGCTCGAGAATGGCGACGACGAGATGGTGATCGATCTCGCGGATGCGCCGTCGATGGATTTCTCGCAGATCGGCGAGCTCGCCGAGAAGGGCCACAAGCATTATCTCGCTTTCGTGCACCGCTTCGGCGAGAACGGCGCGCTCGGCCTGATGGACTGTCTCTATTCCTGCTGGACTACGCGCCGCGACAGCGGCTTCACCGACGGTGAGTTGGAAGCGCTGCGCGATCTGGTGCCGGTGCTGGGGCTCGCGATCAAATCGGCGCAGCAGGTCGACATCGCCCGCACGCTCGGCCGCGTCTATCTCGGCCGCGACGCGTCGGAGCAGGTCCTGCGCGGGCGGATTTCGCGCGGTGTCACCGAGCGCATCAACGCCGTGCTCTGGTATTCGGACCTGCGCGGCTCGACCGGGATCAGCGAGAGCATCGGCCCTGACGAGATCATTCCATTCCTCAACGATTACGCGCAGGCCGTGATCGATCCGATCCACGAAGCCGGCGGCGACGTGCTGAAGCTGATCGGCGACGGCGTGCTCGCGATGTTCTGGGGCGAGGACATGGCGGCGGCGCGGCGCGCGGCGCTTCGGGCCGAGCATCTGTTCCGCAAGAACGTCGCGGCGCTCAACAAGCGGCGGGAGGCCGATGGCCGTCCCACCACGTCAGCCTATATTGGCCTGCATGTCGGCGAGGTCTTCTACGGCAATATTGGCAGCGAGGACCGGCTCGATTTCACCGTGGTCGGCCCCACCGTCAACGAGGTCAGCCGCATCGCCTCGATGAGCCGTTCGGTCGACCGCGAACTGCTGGCCTCGTCGGAATTCTACAAGGGCCTGGATGCTGCCGGGCGCCGCTATCTGGTCTCCACCGGCCGCTACGCGCTACGCGGCATCGGCCGCGCGCAGGATCTCTACACGCTCGATCCGGACGTCGATGCCAGCGAGCCGGTGACGGGAAGCTACGAGCGGTACCTGGCGAGTTAGTGGGCGGCCCGGCATGCGCGACGCGGCTAGCACCTTACCGCTGCTTCATCACCCACCATGTCCGGCTGCCGGTCCAGTGCCACGGCCGGCGACAGCCAGATCACCAGCGCCTGCACGCCGAACACGGCGGCGGCGAGATAGAGGCATGCTTCCGCGCTCCACAGCCCGCCGACGACCGCGCCCAGCGCTGAACCGAGCGGACGGGCGCCGTAGCTCATGATGTTGATGGCGGAGACGCGGCCCAGAAGGCGCGGCGGCGTCACCGACTGGCGCAGCGTCGTGGTCGAGATCACCCACAGGATCGGTCCGACGCCCAGCAGGAAGAAGCTCAGGGCCGCGAGCCAGGGCGAGGGGACCAGCACCGTCAGCGCCATCACCAAGGCGGCGACGAAGCCGGTGACGGGACCGAGGCCGACCACGGTGCCGAAGGCGACGCGCTGCATCACGCGCGTCGCGAGCAGCGCGCCGATCACCATGCCGACGCCGTACATCGTCAGCACGGTGCCGACGCCGGCGGCGGTCAGGCCGAGGTGGCGCACGGCGTAGGGCACGAACACGGCGATCTGCAGGAACCAGCCGGTGTTGAAGATGAACTGGGTGACGAACACCGGCCGCAGCAGCGGATGATGGAATACGAACGCCGCGCCTTCGCGGATGTCCTGGAACGGATGACGGCGCGGCAAGGGCGCGCGGGCAGGCTCGTAGATGCCTGATAGCAGCACCACCGCGATCGCCGAGAGCGCCGCGGCAAAGCCGAAGGCCGGGCTCGCGCCCCACCAGCCGACCAGCGCGCCACCGAGCGCAGGCCCGCTGGCGAAGGCGACGGTGCGCGCAAGCTCGATCCGCGCATTCGCTGCCGGCAACTGCTCCGAACTCACCAGGGAGGGCACCAGCGCCGGCGCGGCCACGCTGTAGACGACGGTGCCGCACACCGCCGCGAAGCCGAGCAGCGCCAGCAGCGGCAGATTGAGCGCGCCGAGCGCGAGCAGCAGCACGATGGCAGCGAGCGCCGCAGCGCGCATCGCTTCCGCCCCCGCCATCAGCGAGCGGCGCGAGACGCGGTCGGCGAGCAGGCCGGCCGGGATCGCGAACAGCACGAAGGGCAGGGTCAGCGCCGTCTGCAACAGGCCGGTCTGGCCTTCCGCGACCCCGAGCGTCAGCACGGCGACGATGGGGGCTGCGGCCAATGCGATCTGCTCGGCCGACTGCGCCGCGAGGTTCGACCAGGCGAGGCGGCCAAAAGTGTCGGGGAGACGGGGCGGGTTTGACATGGCTCACGTCCTGCAAGGTCGGGTTGGCGCCAGTATCCGGCTCCGAGGTCCGCCAAGCCCACCCGCTTTCCGACAGCGTGGCGAACAGCGGCGAGGAAGGGAGCCCCGATGCCGCCAGATGCAGTTGCAAATGAGTTGCAATAAGAACGAAGTTGGGTATTCTGGCCCCATGGATGCCCGATCACCCCACCTGAGTCCCGAAGCCGCCGGCTGGCGCGCTGACGCACCCACCACCAAGAGCCTCGCCGAGGTGAATTCCACAGTCGCGATCCCGGTCGCCGGCCACTGGTCGCGGCGGCTGCTGGCCTTCGTCGGCCCGGGCTATCTCGTCTCGGTCGGCTACATGGACCCCGGCAATTGGGCGACCGACCTCGCGGGCGGATCGAAGTTCGGCTACACGCTGCTTGCGGTCATCCTGCTCTCGAATTTGATGGCGATCCTGCTGCAGTCGCTGGCGGCACGGCTCGGCATCGTCACCGACCGCGACCTCGCGCAGGCCTGCCGCGCCACCTATTCGCCGACGGTGAACTTCCTGCTCTGGCTCGCCTGCGAGGCGGCGATCATCGCCTGCGATCTCGCCGAGGTCATCGGCACCGCGATCGCACTGAAGCTGCTGTTCGGCATTCCCCTGATCGGCGGCGCGCTGCTCGCCGCGCTCGACGCGTTCCTGCTGCTCATCCTGATGAATCGCGGCTTCCGCTTCCTCGAAGCCTTCGTCATCGCATTGCTCGTGGTGATCGCGGTGTGCTTCGCGGTTCAGATCGTGGCCGCGGCGCCGCCGGTGGCCGAGGTTCTGCGCGGCTTCGTGCCGAAGAGCGAGATCTTCACCAACCCCGAAATGCTCTACATCGCGATCGGGATCATCGGCGCGACCGTGATGCCGCATAATCTCTATTTGCACTCCTCGATCGTGCAGACGCGTGCCTATGAGCGCAACGACACCGGCCGCCGCGAGGCGATCAAATGGGCGACGACGGACTCGACCATCGCCCTGATGCTGGCGCTGTTCATCAACGCCGCGATCCTCGTCGTCGCTGCCGCGACCTTCCACAAGAGCGGCCATTCCGACGTCGCCGGGATTGAGCAGGCGTTCGAGTTGCTGTCGCCGCTGCTCGGCCTCGGCATTGCCTCGACATTGTTCGCGGTGGCGCTGCTCGCCTCGGGCCTCAATTCCACGGTGACGGCGACGCTCGCCGGCCAGATCGTGATGGAAGGCTTTCTCGATTTGCGCCTGCCGAGCTGGGCGCGTCGCCTCCTGACGCGCGGCATCGCCATCGTCCCCGTGATCATCGTCACCGCGATCTATGGCGAGCGCGGCACGGCCGATCTGCTGGTGTTCAGCCAGGTCGTGCTGTCGATGCAGCTTCCTTTCGCGGTCATCCCCCTGGTGCGCTTCGTCTCCGACCGCCGCAAGATGGGGAAGTTCGCGATTCCCACCTACGTCGCCGCAATCGCATGGATCGTCGCCGGCGTGATCGTGATTTTGAATCTGAAGCTGCTGGTGGATACGTTCTTCGGGTGAGGAGGCGAATAGCGGGTAGGGAGTGTTTCTCCTATTCGCTATTGGCCATTCACCATTGGCATCCTAGTCCTGCGGCTCGGATGCCGAATCCCCTTGCGCGTCAATGCGCAGCCAGCCTGAGGGCGCGAGGCGTTGCTGCGGCAGGAAGCGGGCCTTGTAGTCCATCTTCTTCGAGCCCTCGATCCAGTAGCCGAGATAGACGTAAGGCAGGCCCTGACGTCGCGCGCGGGCGATGTGGTCGAGGATCATGAAGGTGCCCATCGAGCGGCTGACCTGGCCGGGCTCGAAGAACGAATAGACCATCGACAGGCCGTCGCTGAGCACGTCGGTCAGCGCCACCGCGATCAGTTCCTCGCCGCGGCCGGTGATGCCGCTGTCCGGGCCGCGCTTGCGGTACTCGATGATGCGGGTCTCGACATGGCTGTCCTCCACCATCATGGCGTAGTCGAGCACGGTCATGTCGGCCATGCCGCCATGGCGGTGGCGGGCGTCGAGATAGGCGCGGAACACCGAATATTGCTCGGAGGTGGGCACCGCGCTGCGCTGCTCGCCGATGATGTCGGCGTTGCGCGCCATCACCTTGCGGAAGTTGCGCGAGGGGCGGAACTCGTTGGCGACGACCCTGACCGAGACGCAGGCGCGGCACTGGTCGCAGGCCGGCCGGTAGGCGATCGACTGGCTGCGGCGGAAGCCGCCGTGGGTCAGGAGATCGTTGAGATCGCCCGCGCGCTCACCCACGAGGTGCGTGAACACCTTGCGCTCATGCCGGCCCGGCAGATACGGGCACGGGGAGGGCGCCGTAAGGTAGAATTGTGGGGTGTCGCGCGAGTGCTGGGTCAAGGGACGTCGTGGGCCTCCGAAGTGTGGTTCAGCATCGCGCTCCAGAAGCCCACGGTCAATTGTCCTGCTCGGCAGATCAGATCAGTCAGCTTAGTAGGTCCGGGTTGACAGGCCCTTGCTCACCAGGTCCTTGCGGCCTGCGGCGCCGGGGCGCGGACCGAATTGTTGATCACGACCGTTCCCAGCACGAAATCGTGCAGCAGGCGCCGGCGGCCGTTGAATAGTCCGACCAGCACGACGAAGGGCGTCAGGAACGAGACCGTCACCCAGAACAGCACGGCATGGGTGGCGCCAAGCACGAAATAGCCGGGCGCGCCGTACCAGGTACGCAACTCCAGATCCATCAGGCGCATGCCGACCGTCGCCGACGAGGGGCCGCCGATTGAGGCGCCATAGTAGACGATGGCCCAGATCACGGAGGCCGGCCAGGCCAGCCAGAACAGCGCCCAGCCGATGCCGAGCGTGACCACGCCGAACAATGCGATGAAGATGTAGCCGAGGATCACCGGCACCGAGATCACGACCATGTCGATCAGGAACGCGAACACCCGCCGCGTCGCAACGCCGCGGAACAGCTCCGGATTCAGATCGGGGTCGAAGGCGTGTGGTTGTGCGCCGCCGTCATTGCGCCAGGCTCCTGAATTGCCCGAGTCATACGACATGGTCCGTCCTCCCAAGGGGAAACCCTCGAGGACAGGACATGGGAACAGGCCATCCCCGTGCCAAGGGCGCAGGACATTAACAAGCCGAAATAATCCGGCGATTCGGGGGCGGGGATACAGCGAGCAGGGTGGGCAAAGCGAAGCGTGCCCACCATCCGGCAGGGGCCGATCGTGGGCACGGCGCAAATGCGCCTTTGCCCAACCTACGGCACCTTATCCTTGGCTGCGCAGCTTCTCCGCGGCCTTCGGTGCAAAGTAGCTCAGCACGCCGTCGGCGCCGGCACGCTTGAACGCCAGGAGGCTCTCCATCATCGCGCGCTCGCCGTCGAGCCAGCCGTTGTTCGCGGCGGCCGCGATCATCGCGTATTCGCCGGAGACCTGGTAGGCGAAGGTCGGCATCGCAAAGGTGTCCTTCACGCGGCGGACGACGTCGAGATAGGGCATGCCGGGCTTCACCATCACCATGTCGGCGCCCTCGGCGATGTCGAGCTCGACCTCGCGCAGCGCTTCGTCGGTGTTGGCGCTGTCCATCTGATAGGTCCGCTTGTCACCGGTGAGCGTCTTGGCCGAGCCGATCGCATCGCGGAACGGGCCATAGAAGGCGGAGGCATATTTGGCGGCATAGGCCATGATCTGCACGTCGGGCTGGCCGGCGCGGTCCAGCCCTTCGCGGATCGCGGCGACGCGGCCGTCCATCATGTCGGACGGCGCGATGATGTCGCAGCCGGCCTCGGCCTGCACCAGCGCCTGACGGACCAGAACGGCCACCGTCTCGTCGTTCAAGATCTTGCCGTCGCAGATCAGACCGTCGTGGCCATGACTGGTGAAGGGATCGAGCGCGACGTCGCAGAGAATGCCAATTTCAGGAAACTCCTTCTTGATCGCGCGCACCGCCTGGCAGACCAGATTGTTCGGGTTGGTGGCTTCCGAACCTTCCTCGTCGCGCAAGGACGGATCGGTATAGGGAAACAGCGCGAGGCAGGGGATGGTGAGCTTCATGGCGCGCTCGGCCTCGCGCACCGCCTGATCGACACTGAGACGGTCGACGCCGGGCATCGAGGCGACCTGCTCGCGCTTGTTGGTGCCGTCGATCAGGAATAGCGGCCAGATCAGGTCATCGGTGGTGAGCACGTTCTCCCGCACCATGCGCCGGGCCCATTCGGCCTTGCGGTTGCGGCGCGGACGGACGGTCAGATCGAGGGCATGGGGCACCGCCGCTCCCTCCCGGCGCGAAACCTCGCGCAATTCGATCGGCCGTCCGTATTTGATCGCCATCTCTCTTCCTCCGACTGGAATTATTCTTATACCAGCTCGCATGGTTCCCGTCACCGCGGCTTGACCTGCCGCAAGGGATAGCAGCCGATTGATTTTGCGGGCCGAAGCAGCCAGAAGGGGTCTATGTCCGAGATCTCCACCCGCGATGCGGCCCGCGACGGCGCCAGGGACACTGCCAGAGAGAATGCCAGAGATACGGCGATGTCGGTCGCTGCGATCTCGTCGGAGCGGGTCGAGTCCGACGACAATGTCTGGACGCGCCGCCTGGTGCTGTTCCTGCGGGTGATGGCGCTGCTGTCGATCCTGAAAGGTCTGTATCACTGGGCCCAGGTGACGGGTTTTGTCGGCGGCGAGGACGAGGCGTTCGAGAACCAGTCGATGGCCTGGCAGGCCGCGACGGTCTACTTCGCCGTGATCGAGCTCGTCGCCGCGGTCGGCCTGTGGCTGGCAACCCCGTGGGGAGCGGTGGTGTGGCTCACGACCGTGGTGTCGATGGCGGTGATCGAGCTGATGTTCCCGGGCATCTACGGCGGCAGCCTGATCGTCGTCGGCGTCGAGGCCTTCATGCTCGCCGCCTATCTCGCGCTCGCCTGGATGGCCGCGCGCGAACGGCCGCCATAGGCGTATGCTCTCGCGCCCCGGACGCAATGCAGCGCGCCCCTCGCGAAGCGAAGCGTCGTCGTCCAGTGCGGCGTGATGCGTTGCAGAGCCCGGGCCCCATCTTTCCGCAATCTCGCTTTGAAACATCTGGGTCCCGGCACTCCGCGCCGCTTTGCGGCGCTTGTCCGGGACACGAGAGTGTTGCGCTTGGTTGACCGTTGGTTGCCTAAAATTTGCGGTAAGTTTTCGTTGACCAGCCGGTTCCGCCACAGCTCTTACGCGCCCGTTTCGAAACGAAGCGGGGCTGTTCTGGAATGCGACAAGGGGGGCGGACGGAGGGTGAACAGGACCTTGCGAAGGTCAACAGAGCGTTGCGAAAAGTGCTTGTGGCACAGGCTTAATCCGCAATTCACTGTCTTAAATTCATGATCTCTTTATTCTCTTATTTAAGCCGATCTTCAAACGAGCCCCTTAAGTTGCACCTATCAGACGGGACACAAGTTTCGTCGAATAAGTGTCGATAAAAACGACAACAGGGGAAGTGTCATGATGAAAGCCGTCGCAACTGCGGCAGATACCGCAGAGCGCGTCTCCGGCCAGCAGGGTTCGGTGCAGTCGCTCTATCTGGAAGCTTTGACTCTGGTGGAGCGGCTGCATCGCCGGCTCCTCGACGTGATCAAGGATGAATTCGATCGCCGCGGTCGCGCGGACATCAACTCGGTGCAGGCGCTCCTGCTCTACAACATCGGCGACAAGGAGCTGACCGCGGGCGAATTGCGCACGCGCGGTTACTATCTCGGCTCCAACGTCTCCTACAATCTGAAGAAGCTCGTCGAGCTCGGCTTCCTCGATCATCAGCGCTCGCGCGTCGATCGCCGCTCGGTGCGCATCCGCCTGACCCCGCAGGGCCAGGAAGTCCGCCGCATCGTCGATGCGCTCTACCAGAAGCACGTCAAGACGGTGGAGCAGGTCGGCGGCATCTCGGGCGAGGAGTTCTCGACCCTCAACAAGTCGCTGCATCGCCTCGAGCGGTTCTGGACCGACCAGATCCTGTATCGCCTCTGAGTTTTTACGGGATAGGGCCAAGCCGGCCCAAAACAAGACCGGCAAGCCCCCCGAACGTGCCTCAACTTCCCCAGCGCGCCGGCCCGGATTCGTCCGGACCGGTGCGTGTTGCTTTGTGCAACTGCGAAATAATTGCTTGCGGCGTGGAACCAGTTTCGAGCCCAGCGCTTGTCTCCTTCGGATCGGAGACAAGTCGATGCTGGTCGAGCGCGGGCTTCAGGCGATGAACGTGGAACTCGTGAGTGAGGCCTACGCAATCGCTGCGAACTACCTTCGCCGCTCCGGCGCGATCCCCGATACTCTCGTCACCGACGAGCGCCTGCTGGGGATTGTCGTGAAGCTGCTCCAGCAAGGCGAATTCAACAAGATCAGGCTCGCCAACAAGGCGATCAATCGGTTCGAGACGCAGACCGAGGCCCGCGCGGTTGCCTGATCGAAGCTCCGAACATGCAAGAAAACCAGAGGGTGCCATGGAAGCCGCCATCGACCGCATCATGCAGACCTATGACCTGCTCGCCAACCGCACCGCCGCGGCCAGCGAGGAGGCACGGGCCAAGGTCACGAACTATCTCAATACACTGATGGAGGCCGGCGAGAAGGACCCGCACAGGTTGACGGTTTGCGGCCTGACCTATCTGCGCCAGCTCGACGGCAGCGTGGATCCGGTGAAGGCGGGGTATACCGGGTTGTGACGCGATTTCCGCGGCACGTCGAGCTTCGGGCATGAGGCGTTAAAGGCCCGAAGCGGACCCATTTCGGAGGTGACAGACGGGCCGTCTCCCAGGCCGGTCCGGCTACCGAGAACCTCCGATCCCACCATATCTTGCACAAATCTCGGCCCCGACCCGCAAACCCTTGGCCAGTTGCGGGCGATGTGGTAGATCGCGCTCGCCGCTTCCGATCGCCACACCAGACCGCCCGTAGCCCGCCAAAAGGCTGCGGCGGTGGAGATATTCGCAAGATGACCGCAGCCAAGACCGCCTCCGCGCCCGATTCGTTTTTCAGCGCCTCGCTCGAGCAGGCCGACCCGGAAATCGCAGCCGCCATCAAGGGCGAGCTCGGCCGGCAGCGCCACGAGGTCGAGCTGATCGCCTCCGAGAACATCGTCAGCCGGGCCGTGCTGGAAGCGCAGGGTTCGGTGATGACGAACAAGTACGCGGAAGGCTATCCGGGCGCGCGCTACTACGGCGGTTGTGAGTGGGTCGACGTCGCCGAGAACCTCGCGATCGATCGCGCCAAGAAGCTGTTCGGCGCCAATTTCGCCAACGTGCAGCCGAACTCCGGCAGCCAGATGAACCAGGCGGTATTTCTGGCGCTGCTGCAGCCCGGCGATACCTTCATGGGTCTGGACCTTGCGGCCGGCGGCCATCTCACCCATGGCTCGCCCGTCAACATGAGCGGCAAGTGGTTCAAGGCCTCGCACTACACGGTGCGCCGCGAGGACCAGATCATCGATATGGACGCGGTCGCCAAGCAGGCCGAAGAGGTCAAGCCGAAGCTGATCGTTGCCGGCGGCTCGGCCTATTCGCGTGCCTGGGACTTCAAGCGCTTCCGTGAGATCGCGGACTCGGTCGGCGCTTATCTCCTGGTCGACATGGCGCACTTCGCCGGCCTCGTTGCCGGTGGCGTGCATGCCTCGCCCGTGCCGCATGCCCACATCACCACGACGACGACGCACAAATCGCTGCGCGGTCCGCGCGGCGGCCTGATCCTCACCAACGACGAGGTGCTCGCCAAGAAGCTCAACTCGGCGATCTTCCCGGGTCTGCAGGGCGGCCCGTTGATGCATGTGATCGCGGCGAAGGCGGTTGCGTTCGGCGAAGCGCTGCGTCCGGACTTCAAGGTCTACGCCAAGAACGTCGTCGAGAACGCCAAGGCACTGGCCGAGGCGATGAAGAGCCACGGCTTCGACATCGTCTCCGGCGGCACCGACAACCATCTGATGCTGGTCGACCTCCGGCCGAAGGGCCTCAAGGGCAACGTCTCGGAGAAGGCGTTGGTTCGCGCCGCCATCACCTGCAACAAGAATGGCATTCCGTTCGACCCCGAAAAGCCCTTCGTCACCTCGGGCCTGCGTCTCGGCACCCCGGCGGCGACCACCCGCGGCTTCGGCGTCGCCGAATTCCAGCAGGTCGCCGGCATGATTGCCGAGGTCCTCAACGCGATCGCGCAGTCCGACGACGGCAAGGCGCCGCTGGTCGAAGCCGCGATCAAGGAACGCGTCAAGGCGCTCACCGACCGGTTCCCGATCTATCAGTAAGGCCAAGGTAAACTGGTGAAAGCAAGCGGATGCGCTGCCCGAACTGCAACAGTCTCGATACGCAGGTAAAGGACTCGCGTCCGACCGAGGACTCGTCCGTGATCCGCAGGCGTCGCGTGTGCGTCGCCTGCAATTTCCGCTTTACCACCTTCGAGCGTGTGCAGCTGCGCGAGCTCACGGTGATCAAGCGCAATGGCCGCCGCGTGCCGTTCGACCGCGACAAGCTGATGCGCTCGGTCTCGATCTCCCTGCGCAAGCGGCAGGTCGAGCCTGAAAGGGTGGAGAAGATGGTCTCCACCATCGTGCGCGAGCTCGAGACCGGGGGCGAGGCCGAGATCTCCTCGGAGGTGATCGGCGAGACCGTGATGGAGCATCTGCGCACGCTCGACGACGTCGCCTATGTGCGCTTTGCCTCGGTCTACCGCAATTTCCGCGAGGCCAAGGATTTCGCCGACGTGCTCGGCGAGCTCTCCGGTGAGGAGGAAGCGCGGCTCGCCGCGATCCGCAAATGATCTTCCGCATCCTGGAAGATCAGTTCGCGCAGAAGGCCCGTGAGGCCAAGGACGCCGATCATCGTTTCATGCAGCTTGCGCTGGCGCTGGGTAAGCGCGGGCAGGGGCGCACCTGGCCCAATCCGGCCGTTGGCGCCGTCATCGTCAAGGACGGGGTCATCGTCGGGCGAGGCTGGACGCAGCCCGGAGGACGGCCGCATGGCGAGCCCGAGGCCTTGCTGCGGGCAGGCGAGGCGGCCCGGGGCGCCACGCTCTATGTCACGCTGGAGCCGTGCTCGCATTTCGGCAAGTCGCCGCCTTGCGCCGATGCGGTGATCGCGGCCGGCATCAAGCGGGTGGTGGCGGCGATCGAGGATCCCAATCCTGAGGTCGCGGGACAGGGCCATGCGCGCCTGCGCGCCGCCGGCATTGCGGTGGATGTCGGATTGTGCGCGGCAGAGGCCGCGTTCGATCATGCCGGGCATTTCCGCCGGATCCGGGACAAGCGTCCGCATGTGATCCTGAAGCTCGCGGTGTCGCCCGACGGCAAGATCGGCGCCGCCGGCGGCAAGCCCGTCGCGATCACCGGCGAAGCTGTGCGCAATCGTGTGCATCTGCTCCGCGCCCAGAGCGATGCCATTCTGATCGGCATCGGTACGGTGCTGGCGGACGATCCGCTTCTCACCTGCCGCCTGCCGGGCATGGCCGCGCGCTCGCCAGTGCGCGTGGTGCTCGATCAGAGCCTGCGCATTCCTGCATCGAGCAAGCTTGTGGGCTCCGCGCGCGAGACGCCGCTCTGGGTGATGGGATCCGAGCTTGCGGAAGCCGCAGCCGCGACGCGCCTCGGTGCGACCGGCGCGCAAGTGATCCGCATCCCTCCGGCAAATGCCTCAGGACTCGATCTGCCCGCCGCGCTGCATGCGCTGGCCGGGAAGGGCATCACCCGCCTGATGGTCGAGGGCGGCAGCCGGGTTGCGGCATCCTTCATCGCGGCCGATCTCGTCGACGAGATCTGGCTGTTCCGCGGGGCGGAAGCGGTGGGCGCCGAGGGCGTCGATGCGCTCGATGCATTGCCCCTGTCGAAAATCACGCAGTCGCAGGCTTACAAGGTTCATGCTAGCGAGACATTCGACAGGGATACTCTCACCATCTACGAGCGCGCGTAATGTTCACCGGCATTGTCACCGATATCGGCGAGATCGTCGGCTTCACGCCGAAGGCGCAGGGGCAGTTGCACCGCCTGCGCATCGCCTGCCGCTATGACCAGACCACCATTGCCGACGGCGCCTCGATCGCCTGCAACGGCGTCTGCCTGACGGTGGTCGCCTCAGGCACCGATGGCGGCAAGACCTGGTTCGACGTCGATGCTGGCGCGGAGACGCTGGCGCTGACGACGGCAAAGCACTGGAAGGTCGGAACGAAGCTCAACCTCGAGCGTGCGCTGAAGATCGGCGACGAGCTCGGCGGGCACATCGTCGCCGGCCATGCCGATGGTATCGCGACGCTTCTCAGCCGCGAGGATCTGCCCGACATGGCGCGGTTCGAGCTTGCGACCACGCGGGAGCTGGCCCGGTTCATCGCCACCAAGGGCTCGATCACGCTCGACGGCGTGTCGTTGACGGTCAATACGGTGCAGGAGGTGAGCTTTTCAGTGCTGATCATTCCGCACACGCTGACGGTGACGACGATCGGCGGCTGGAAGGCGGGCAATGAGGTCAATATCGAGGTCGATTTGATGGCCCGCTACGCGGCGCGGCTGACGGAAATGACGGCTTAGCCATCATTCCGGGGGCGTTTCGCGCCCCGGAATGACAGTCTTTGAACTTGGCTTACCCGCCTGCGGCGACTACATAACGCGCCAACCCCTGTAGAACGGATTTGACGATGGCAGACGCGCGGCGCGCACCCCTGAAGGACCAGACCGACATTTCCGGCGCGCGCGCGCTGATCGTCGAGGCGCGGTTCTATGACGATCTCCAGGACGCACTGCTGGACGGCGCCATTGCCGAGCTGAAGGCGGCCGGCCTGACGCATGATGTCATCACGGTTCCCGGCGCGCTGGAGATCCCGGCAGCGGTCGCTATCGCGGTGGACGCCGCAGCGGCGAACGGCAAGCCCTATGACGCCGTGATCGCGCTCGGGTGCGTCATCCGCGGCGACACCATCCATTTCGAGATCGTGTCGCAGGAATCCTCGCGCGCGCTGATGGACCTTGCGGTGACGCGAAAACTGCCGCTCGGCAACGGCATCCTCACCGTCAACAATGATGCGCAGGCCTGGGCACGGGCGCGCGCCAGCGAGCTCGACAAGGGCGGCGATGCCGCGCGCGCGGCGATTGCGATGTTGCGCATCAAACGCCGCCTGGCGCAGGCCTAAAGCCATGGCCGACAACACCAAAAAGCCGGCGGGGCTCGAGAAGAAGGCGAACCGGCGCGGCGCGGCGCGGCTCGCGGCCGTGCAGGCGCTGTACCAGATGGATATCGCCGGCGCCGGCATCAACGACATCTTCGCCGAGTTCGAGAGCCACTGGCTGGGCAACGAGGTCGAGGGCGACACATATCTGCCGGCGGAAGCTGCGTTCTTCCGCGACGTCGTCTCCGGCGTCGTGCGCGACCAGAAGAAGCTCGATCCCCTGATCGACGAGGCGCTGTCGAAGGGCTGGCCCTTGAAGCGGATCGAGGCGATCCTGCGCGCGGTGCTGCGTGCGGGAGCTTACGAATTGGAGCATCGCAAGGACGTGCCGGGACGCGTCGTCGTCTCCGAATATGTCGACGTCGCCAACGCCTTCGTCGACCGCGAGGAGACCGGCATGGTGAATGCGGTTCTCGACCAGATCGGCCGCCAGTTTCGCGGTGACGAGTTCGGGCGATAGTCGTGCTGAAGGGCGTCGCATTGAAGCAATACGCGAGCCCCATTCTCCGCTGTCATCACCCGCGAAGGCGGGTGATCCAGTACGCCGCGGCCTATCGATTTGAAACGAGCGCCTATGGAATACTGGATCGCCCGGTCGAGCCGGGCGACGACACCTGTTTGCGGGGATAAGCCAGTGGCAAATCCACAAAATCCCTCCGCCGAAGACTCGCTCATCGCCCGCTATTTCCAGCCGCTGGCGACTGATCCCGGTGCGTTCGGCCTCGTCGACGACGCCGCGGTGCTGGCCTCGTCCGGCGACGACATCGTCGTCACCACCGACGCCGTCGTCGAGGGCGTGCATTATCTTGCCAATGATCCCCCCGGCACCATCGCGCGCAAGGCGCTGCGGGTGAACCTGTCCGATCTCGCTGCCAAGGGCGCGGTGCCGGCCGGCTTCGTGCTGACGCTGGCGCTGCGCAGCAGGGAGGACGCCTGGCTGCGGCCCTTCGCGGACGCGCTGGGCGAGGACGCGAAGGAATTCGCTTGTCCGCTGCTCGGCGGCGACACGGTCTCGACGCCGGGCCCGCAGATGGTCTCGATCACCGCCTTCGGCCGCGTGCCGCAGGGGCGGATGGTCGGCCGTAGTGGCGCCAGGCCAGGCGATCGCATCCTGGTGACGGGCACCATCGGCGATGCTGCGCTTGGCCTCGACGTGCTCACAGGCGGCGCCGCTGCGGCCGCGCTCGCGAGCGATCCCGCAGCACGGGACGCCTTGGTCTCGCGCTATCGCGTGCCGCAGCCGCGCAATGTGCTGGCGCGCGCCGTGCGCGATCATGCGACCGCGGCCATGGACGTCTCCGACGGGCTCGCCGGCGATCTGGTGAAACTCTGCGCAGCGTCCGGGGTCTCGGCCACGGTCGAGGTGACACGCGTGCCGCTTTCAGCCGCGGCGGCGGGCCTGGTCGCCCGCAAAATCGTTTGCGTCGAGACGCTGCTTGCGGGGGGCGACGATTACGAGGTGCTGTGCACTGTGCCGCCGGCGCAAGCCGATGCACTGATTGGCGCGGGGCGGGTGGCCGGCCTTGCCGTCACGGCGATCGGCACCATCGTCGCGGGGAACGAAAGGCCGCGCTTCCTGGACGGGCAGGGCCAGGAATTGACCTTGAAGCGGCTGTCCTACAGCCACTTCTAGGAATTGCTCCAAACGGCACGTTAGTTCTCGGCACTTGGTGCTAAATACCTGCCGAGATCGGCGTTTTCGGCCTTATCCGGCGTTGCACCCTCAATTTGATTTTGGCAAGCTTGCGGCTGACTGAAGCCGCCCCTTTTGGGCAAGGGGCGGCTTTGTTCGAAATCAAGGCGCCGCACCGCACGACGGACAACAAAAGGCGCCGGGGGTACATCAAGGATCTGAGGCAAACATCACATGACAGCATTATGGTTGATTGTGCTCTGCGGAGTACTTTCCGTCGTCTACGCGATTTGGGCGACGTCTTCGGTGTTAAGCGCGGATGCGGGGTCGCCGCGCATGCAGGAGATCGCAGGAGCGGTGCGTGAAGGCGCACAGGCCTACCTGCGGCGCCAGTACACCACGATCGGTATCGTCGGCATCGTCATCTTCGTGCTGCTTGCCTATTTCCTCGGGCTCTATGTCGCGATCGGTTTTGCCATCGGCGCTATCCTGTCCGGCGCCGCGGGCTTCATCGGCATGAACGTCTCGGTCCGCGCCAATGTGCGTACCGCCCAGGCCGCGACGACGTCGCTCGCCGGCGGTCTCGAACTCGCCTTCAAAGCGGGCGCCATCACCGGCCTGCTGGTCGCCGGTCTCGCGCTGCTGGGTGTGACGATCTATTTCGCCTTCCTGGTCCATTCGCTGAAACTGGCGCCTGACAGCCGGGTCGTTGTCGACGCCCTGGTGGCGCTCGGCTTCGGCGCTTCGCTGATCTCGATCTTTGCCCGTCTCGGCGGCGGCATCTTCACCAAGGGGGCGGACGTCGGCGGCGACCTCGTCGGCAAGGTCGAAGCCGGCATTCCCGAGGATGATCCACGCAACCCCGCCACGATCGCAGACAACGTCGGCGACAATGTCGGCGACTGCGCCGGCATGGCCGCCGACCTGTTCGAGACCTATGCGGTGACCGCGGTCGCCACCATGGTGCTGGCGGCGATCTTCTTCGCCAAGACGCCGATCCTCGCCACCATGATGACGCTGCCGCTCGCCATTGGCGGCGTCTGCATCATCACCTCGATCATCGGCACCTTCTTCGTCAAGCTCGGGCCGAGCCAATCGATCATGGGCGCACTCTATAAGGGCCTGATCGCGACCGGCGTGCTGTCGCTGGTCGGCATCGCGCTGGTGATCTACTACCTGATCGGCTTCGGCAAGCTCGACGGCGTCAGCTATACCGGCATGGCGCTGTTCGAGTGCGGCGTGGTTGGTCTCGTCGTCACCGCGCTGATCATCTGGATCACCGAATACTACACCGGCACGGACTACCGTCCGGTGAAGTCGATCGCCCAGGCCTCGGTGACCGGCCACGGCACGAACGTGATCCAGGGGCTCGCCATCTCGATGGAGGCGACCGCCTTGCCTGCGATCGTCATCATCGCCGGCATCCTGGTCACCTACAGCCTCGCCGGGCTGTTCGGGATCGCGATCGCGACCGCCACCATGCTGGCGCTGGCCGGCATGATCGTCGCCCTCGATGCCTTCGGCCCCGTCACCGACAATGCCGGCGGCATTGCCGAGATGGCGGGACTGCCGAAGGAGGTGCGCAAGTCGACCGACGCCCTCGACGCGGTCGGCAACACCACCAAGGCGGTCACCAAGGGCTACGCGATCGGCTCTGCCGGTCTCGGTGCTCTGGTGCTGTTCGCGGCCTACAACGAGGATCTCAAGTTCTTCATTGCGGACTCCGCGCGCCATCCCTACTTCGCTGGCGTCAATCCGGACTTCTCGCTCAACAACCCCTACGTGGTGGTGGGCCTGCTGTTCGGCGGCCTGTTGCCGTATCTGTTCGGCGCGATGGGCATGACCGCCGTCGGCCGCGCTGCCAGTGCGATCGTCGAGGAGGTGCGGCGTCAGTTCCGCGAGAAGCCCGGCATCATGCAGGGCACCGACAAGCCTGATTACGGCAAGGCGGTGGACCTGCTCACCCGCGCTGCGATCAAGGAGATGATCATTCCCTCGCTGCTGCCGGTGCTGTCGCCGATCGTGGTGTACTTCCTGATCTACGTGATCGCGGGTGGTGGCGTGGCCGGCAAGTCGGCGGCCTTCTCCGCGGTGGGCGCGATGCTGCTCGGCGTGATCGTGACGGGCCTGTTCGTCGCGATCTCCATGACCTCGGGCGGCGGCGCCTGGGACAATGCCAAGAAGTACATCGAGGACGGCCATTTCGGCGGCAAGGGCAGTGATGCCCACAAGTCGGCGGTGACCGGCGACACTGTCGGCGATCCCTACAAGGACACGGCCGGCCCTGCGGTGAACCCGATGATCAAGATCACCAACATCGTGGCCTTGCTGCTGCTGGCGATCCTGGCGCACTGAGCGGCGGAGACGAACCAAGACAAAACCCCGCGGCGCGAGCCGCGGGGTTTTTGCTGTGAGCATTGCCTTGCCGGCGTTCCCGGGACGCAGCCCAGCGCGACGTGATGCGCTGCGTCCGGGGTCCAAGTTCGAGCGTCCGGGTCCCGGCGCAGCGTTGCACGCGTCCGGGACACGAGCTCCTATTGCACGTCCATCTGCAGGCCTTCCTTCTGGATGATGCCGGCGAACTTCTTCGTCTCGGCATCCAGGAAGGCGGCGAACTGCTCCGGCGTACCGTAGTCGGCGCGGGCGCCCATGGCGGCGATCTGCTTCTTGACGTCGTCGCGCTCCAGCATCGCCTTGACCTGGAGATTGAGCGCGCCCAGCACCTCGGGCGAGACGCCCTTCGGCAGGAACACCGAGAACCACGAGGAGACGTCGAAACTCGCCAGCTCCGGCGCGCTCTCGCGCATGGTCGGCAGGTCTTTCGCGAGTTCGCTACGCTCTGTGGTGGTGACGCAGAGACCGGTGAGGGTGCCGCTCTGCACCTGCGGCAAGCTCGGATAGAGATTGTCGAACAGAATCTGGATGTCGCCGGCGAGCGCGGCCTGAAGCGCCGGGCCCGCGCCGCGGAACGGAATGTGGGTCATCTTCAGCCCGGTGAGCTGGAGAAACCAGGCGCCGGTGAGGTGAGGACTCTGGCCGACGCCGGAGGAGGCGTAGCTGAGCTTGTCCGGATTGGCCTTGAGATACGCGATCAACTCGGGAATCGACTTGATGCCGGTCTTCGGATGCGCCGAGACGATGTTCGGGATCCGGATCATGTTGGAGACGGGCTGAAGCTGGTCCGGCTTGTAGGAGAGGTTCTTGAAGATGCTGTAGGCGATCGCGTTTGGACCAGGATTGCCGACCAGAATGGTGTGGCCATCAGGCTTGGCGCGGACCGCCTCGGCGGTGCCGATGGTGCCGCCGCCGCCCGAGCGGTTTTCCACGACGGCCGACCCGCCCCAAGCACTTTGCAGGTGAGCGGCGAGCAGCCGGCCCATGACGTCGGTCGAACCGCCGGCGGCGGCCGGTACGATGAGACGAACGGTCTCGGTCGGCTTCCAATCGGCGAGGCTCGAACGCGGCAGGATCGCCGCAGCCGAAAGGCCGGCAGCACCGGCGAGCACGCGACGACGGGACAACAAAGTTTTCTGAAGTTTCTTGGACACGAATCCACTCCCAGCTTCTTGCTTTGGCGGGAGCGTAGGGAACCTGACTTGTCACGGCAAGTCGCACGCCACGGCAAAGGCCGCGCGAAGGGCGGCACGACGCCGCAGGCGAGCGCCATTTACCTTGCGGTGGAATTGGAACGGGCTCTAGTGTCTCGTTTGACGCGCTTCTCGACGCGAACACGTATCCACGTCGTTCGAGAACGCTTTACTCAGTTGAAGCTGAGCAGCTTGAACAGCGGCGTGAGGTAGTTGATCTCCTGGCCCGACGTCGGCGTGGTGCGGCTGATGAAGTCGAAGATCTTTCCGTCCTGCAAGCCGTAATTCGCCAGCCGCCGCACGCGCCGGCTCTTGTCGAAATAGATCGCGATGACGCGCTGGTCGACCACCTTCTGGTTCATGAAGGCGACCGTGCGCTCCGAGCGCTGCGAGATGTAATAGAAGACCTCACCGTCGAGTGTGGCGACCGTCGAGGGGGTACCCATCACGATCAGCACCTGATCCTGGCTCGCGCCGATCGGAATCTGCTCCAGCGCGCCGGGCGGCAGGATGTAACCCTTCTGGAACTGCTCGCCGGTGCAGCCTGTGAGCGCGGCGCCGATCAGGGTGACGGCGGCAAGCATGCGCAGGCCGCGCCAGCGTGCACGAAGGCCGCGCCGCTTGTCTGCGCGCAGGCTGATCTGGTTCGATGTGGTCATAGCGGAACTGATTCCGTCCCCTTGCGTCGCGCGAGGCGCTGAAGTACCGGGCAGGGCGTCTGAATGCAACACGCGCGCGCCCGCTTGCGGAAACCACAATGCTTTGGCCGTTCAATCACTTCAGGAAACCCCGGCTAACCCCGTCCGGCACCATTGAAGCCATCTATGGCATGATCGTGACGCAGGCGCGAGAACCCATATTTTACCGTGACTTGGGCGTGCCCGATACGGTTAACGGGCGTTTCGACTTGTTGCTGCTGCATCTGTGGCTGCTGCTGCGCCGCCTCCGCACGGTCCAAGACACCACCGGAGGCGCGACCGAGCTGTCCCAGGCGTTGTTCGACCGCTTCTGCGAGGATATGGACGACAATCTGCGCGAGATGGGGATCGGCGACCAGACCGTGCCGAAGCGGATGCGCGCCTTCGGCGAGGCGTTTTATGGCCGGGTGCAGGCCTATGACCAGGCCATGGAGGCCGGCGGCGAGGCCCTGGCGGAGGCGATCTGCAAGAATATCTTGAATGGGACTGGCCTCGACCAGGCGCAGCGGCTCGCGGCCTATGCCCGGGCCAGCGAGGCCGATCTCGGCCGGGCCGATGAGGCTGCGCTGCTGCGCGCCTCCTTCAGGTTTCCTCCTGCTACTCCCGAGGATGTCACGCCATGAGCCGACCGAATGCCGATCCCAGGCCTGATCCCTGGCGGTCTCCCGTCATCGTCGCTCAGATCCCCGACAGCGGCCTGCATCGCAAGCTGGAGGCCTCGGCCGCCGAGCGGCAGGCCATCGCTGAAGTCGGCGGTTTGCGCGAGGTGCTGTCCGCCCAGGCCGACCTCGATGTGGTGCCCAAGAGCGGCGGCCGGGTCCAGGTGACCGGCACCATCCGCGCCCGGATCGGCCAGACCTGCGTGGTCACCCTCGATCCCATGGAGAGCGAGATCGCGGAGGCGGTGGACCTGGTATTCGCTCCCGAGGCCGAGGTTCGGAAGATGGCCGACCTGATCGAGGAGGGGCGGGACGACGAGGAGCCGCCGGAGGTGATCGATCCACCGGAGCCGATCATCAACGGCATCATCGACCTCGGCCGGATCGCCACCGACGCCCTGTTCCTTGCCGTTGACCCCTATCCGCGCAAGGAGGGAGCCGTGTTCGAGGCCGAGATCACGGCGCCGGACCCGGAGGATCATCCCTTTGCGGCGCTGAAGGCGCTCCAGGACAACGACAAGAAGGGCAGGAAGAAAGACAAATAGCTGGGCATTCCCGCTCAGGCCACTTGCCAGCGGGCGTGAGGGGATTGCGGGAGTGGTTTGACAGGCTGACTTATTCCTTTGATTTCATGCGTTTTTCCTGAAAATCCCTTGTTGGCCTCCGGATCGCCCTGAAAGCAAAAGGCTGGGGGCAAGAGGTTGTTTCGGGATCGCAAAACGCTATTGTCGCGCCCCGGTCCGGGCGCGGCGTGGCGCCTGACCGGTCGCCATGTCCATGGCGGACCCATTCTGCGGCCCCGCTCGTTCAAGACCGCACCAGACCAGGTTTTCCAGGACTTTTATGCCAAGCAAGGTTCGCATTGCGCTTGACGCCATGGGGGGCGACGCCGGCGCCGCCGTGGTCATTCCGGGCGCGGCCATCTCGCTCGGCAGGCATCGCGACACCGAATTCCTGCTGGTCGGCGATCGCGCCAAGATCGAGCCCGAGCTCGACCGGTACCCTCAGCTCAAGGCCGCCGCGAAGATCATCCATACCGACATTGCCGTCAGTGGTTCGGACAAGCCGAGCCAGGCGCTGCGGCGCGGCCGCAGGACGTCCTCGATGTGGCTGGCCATCGATGCGGTGAAGCAGGGCGAGGCCGATGTCGCGGTCTCCGCCGGCAATACCGGCGCGCTGATGGCGATGTCGCGTTTCCACCTGCGCACGCTGAAGGGGATCGACCGGCCGGCCATTACGGGAATATGGCCGACCAGGCGCGGCGAATCCGTCGTGCTCGACCTCGGCGCCACCATCGGCGGTGATGCGCACCATCTGGTGTCGCTCGCGCTCATGGGGGCGGCCACGGCGAGCGTGCTGTTCGACAAGAAGCGGCCCACCGTCGGGCTGCTCAATATCGGGACCGAGGAGATCAAGGGGCACGAGGAGATTCGCGAGGCCGGAGAAATCCTGCGGGCGCGGAACCTGCCGGAGCTCGATTATGTCGGCTTCGTCGAGGGCGACGGCATCGGCAAGGGCGTCGCCGACGTGATCGTGACCGAAGGCTATGCCGGCAACATCGCGCTCAAGGCCGCCGAGGGAACCGCGCGGCAGATGGCCGAATTACTCCGCCATGAGATGAAGCGGAGCTGGCTGTCCAAGCTCGGCTATCTCTTCGCCCGCAGCGCCTTCCAGGCCCTGCGCGACAAGATGGACCCGAACAAGTCCAATGGTGGCGTGTTCCTGGGTCTGAACGGACTGGTGGTCAAGAGCCACGGCGGAACCAGCGCCGAAGGCTTTGCCTATGCGATCGATGTTGGCTATGAGATGGCTCACTACGATCTCCTGAACAAGATCAATCAGATGCTCAACCGCGAGGGCGGTGCACTCAATTCCGTGCAGGCCGCGCAGGAGGCTGTTTCGTGACTCAAATTCGTTCGGTCGTGCTTGGCTGCGGCTCCTATCTGCCGGAGCAGGTGGTGACCAACGCCCAATTGGCGGCGCGCATCGATACCTCGGACGAGTGGATCGTTCAGCGCACCGGCATTCGCGAGCGGCATATCGCGGCCGAGGGCGAGTTCACCTCGCATCTGGCGATCAAGGCGGCGCAGGCCGCGCTCACCGATGCCGGCATGGACGCCCAGTCGATCGACCTCATCGTGCTGGCCACCTCGACGCCGGACAACACCTTTCCCGCCACCGCCGTCGCCGTGCAGAACGCGCTCGGCATCAATCACGGCGCGGCCTTCGACCTGCAGGCGGTGTGCTCGGGCTTCGTGTTCGCGCTCGCCACCGCCGACAATTTCCTGCGCACCGGCGCCTTCAAGCGCGCGCTGGTGATCGGCGCCGAGACCTTCTCGCGCATCCTCGACTGGAACGACCGCGGCACCTGCGTGCTGTTCGGCGACGGCGCCGGCGCGGTGGTGCTCGAGGCGCAGGAGCAGCCGGGCAATGCCGCGACCGATCGCGGCGTCGTCACTACGCACTTACGCTCCGACGGCCGCCACAAGGCAAAGCTGTTCGTGGACGGCGGGCCGTCCTCGACCCAGACCGTCGGCCATCTGCGCATGGAGGGCCGCGAGGTCTTCAAGCATGCGGTCGGCATGATCACCGACGTCATCGTCGACGCCTTCCAGGCGACCGGGCTCAATGCCGAGACCATCGACTGGTTCGTGCCGCATCAGGCCAACAAGCGAATCATCGACGCCTCCGCCCACAAGCTCCACATCGCGCCGGAGAAGGTGGTGCTGACGGTCGACCGTCACGGCAACACCTCGGCCGCCTCGATCCCGCTGGCGCTGTCGGTGGCGCGCAAGGACGGCCGCATCAAGAAGGGCGATATGATCTTGCTGGAAGCGATGGGCGGCGGCTTCACCTGGGGCTCCGCGCTCGTGCGCTGGTAGAGCCACAGTCGATAAAATTTTGCCGAATCGGCGCCGATTATCGATGCGCCTGCATTGATGAGCGCTGTTGACCGTCGTATCGTAAGCTCATAATTTCAGACAACAATTGTTCGCCGTGATGTGGGGCAGGGCGATGACCGATCAAAGTAAAACCGTAACGCGTGTCGATCTGTGCGAAGCCGTCTACCAGAAGGTGGGCCTGTCGCGCACGGAATCGTCCGCCTTCGTGGAACTCGTGCTGAAGGAGATCACCGACTGCCTGGAAAAGGGCGAGACGGTGAAACTCTCTTCGTTCGGGTCCTTCATGGTCCGCAAGAAGGGCCAGCGCATCGGCCGCAACCCGAAGACCGGCACCGAGGTGCCGATCTCGCCGCGCCGGGTCATGGTGTTCAAGCCGTCGGCGATCCTGAAGCAGCGGATCAACGCCCAGCACCGCACCAATGGCGATGCCAGCAAGGCTCAACCCGAGGCGTAACGCCTTTCGCGAAGGATTTGGCATTTGGACAAGGCGCCGGATGCGTTCCGAACCATCAGCGAAGTAGCGCAGGAGCTCGACATCCCGCAGCACGTGCTGCGGTTCTGGGAGACCCGCTTCTCCCAGATCAAGCCGATGAAGCGCAGCGGCGGCCGCCGCTATTACCGCCCCGACGACGTCGACCTGCTCAAGGGCATCCGCCGGCTGCTCTACGGCGAGGGGTACACCATCCGCGGTGTGCAGCGGATCCTGAAGGAGCACGGCGTCAAATCGGTGCAGGGCCTCGCCGATAGCGCGGCAGCGGTCTCGTTCGGCGCGATCGAGGATGCCATCGGTGCCAGCCTGAGGGAGCCCGAGGACGACGAGGCGCCCATCAAGGGCATCGCCGACGCCGACGATGACGACTACCAGGGCGATGAGGAGGAAGGCATCGACTTCCGCTTCACCGAGGTCGACGACGAGGAGATCCTCACCACCTTCCGCAAGGGTGGCACCCCCGCCGCACCGGCCGGACCCAGCGCGCTGGACCGGGAGCGGCTCGGCCGGGCGCTCGCCGACCTGGTCGCCTGCCGCGAAATGCTGGACCAGGCACTGAACGAGGGGTAGGGGCGCTTCCGCCTGTTGTGCGGCCAGTTCCCGGGGTCGGACGGAGACACCAAAATGGTGTCGCTCGCCTTGCGCATCGCGCCGATCCTAGCTAATGGAACGACGTTCGGAGCGTGGCGCAGCCCGGTTAGCGCACTAGTCTGGGAGACTAGGGGTCGGAGGTTCAAATCCTCTCGCTCCGACCAAAATTTCCACAGCATCGGTTGGGTGGATGACCGTCGGCGTGGAGCGCCTGCTCCGCCGGTGATGCATGCGCGACCGGGGCGGTAGCGGGCGGGCTTCCGCGGCTGGTAGGCTAAAATGTCGAAAACAACCCCATGCACAGTAGCGAAGCCGTTGATGGAATGACGTTTTTCCGAATCGATTTGACCGGCCTCTGTGTGGATAATCTAGGAAGCCGTTTCAACGGCAATCGGTGAGGAAGCGCGCCTGCTCGCGTCGACCTTCTGACCAGCGAACATCTTCCACATCCCAGTTGCCGGTCCATCTTACCTCAAATACCCCACCACCATCCGCGTCGTCTCGTCCACCAGCACCTTCACCATCTTCTCCGACAGCATCTCCGCCCCGTTCAGCACGGTGTTGTGCGCGACCGCTTCGATCGCGCTGACGCAGATGAAGGTCGCCACATCCATGTCGATCTTTCGCATCTCCTTGCGGTGGCTTTCGAGATAGCCGCGCACGAGGGCGTGGACTTCGCGGTTTGTCGCTTCGACGTCCCTGAGCTGGCCGATGCGCGGGATCTGCTCGGCGAGGATGCGGTGCAGGTCGGGGTCGATGTGGTGGGCCTCGATCGCGACCGTGACGAGCCGGCGTACCGCCTTGTCGATCGGCATGTCCGCCACCTCGACGAAGGCGGCGCGGACGACCTTCATGATCTCGTCGTTGTGACGCTCGATTACGGCGGCGACGAGCGCCTCCTTGCTGGGAAAATACTGATAGAGCGAGCCGACGCTGACGCCGGCGATCTCGGCGATGCGGTTGGTGCTGGCCTTCTCGAAACCTTCACGGACCAGAATGCGAGCGGTCGCCTCGACCAGAGCGTCGACGGTGGCGCGCGACCGCGCCTGCGAGGCATTTTTCCGTGGATTTGTCGGCGGCTTGCGCGCCATGGGCTTGGGTCCTGAATGCGAGTAGAAAAAGCGAGCGAATGCTCGCATTATATCGGCCCGTGGCGGCCTGTCGGCAAGCCCCTTGTGTCGCCATATGGATGCGGGGCCAGGCGGAGAACGGACCATGAGCGTCGCAAGACTTGTGTCGGCCTTGCAGTTTTGTCCTGACATCTGCGGGCCGCGGAGCCGCGACCCTGCGCCAAGCCTGCAAAGTCGCGCTTTCAACCTGCTGCTGCGCCGGCTTCCACATAAGAAGCAACTCGCCTCCGCCGAAGCGGTGCAGTCGCATGTGCAGAAGCTTGCCTTGCAGCCCGCCTCGTTCGAGCCGACCGGGCTCGGTCGCGGTGTCGAGGCGATCCTGACCCGGATGGGCGGCTGGCCCGTCTATTACACCGCGCCGTCCTCGGGCCATGAGGGCTGTAACTATGTCATGTTCCTGCACGGCGGCGGCTACATCAACCAGATCGCGCCGGCGCATTGGCGATTCATCGGCGAGATGACGCGCAAGGCGCGTGCCTCCTGCGTCGTGCCGATCTATCCGCTGGCGCCGCGCGCGACCGCTGGGGATGTCGTGCCGAGGACGGCCGAGCTGCTGCGGATGCTGCTGGAAGACGCAGGCACCGCAAAGGTCACGGTGGTGGGTAATTCCGCGGGCGCAGGACTTGCGCTTGCCGCCTGCCAATGGCTGCGCGATGGCGGCCATCGGCAGCCGGCGCGGCTGGTGCTGATTTCGCCGGCGGCCGATGCGTCGGTCAGCCGTCCGGAGCAGGTCGAGATCGCAACGCGCGATCCGGTCCAGGACATTCCGGGGATCATCGAAGCCGGACGGCTCTATGCCGGCGAGCTCGATGTCGGCCATCCCTTCGTCAGCCCGCTCAACGGTACTTTCCGTTTCCTCGCACCGATGACGATCTTCTCGGGCACGCGCGATCTGCTGTACCCCGACAGCGTCGATCTTGCAGAGCGGGCGAGGGCGGTCGGCGTGCCGGTCGAGCTGCATCTGCTGCGCGACCAGCCGCACAATTATGCGCTGATGCCGACGCCGGAGGGGCGGCAGGCGCGTGCGCTCATCATGCGCGCGATAGCTTAGGAGGCAAGAGGTTGGGGAAGAAAGGTGTGATTGACGTTACAGGGCGGGCAGCCTTGGCGGGTCTGGCGACTGCAATGTTCGGGCGGGGGAAGGCGGCTCGTCATCGACGCGGCGACCGTCAGCTTGCGAGGGCCGCTTCCGTTGCGGAAATCGCGTGCACGTTCGGCAAGCTCATGAACCCCGGCTTGGAAAAATAATATCCCTGGAAGAGATCAATCCCCGCAGCCCGGAGCACCGTCAGTTCGGCTTCGCTTTCCACGCCCTCGGCGAGGAGCTTGATATCAAGTTCACGTGCCATCGATGCGATGCCGGCGACGATGACCTGCTTCGGGCGGCTGAGGTGGATGTTGCGCAAAAGCTCCATGTCGATCTTGATGAGGTCCGGCTGGAGCCTCGCCAGCAAACTGAGCCCGGCATAGCCGGCCCCAAAATCATCGAGCGCGGTCAGAAAACCGAGCGTCTTGTAGGTTCGCACAATGTGCTCGACATGCGCAGGATCGGCCATACGTTCGTTTTCGGTGAACTCGAACATGAGGTTCGCGGGCGAGAAGTTCGAACGGCGCGCCGCCGCCAGGGATTGTTGAATGCACGCCTGCGGCTCGTAGACTGCGTTGGGCATGAAGTTGATGGACAGCCGAGCTTGCGGATCGTCAAACAGCTTTCCGGCGGTCTCAATCGCCATGACTCTGGCGGCCTGGTCGAAGCGGTAAAGCTGGTCTTCGGTCAGTTGGCTCAGGACGCTCTGTGCACTTTCGCCATTGGGCCCGCGCACCAATGCTTCATAGCCCCAGACGCGCTGTTCGTTCACGGCGACGATCGGTTGAAACGCCATCTTGAATTCGAACGGCAGTCCCTCGCCGCCGCCGCATCCCTTGCAGGCCCCCGCCATTGATCTCTCCTTCGTGGAAAGTTCACGATAGGGGCGAGTGATTAAGGATCGGTGCGATCCCGTCGCGGCGTTCCAACCAACGGCGCGAGACCTGCTCGGCGAGGACGCGGTGCAGCCTCGGGGCTGACGCGCTGGCCTCGATCGCCACGATCACGAGCTTGCGCACGGCCCAGTTGATCGGCGGAGGGGCGCGCAACGCGCGTGCGATTATTTTGCGTGAGATTGCTCAATTGGAGAGCGTGACGATTGTCACAAAGCGCTGACGCAATCGGTCTGGCGCAGCTTGAGCCCGTGCGGAGGGACAAGGCGACCCCCGGGCGTTTCCTCGCTATCCGTAGTTCTTCGGGGCCTTAGGCGTGGCCCTTGATCTCGTAATGGCCGGGCACGCATTTGTAGCGCTCGAGGCGCCAATTGGCGTGATAGATCGGATGCTCGCCCATCCATTTCGCCAGCGGTGCCTGTGCGCCGACCGCGCACTGCATCATCGAAATCTCGGGCGTCATGTTGCTGTCAGTCACGATTTCCTCGACGCAACTGCCTGAGCTAGCTACGCTAAGCCGGCAGAGCACGGCAACGACGGTCACGAACATTCCAGTCACCTCATCGGTAGTTTCAGACCACGAAGAGGATGCAAGCGGAGTGCCAGAGCCTGTGACACGCAAACAACACGCTGGCCTGGCCGACTCGACCCAGCGTCCGAACTCCAGTTGATGATTCGGGTTGTAAAAAAATTGCCCCTAAACCGAAGCCGGACAAATACGGGAACCCGTCAGCTCTACGGGCATGAGCCCGCGACGCCGGCGCGCCCCGCAACGGAGCTTCCCGGCGACGATCGTCAGCGCCTAGTCTTTCGAGACGACCGCTTTCGGCGGTCCCCCAGGATGAGGCTGGCGAGCATCGCTGTCTGTTGAAACTGGCGCAACGCACACCGCCCGCATCCTGAGGGCCCGCCAGCGGCTGGCGGCGCGAAGGATGTGCCTCGGGCGAGACGCCCGGATGCAGGGCGCGTGATTGCGTGAGCTTCGTTTAATCCGCGCGCCGAAATAATCGATGTCGAACAATCACGGCGCGCCACTTTCAATTGCGCGTGCAGCGCTGCTACATTTTGCGCGCGCCCGGCAAGCGGCGCGCTAACGAAGAAACATGCCGACAGGGAGGGACCGAAGTCCCATGAAGGATTTTGCTGGAAAGATCGCGGTCATCACCGGCGGCGGCACGGGAATGGGGCGCGAGCTCGCACGGCAGCTCGTGGCCGAGGGCTGCAACGTCGCGATGTGCGACGTCTCGGAGGCCGCGATGGCCGAGACCAAGCGGCTCTGCGAGGCCGAGAAGCTGCCGCAGGGCCTGCGCGTCACGACGCACGTCGCCGACGTCGCGATCGAGGATCATCTGAAGCGTTTCCGCGACGAGCTCGCCGAGCAGCAGAAGACCGACAGGATCCATCTGCTGTTCAACAATGCCGGCATCGGCGGCGGCGGCAGCCTGTTCACCAACACGCGCGAGCAGTGGGAGCGCACCTTCAACATCTGCTGGGGCGGCGTCTATCTCGGCGTGCGAACCTTCCTGCCGATGCTGGTCGCCGCGGACGAGGCCCACATCGTCAACACCGCGAGCGTCAACGGCTTCTGGGCCTCGATCGGCATGGGCCAGGCCCACACCGCCTACAGCTCCGCCAAGTTCGCGGTGAAGGGATTTACCGAAGCGCTGATCAACGACCTCCGCCTGCACGCGCCGCACGTCAAATGTTCGGTGGTGATGCCCGGTCACATCGGCACCTCGATCGTCTCGAATTCGCGCAAGGTGCAGAGCGCCGACGGATCGGAGCGACTCAATGCCGACGAGGTCGCGCTGACCCGCAAGCGCATGGTCGCGGCCGGCGTGCCAGCTGCTGACAAAATGTCGGACGAGGAGATCCAGGCGGTGTTCGCCGAGCGCGCCCGCAGCTTCCTCGAGGATGCGCCGACGAGCGCGGCAGAGGCCGCGAAGATCATCCTCGACGGGGTCAAGGCGGAGCGCTGGCGCATTCTCGTCGGCGAGGACGCCGAGCGCCTCGACGCACGCGTGCGCGCGACGCCCGAGCAGGCCTATGACCGCGCCTTCTACGAAAGTTTTACGCAGGAAGTCGGCTGGCGGCTCGGTTGAAACCGCCAGGCCGAGCCTCGTGGAACGCGCGCGTATTTAGGTATGATAGTTATCATGTCAAGAGTCGCGCCGGTCATTTTGGCCGGCCGCCTTCGTGCGCGTTCGCCATCTCATGACAAAACGGAATGTCACGCATGCGACGTGAATGTCTGTTCAAGCGATGGTGATCTCGAACGGCTGTAATGCCACGCGCGGCCGCTTGGTTGGGGAACCGAAATGGTTTAGTCAGTCTGGTGTAAGCGATGACAGAGCGTAGCTCCCGATGATACCCGCATGCCTCTCGGACGATTTGCTTCTTTGCCCCGAGCGAGAGGACATCTCCGCTGAATTCACGCGGCTGCTCATCGCCGCCCAGGATGGCGGAGCCACGATCGCCGAATGCCTGATGATCGCGCGGCAATTGAAGGGGGGCGATGACCGCTCCTGGCATCGCGAGTGGAAGAGGCTGGCGCAGGCCAATCGGCAGCGCGCCGAGGCCGCGTTCGCCGAAGGTCACATGGCGAGTGCCCAGCGCAACTGGCTGCGCGCCATGAATTACTACGGTGCCGCGGCGATGCCGCTCGAGCCGGACGACGAGCGCCGCTGGGTTGCCGTGCTCGCGATGCAGGAATGCGCGCGCCGCTATCTTTCGGCGCGTAGCCCGGCGGGCGAGGTCGTAACGATCCCCTGGCTCGACGGCCACGCATTGCAGGGCTACTTCCTCCCTGCACAGCCGGGAGGCGGCCAGGCGCCGACCGTGATCTGCATCGGCGAGCCCGGCCATCGCAAGGAAGAGTTCCTGTTCAAGCTCGTGCCGCATGCGCGCGAGCGAGGATTCTCGATGCTGGCCCTCGACCTGTTCGGCGACCAGCGTGACGATTACATCGATGAGCTGCTGCGGCGCCGGGATATCGAGGGCGCGATTCCTTGCGTCATGGATTATCTGGAGACGCGCGGTGACGTCGATTTCGCGCGCGTCGGGATCATCGCCGACGGCTGGGGCTCGTCCTTTGTCGCGCGCGCCGTGTTGCAGGAGCCGCGGCTTGCCGCCGCCGTCTGCGACGGGGGCCTGTGGGACCTGCACGAGCGGGCCTTCTTTGCCAGCCGATTCGCGAGGAGCGACCTCAGCATCGTGCCGGTGCCGCACGCGCCGCTGATGGCCTCCAGCGCCGACTGTCCGGTGCTGATCACGCTCGGCGAGGACGGCTGGCTCAAGGCCGACCGGGCGCGTCAGATCGTCCAGAGCTCCCGGCTCGGCAGCTCGAATGTCATGCTGAAGGTGTTCACTGCGGCCGAGACCGGCGCGGCGCAGGCCCATGCGGACAATCCGAGCCTTGCCAACGAGTACATCTTCGATTGGCTCGAATCGCGGCTCGGCCCCGCCGGGGCGGATCTGAGCGCCGTCGTAGGGCGCTAGAAGTCGAGGGAGATCCGGACGCAGGCCTTCTCGAGGCGATTCTTCAGCGTCGCGAGCTTGGTGGTGAATTCGGTCAACTCGTTCTCGTCGAACTCCTGGAAGACGAATTCGCGGATCGTCTTGTACTGCTCGTTGAGGCTCGTGATGTGCTTCTGCGCCTTCTCGGCCAGCGACAGCCGCACCACGCGGGCGTCGGTCGGCGAGGGGCGACGGCGCAACAGGCCCTTCTTCTCGAGCAGCTTGGACTGGGTGGTGACGAAAGACGGATCGACGTGGAGGAGCTTGGAGACGACGTTGACCGGGATGCCGTCGTCCTTGTCGAGGTCGGAGATCGCCATCAGGATCAGCCATTGCGGGCCGCTGATGCCGAGCGTCTTCGCCCAGAACTGACGCAACTCCTCCAGATACATGTTGATCGACGATATCTCCCAGGTGAAGCGCCTGATGATATCCAGGTTGCCGATCGAGCGCAGGCGCGCTCCTTCTTTCCTCGTCGCGGACACTGCGTCTCTCCCGTGAACCGATTGTTCGGGCCGGTGCTCGTGGATGGGCATTAGTCCACGCAAGCCTGCTCTGACGCAAGTGCAGAGCAGAGTAATTTCGTCATGAAAATTACAAATATGACCGACTCAGGGGATCGGCTGGGGGTGTTGCGCGCGGGGCACAGGCTTAGTGAAACCACAAAGCTTAGTAGATAAAGTATTTTGAGTAGCTGAATGGCGCAGATATGTTGCTCATGGCGGTGGGGGGTACTCGATCGTCCCGTTGCAGGTGGTTCGCTCACGTCACTCCCGAAGGCGGGTGTGTCCGGAAGCGCAAAGTGACCGAGCGGATTCGAAGAGACGGGGATCTGGGGGGCCTTTCGGTCCAGTCTCCGTAAAATAGCAACTTGGAGGTTTTAAATGAAGATGGTGAAGAGCCTTTTGCTCGGCACTGCGGCGGGACTGATCGCCGTCGGTGGAGCTCAGGCGGCTGATCTCCCCGTGAAGGCCAAGGCGGTCGAGTACGTGAAGATCTGCTCGCTGTACGGTGCCGGATTCTACTACATGCCGGGCACTGACACCTGCATCAAGCTGGGCGGCTATCTGCGTGCCGACGCGGTTGTCGGCGCGAGCCCCTACAGCTTCCAGCAAAGCGGCTCGAGCGGCAATCAGGGCTCGAACAACCGTCTGACCAATTACTGGTACAGCCGCGCCCGTTTCGACTTCACCGTCGATACCCGCACGGCGACCGAATACGGTGTGGTGCGCACCTACGCCGATGTGGTCGCCACCTATGACAGCCCATCCGTCACCGGCAGCGGCGGCGGCACGACGGCCCCGACCGGCGCGGCCTCGCTCGGCCTCTTCCACGCCTTCATCCAGTTCGCCGGCTTCACCTTCGGCCGCACGGTTTCGATCTTCGACGCTCCGTGGCAGAGCTATCCGGCAGGCGGCCCCGACACCATTCCCGGCGGCAGCAACCACACCAACGGCGTCAATCAGGTTGCCTACACGGCTGATTTCGGCCAGGGCATCACCGCTTCGTTCGCGTTGCAGGATGAATCGACGGCAACCAACGGCCAGTCGAACCTCTGGAACGTGTCGACCGGTACGGCCGCTCAGTTCGTGACGGGCGTCTACGGCACCAGCGCCTGGGGCGGCACGCGTACGCCCGACATCATCGGTCAGGTTCGCGTCGACCAGGCCTGGGGTCTGGCCCAGATCTCGGTCGCGGCGCATGACATCCATGCGGCCTACTACGGCGCGACGGAAACCAGTGGTCACCCGTCCGACAAGTGGGGCTGGGCCGTGCAGGGTGCCTTGTCGATCAAGAACATCCCGACCGGCGCGGGCGACGTCATCAACCTGCAGGCCGTCTACACCGACGGTGCAACCCGCTACAATTTCCAGAGCCTGTTTCCGCAGAGCTTCTTCATGTTCAGCGGTAGCGGCACCGGCGCGTATCAAAGCACCGGCTTCGCCGGTGTTGCCGACGGCGTCTTCGGGATCGGGACCGGCATCGATACGGTCAAGACCTGGGGCGTTCGCGGTGGCTTCACCCACAACTGGAGCCCGAACTGGACGAGCGGCGTCTATGGCGGCTATGCCCAGCTGAAGTACGGCGATGCGGGCAAGGCCCTGATCTGCACCAACTTCGCAGCGATTGCCGTGCCCGGTGCGACCTGTAATCCGGACTTCAACTTCGCGGTCGTCGGCGTCAATACCGTGTGGACTCCGGTCAAGGGCCTCGCATTCACTGCGGACGTGAGCTGGTCGCGTCTGGACCAGAAGTACTCCGGCGCCATCGCGAGCCCGGGCGTTGCCACCGCGGCAAAGCCGGCGGCAGTGTACGAGCTGAAGGATCAGAACTCGGTCAGCATGCTGCTCCGCGCTCAGCGTAACTTCTAAGATCAATCTCGCTGATTGGTCAGAGAGCCCCGGCGGGAAACCGCCGGGGTTCTTGTGTGCTCTCGTCATTCTCGGGTTTCTTCCGGGGCCGAGCGAAGCACCGGCGCTCAAGCCGTCCGATGGCGTGCCACAAAAAAGCTGGAAGCTTCGGTGCGTTCACTTCTGATAATTATTTACTTACGTGAGTTACTAAGCTATATAGCGCTTGGCTGACAATGAGAGTTGTCACTCCTGGCTTCATGCTAGGCCTCCGAAACCTCCGGCAATGCCCTGCCGGAGGTTTTTCGTTTGTGATGAGCTTGCAGACTAGGCGCGTGCGACACGCAAGCGCGCGTTCGGCCGGTAGGCGAGGCGGCTGTGGCCGGCGCAATAGGGCTGGCCGTCGGGCGCGGAGTTGCCGCAGAAGCAGAAATCCTCGGCGCCCGGCGTCGAAATCGGCCAGCGGCAGCGGTTCTCGGCAAGCTCCAGCAGCGAGCAGCGGTTGGCGTCGTCGATGGGACCTGTCGCCACGGGGGCGTCGGTGTCGCCGTAGATCGTGGCGAGCATTTCATATTGCAGCCGTGGCACGGCCCTCGATGCCCGCGCCAGGCCCCGCTCCTGAACCTTGCGGTCGTCGTTCGTCCTGCCACGGGTCAGGTTGAGGCGAGACAGCTTGCCGATCACGGCGTTGCGGCTGACGCCGATGTCGGCTGCGATCTCGCGGCAGGAGAGGCCGGCCTCGAAGTGCCGCTTCAGAAGCTCGATGCGTTCGTCGGTCCAGGTCGGGGAGAGAACAGGCATGTGGTGCGGTCCCAGGTTGCAGATGCGGCCATCCGCCTCTCGAGATCCGTCCGCTTCACGCATCGAGTGCGCGCTCACGTCCTGCCATTGTCGCGGATCGACAAAAGCCCGTCCTTGATGGCGAGACGGATGCCTTCCTCGATCAGGGTACGCGCGACGCCGGGAACGCTGGTGCCGTGGGTGCCCTGTCTCACCAGCTTTTCCAGATAGGTGATGGTCGAGAGCGCCAAGGTTACGGGAATACGGTCAGTCTCGGCTTTTTCGGTGGCCATGGCCCGAACGCTAGCCTCTTACTCAGGTACATAAAAGTAACGATTAAGACTCTATTTAGGTTTGATGGCGGAAGTCAAATGCAGTCTGCGCTTGACGCTCAGCGCTTTGGAATCGCAAAGGAAATTAGTCACGACCGAGCTCGCCGCGCGGAAGACCGGGCGGCGGCGGGCGTCAGCGGATCGGGAAGGGGCGGCCGGGCTCAGCCGTGCACGATCGCCTTTTCGATCATGCAATGGATGCCCTTGGCGCCGTTGACGGTCTGCGTCACCCGCAAATCTGCCGCCAGGCTGCACAGCGTGTAGGCGTCCTCGCGCGACAGGTTTCGCTTCTCGCCGAGCAGTGCGATCATGTCACGCAGGGCGCGCACCACGCATTGGTCGAGGTCGGGGTCCATCGCCATCGTCATGTAGTGGGTCGCCGTCTCGGCGCGGGGATAGTCGAACCTGAGATCCTTGCGCAGCGTCAGGCGGAAGCGGCCCTGCAGCGCAGTCTCGATCGCGGTGACGCAGACTTCGCCGTCGCCCTGCACGCCATGGCCGTCGCCGCAGGAAAACATCGCGCCCGGCACGAACACCGGCAAATAGAGCGTTGCGCCGGCGCCCAGCTCCTTGTTGTCGAGATTGCCGCCCATGGCGCGCGGGATCAGCGAGGAGATGCGGCCCCAGCTCGGTGGCGGTGAAACGCCCATCACGCCGAAGAACGGTTTGAGCGGCAGGTCGAGGCCCCACGGCATCCGGCCGACCATCCTGGTACGGTCGAGCGGGATGTTGAGGATGCGCGTCTCATGGAAATCGTCGGGCAGGGTGCCGGACAGCGGCTTGATCATGTTCCAGCCCCAATCCTGCCTGAGCTGAACGTCGAGGATCTCGACCGCGAGCACGTCGCCCGGCTCGGCGCCTTCGACGGCGATCGGGCCGGTGAGGATGTGGCCGGGCAACATGCGCTCGTTGTTGGCATGAACCTCGTGCATCTCAGGCGGAATATGAAACTTGCCGCCGTCGGGCAGCATGTCGGGTCCGCCGCTGATGGTGTCGACCGTCACTTCATCGCCGCTCGCGAGGGTGAGGACGGGCTTGAGCGCGGCTTCGAAGAAGCCCCAATGGCAGGTTTTCGGGCTGGAATGCAGGTGGTGATGGGTCATTTGCCGCGTCCGATCACTTTCATCAGGCCGGACTTGACCCGGCGATTGATCCTCTTTCAAGAAGATTTCCGAGGATCGCCGGGCGGGTCAAGCCCTGCGCAGAGGCAAGATCATCCAGCGAGGCTCCCCTGTTTTTCGTTCTGTCCAAGACAATCGGCGCCGCGCTGCTGCCGATCAACCTGCTGGTCGAGCTCGGCATCCTGTCGCTGGTGCTGATGGCGACGCGCTTTGCCGCGCTCGGCCGCAAGCTCGCCGTGACCACGCTGGTGCTGCTGGCGCTGGCGGCGTTCTCGCCGCTCGGCAATCTCCTGATCTATCCGCTTGAATCGCGCTTCCCGGTTTGGGATTCCTCGCGCGGCGCGCCCGACGGCATCATCGTGCTCGGCGGCTCGGTCGACACCGATCTGTCGGCGGCGCATCGCACGCCTGTCGTCGCGCATGCAGCCGATCGTCTGTTTGCGCCGGCCGATCTCGCGCGCCGCTATCCGAATGCGCGCATCGTTTTCACCGGCGGGTCGGCGAATATCATCTCCACCGACGCGAAAGAGGCCGACTATTCGGCGCCCATCCTCGAGAATCTCGGCATTCCGAAACAGCGCATGATCCTCGAGCGCAATTCGCGCAACACCTGGGAGAATGCGATCTTCACGAAAGAGCTGGTGATGCCGAAACCGGGCGAGCGCTGGCTCCTGGTGACGTCGGCCTTCCACATGCCGCGCTCGATGGGGATCTTCCGCAAGGCCGGATTTGACGTCGAGGCCTATCCCGTGGACTGGCGGATGGGCGGACGTGACGACCTTTTTTCCTTCACCAACATGGGTGCGGACGGGCTGGGCCGAACCGAAGTTGCCGTGCGCGAATGGATCGGCCTCGTGGCTTACCGTCTGATGGGCAGGACCGGCGAGTTGCTTCCGGGGCCCACCAAGGACTAGAACGAGGACCGCAAAACAAGACCACGCAAGGCGCGATCGCCCGTCCGGAGGAAGCCATGCAACAGCAGAGTGCAGACAGCATCGATCTGGCCGGCCTCGTCGCCGATCTCAACAGCCTGCTGCGGCTGAAGACGACTGTGATCGGCATGAAGCTGTTCGCGCAAGCGGCCGAGATGGAAGCGATCCCGAAGATCCGGCGGCCGAATGCGATCCACACCACCGACCAGATCGTTTCGATGGCCGCACGGCTGGGCTGGACCGTCGGCATCACCGCCGACGATCTCGTCGGCGCGCAATGCCGAGCGGTGATCGGCCTTGCGCCGCAGGACGAGACATGGCTCGCCGGCGAAAATTACGTCGGGGTCTGGCATGGCACGGCGGACGACGCGCGCAAGCGCCAGGAGGCGCTGGACGTGGTTCCGTTCGGACAATATCAGGCGCTCGCCGTCAGCCCGCTTGCGAGCGGGCGGCTCGATCCGCCCGACATCTGTCTCGTCTATGCGACGCCCGGGCAGATGATTATCCTGATCAACGGGCTGCAATATACCGGCTACAAGAAGTTCGAATGGGGCGTGGTCGGCGAGACCGCCTGCGCGGATTCGTGGGGCCGGGCGCTGAAGACCGGGGAGCCCAGCCTGTCCTTGCCATGCTATGCCGAACGGCGCTATGGCGGCGTGCCGGACGAGGAGATGCTGATGGCCTTGAAGCCGTCGCATCTCGCCAAGGCGGTTCTGGGCATGAAGGCGCTGGCCAAGAACGGCCTGCGCTATCCGATCCCGCCCTACGGCATTCAAAGCGACGTCCGTGCCGGCATGGGCGTGAGTTACGCGAAAAAGTAAGGGACGAGCATGAGCTCTGCGAAATTCGACATCGTCATCTACGGTGCGACCGGTTTCACCGGCCAGCTCGTCGCCGAGTATCTGACCAGGCAATACAAGACCGACAATTCGCTGAATTGGGCGATGGCCGGCCGTAGCCTCGGCAAGCTGAAATCAGTACGCGATGCGATCGGCGCGCCCGGGAATACGCCGCTGATCGTGGCCGATGCGTCCGACGCCGCGTCGCTGAAGGCGATGGCCGAGCAGACGATGTCGGTGATCACGACGGTCGGTCCGTATCAGTTCTACGGCGAGGAGTTGCTGGCTGCCTGCGTCGCCACCGGCACGGATTATTTCGATCTCTGCGGTGAGCCGATCTGGATGCGGCAGATGATCGACAAGTACGAGGCGGCAGCGAAAGAGAGCGGCGCGCGCATCGTGTTTTCGTGCGGTTATGATTCCGTGCCGTTCGAGCTTGGGACCTTCTTCGTGCAGAAAGAAGCCAAGCGGGTGTTCGGCGCGCCGGCGCCGCGCGTGAAGGGCCGCGTGCGCGACATGCGCGGCACGCTGTCAGGCGGCACCGCGGCGAGCGCGAAAGCGACCTTCGATGCGGTCGCCAAGGACCTCAGCCTCGTCGCCATTCTCAACGATCATTTTGCGCTGACGCCCGGCTTCACCGGGCCGAAGCAGCCGAAGGGCAACAGGGCGATCTTCGAGGAGGATCTGCAATCCTGGGCCGCGCCGTTCATGATGGCGCTGATCAACACGCGCAACGTCCATCGTTCCAACATGCTGATGGGCTTTCCCTACGGCCAGGACTTCGTCTACGACGAGATGGTCCTCACCGGTCCCGGTGAGAAAGGCGAGGCCAACGCCAAGCGCGTGATGGCCGCCAACGCCGAGAAGACCGGCCCGAACGCGCCGAAGCCGGGCGAGGGGCCGTCGAAGGAAGAGCAGGAGAACGGCCGCTTCGACCTGCTCTATGTCGCGATCGCGCCAGACGGCCGCATGGTCCGCGTCGGCGTCACCGGCGACCGCGATCCCGGCTACGGCTCGACCTCGAAGATGATCTCCGAATGCGCGATCTGCATGCTGCGCGATACCACGGACGTTCCGGCAGGCTTCTGGACGCCGGGCGCAGCGATGCAGCACAAGCTGATCAAGCGGCTGGTCGATCACGCCGGGCTGACGTTTGGGGTGGAAAGCTAGTTTCGGATCGTGCCCGACTCTACTTCCCCTTCTTCCGCTGCTGCTGTCCGAGGCCCATCTGCTTCGCCAGTTGCGAGCGCGCCACCGCATAGTTCGGCGCGACCATGGGATAGTCGGCCGGCAGGCCCCATTTCTCGCGGTATTGCTCCGGCGTCATGCTGTACTGCGTGCGCAGATGGCGCTTCAGCGATTTGAAGCGCTTGCCGTCTTCCAGGCAGACCAGATAATCGGGCGCAATCGACTTTTTCAGCGAGACCGCCGGCTTGGCCGGCTCGAGCGGCGCAGTCTCGGTGCGGCCCGACGACACCCGCACCAGGGCGCCGTGCACCTGGCTGATCAGGTTCGGAATCTCCGCAGCCGGCGTCGGATTGTTGCTGAGATAGGCTGACACGATGCTCGCCGTCAGCTCGATGAAATTCTTCGCCCCGGCATCAGACATCGGCCCGCCCTCTCTCCACCTTGCTCCTCACGGGATAGACGACGCCGAACTATTCGGTGTCAACAATACGTTCGGCCGAATACGACAATTGACGAGGATGAACCGATGACCGGCGAGGGTGGTGTTTTAGTCGAGCCGCAGCCCGCCTCAGCCCCGCTGGTCGAGATGGGCGCGCAGCTCGTCGATCGAGGCAAAGCGCATCATGCCCTCCGGCATCTGCGCTTCGATCGAGCCGTCGGAATAGAGCGAATAGGCCATGCCGTCGACGATTCCGGATTTGAGCACGGTCACTGGCGGCTGCTCGACGGCTGGCGGCGTCGGCTCGGGTGCAGGCGGCGGGGCGGCCTCCGCCAAGGTGGACGGCGAGCGCGGCGGCTGGCGACGCAAGGCGGCCGGCGGCTCCGGCGGACGCATGCGCTCGGGCTTCGGCCAGGCATCGTCGAAACTGGCAGGCGGACTGTCCAGGGCCTCACCTGGCTCCAGAGGAAGCTGCGGCGGCGCCCCCTCGGTGGCCTTCGCCTCCGCGCGCTCGCGCTCCTTGCGTGAGGTCGAGGCGAACAGGAGGTTGCGCCGGCGCGGCGCTTCCGGAGGTGCGGGCGGCGTCGGAGCTTCCGGCTCCGGCGGCACCTCGACACGCGGACGCTCGCGCGCGGCAGCTTCGTTCTGCCATGGCGGCGGGCCTGCGGCGGGTGGCGGCGGTGGCGGCTCCGTCCTCGCGGCCGAGCCGGACGTCGGCTCGGGCGCTGCTGCGCCTGATACGGCAAGGCCTGGCAGCACGGGCCTGACCCGAACCTCCGACGGCGCGACTGCACCCGCCAGCCGCCGAGCGATGCCCTTCAGTTCTCCGACCACGACATAGAGGCCGACCAGTAACATTCCGGAGCAGACTGCGATCGTGCCCGAGATTATCAGGGGGCTGCCGAGGCTGAACTCCCTGACCGAGAAGCCAAACAGGATCGAAAGGAGGCCCGCCACGACGGCGAAAATCCCCGCGATCAACAATGCCAAGGTCATCGAACTCACCCCCGGCCGCGCATCCACGCGCGACCCGTCACGCCACGATACCGTCATACGATGTTCCACGCCAACGGCGAATTGCAAGCCACGTTCCTAAGAGGAAGGAAATCAGGGACTTATTCACATTCCCTTCAGCCAGGGCTCGCTACTGCTCGTCTGCCGTCAGCATCCGGAATTGCTGCATCGCATCAGGAATTTAGCCATAATGCCCAATTACTTGGTAATGGAACTGCGCTATAGGGAATCCGGGGTTGAGGCCCGCGCGCGCCAGCAGGGCCAAGAGGGGATTCCGGGGCACCGATAGCCATGACATCCATCACGACGTCGGCGATCGATACGCCTCAGCGGCGTTCGGTCGAACGGACTTGCGACGATCTGGCCATGCTGGTGCTGGCTGCGGTCGCCGTCATTGCCGGCTTGACCTTCCGCGACTACGGCCTCGGTTGGGACGATTACACTCACGCCGAATATGCCGACCTGTTGCTGCGCATGTTCGGTTCCGGCTTCAAGGACACCGCGGCGCTCTCTTTCGCCAATCTCTACATGTATGGCGGCGGCTTCGACATGGTCGCGGCTCTCCTGCACAAGATCATTCCGCTCGAATTGTTCGAGACGCGACGTCTGGTCGGCGCCATCGTCGGCGTGATCGGTCTTGCGGTAACGTGGCGGCTCGGCCGCCGCATCGGCGGCCCGCTTGCCGGTCTTGCCTCACTCCTGTTGCTCGCGCTGTGCCCGATCTTCTACGGCCACATGTTCATGAACCCGAAGGACGCGCCCTTCGCAGTGGCCATGGTCGTCCTGATGCTCGGCCTCGTCCGACTCGCCGATGAATATCCGCAGCCGTCGCCGCGCACGATCCTGATCGTCGGCCTCGGCGCCGGCCTTTCGCTCGGCTGCCGCGTTCTCGGCGGTCTCGCGCTGGTCTATGCCTTGATCGCCTTCATCCCGCTCTTCCTGGAAGAATTGCGCAACGAAGGTCTGCGCGAGTCGATCCGCCGCTTCGCCCATGTCCTCTATGTGCTGCTGCCCGGCCTCGTGTTCGGCTACCTCGTGATGGGGCTGATCTGGCCGTGGTCGATCATGGAGCCCGGCAATCCCTTCGAGGCGCTGACCTACTTCTCGCATTTCTTCGAGAAGCCCTGGAAAGAGATGTTCGACGGCGCGATCGTATCGGTGCCGGATATGCCCTGGTCCTATCTGCCGACGCTGTTCGCGCTGCAGCTGCCCGAAGTGATGCTGGTGCTGATGGCCGGCGCCGTGGTCAGCACTTTCGCCGTGCTGCCGCGACGCGAGGTTCCGGCGCGCCGCAAGACCATCCTGCTGATGCTGACGCTGGCCGCAACCCTGCCGCTTGCGATTGCGATGGTGAAGCGGCCGGCGTTGTACAACGGCATCCGCCATTTCGTGTTCGTGATTCCGCCGATGGCCGTGCTCGGCGGCGTCGCTTTCGGCTGGGCCATGGAGCGCCTGCGCGCCAATCACCGCACCTGGCAGCCGGTCGTGCTCGCCACCTTCTGCTTCGGCCTCGCGCTGTCGCTCGCCGAGATGATCCGACTGCATCCCTATCAGTACACCCACTTCAACCACATTGCCGGCACCGTGCGCGGCGCCGACAACCGCTTCATGCTGGACTATTGGGGTCTTGCGCTGAAGCAGGCCTCCGACGAGTTGCGCGAGCAGCTCGTCGAGCGCCAGGAGGTGCCGCCGACCAATCGCAAATGGAAGGTCGCGGTCTGCGGCCCGCAGCGTCCGGCCCAGGTCGCGCTCGGCCCGGACTTCACCATCGGGTGGGATTCCAACGCTGCCGATTTCGCGATGACGCTCGGCGAGTTCTACTGCAAGGGCCTGACCGCGCCCGTGATGGTCGAGATCAAGCGCGACGACGTGGTGTTCGCCCGCGTCTACGACATCCGCGGCCGCAGTATTTCCAGCCTGCTGTCGATTCCGGCGCCGTAGAATTTTCTCCTGAGACGTGGCCCGGATGGAGTGCGGCGAAATCCGGGACCCCTCTCGGAGTGGCCCCGCATTCCGCGGAGCCTGTCATCGGGCGGCGCTTCGCGCCGACCCGTTGGCTCCATGCGGGCTACGCTGGACTGCCGCGCTTTGCGCACCTTGCTGCCAACGAGTAGCGGTACTACGCTCCCTCCACGCAACAACGATGTTCGGAGAGACCAGCCATGTCGCCAGCGGAAGCGCGCCTGAAGGAAGTGCCGTCTGATATGACGGAGGCCGAGTGGCAGCAACGGGTCAATCTCGCCGCCTGCTATCGCCTGGTCGCGCTGTACGGCTGGGACGATCTGGTCGACACCCACATCTCCGCGCGCGTGCCCGGTCCCGATCATCACTTCCTCATCAACCCCTACGGGCTGATGTTCGACGAGATCACGGCGTCCAGCCTCGTCAAGGTCGATTTGCACGGCAATCAGCTCTCCGAGAGCGAGTACAGCATCAACCCGGCGGGCTTCACCATCCATTCGGCGATCCACGAGGTGCGCGAGGACGCGATCTGCGTGCTGCATCTCCACACCCTCGACGGCACCGCGGTCTCGAGCTGCGCGGAAGGGCTGCTCCCGCTGAACCAGACGGCTCAGCTCGTCACCCACGACCTCGCCTATCACGACTATGAAGGCATCGCACTCGACCACGACGAGCGGCCGCGGCTGCAGAAGGACCTCGGCGACCACAACCACATGCTGCTGCGTAACCACGGTACGCTCACGGTCGGCCGCTCTGTCGCCTCCGCCTTCGAGCGCATGTATCATCTCGAACGCGCCTGCTCGATGCAGGTGCGCACGCGCGCGCTGGGCACGCCGGTCTATCCGGTCGAGGAGATTGCGATCGAGAAGAACACCGAGTTGCTCGCCAACCGCGATCGCGCCGAGCTGCGCGCCACCAACCTCGTGTGGCCGCCGCTGCTGCGCAAGCTCGACCGCGAGCTTCCGGGCTATCGGTCTTGAGATTTTCGGGATTTGGTGTAGAGTAGCACCCAACTGACCTCTACGCCTCTTGGAATGAAACGCCGCCCAATTCCGGGCGGCGTTTTTATTTGGTGAGCTTCGTTAGCTGACCCAGCCTATGGCAGGTCGTCGCTACACCGCCCGCGCGTCATACGCGTACATGAAATCCATGCCCTTGGCGCCAAGCGGCAGCAGCCATTTCAGCATCTGATTGCGAACCCATGCGCCGGTGGCGCTGAACTCGCGCTTGCCGTTGCCGTTGCGGCGCGCCATGGCGACGATCTTCTCGGTGCGCGGGCGGCGCTCAGCCTCGAAGGCCTGGAAGGTGGCGCCGAGCTCCTGACCCTGCTGCATCAGGCGCGAGAGCCGCATCGCGTCCTCCAGCGCCAGCGAGGCGCCCTGGCCGGCATGGGGGCTGGTCGCGTGCGCGGCATCGCCGATCAGGAGCGAGCGCTTGCGCGACCAGGTCGGCAGGGTTGCGAGATCGAGCGTGTCGGTGACGACGATGTTCTCGGCCGCTTCGATGATGGCGGGGATTGGATCGTGCCAGCCGCGGTGGAAGTCGCGAAGATGCTGCTTCAATGTCGTCGGATCGAGCGCGCGAAACATCGCCGCGTCCATGCCGTGCGCGGGCTGCGTGCTCCACCACATCACGCCGTCGTTCGGATCGGGGCTGCAATAGCCGTAGCCGAAGAAGCCGCTCCGTCCGAAGGTGGTCTCGACGCGCTGACCGATCGATCTGCCGTCGAGCACGGCGTGCGGCACGAAGCCGCCGAAGCCGATGAGTCCGGTGTCGAACGGTTGCGGTCCGTCCGGGATCACCTGGCGGCGCGTTACCGAGTGCAGGCCGTCGGCGCCGATCAGGAAGTCGCCCTCGGCGGTGCTGCCGTCGGAGAAGTAGGCGATGATCGGCTGGTCGCCGCGGTCCTCGATCTTGATCAGCCGCTTCTCGAAATAGAGCGAGACGCAGGCGCACCAGGCCTTGTCGATCAGGATTTCGTTCAGCGTGGCGCGGGAGATGTTCACCGCGGGCTGGCCGAAGCGCCGCGCCATGTCGCGGTTGATCGAGCCGAGCCGTTCGCCGCCTTGCGAATAGAAGTCGAATGCCTCCGCGACCGAGCCGCGGCTGACCAGCTCCTGCGCAAGGCCGATTTCGTCCATGACATGCATGCCGTTCGGCGCGATCTGCAGGCCGCCGCCGATTCCCTTCGAATAGGGCCAGGCCTCGTAGATCTCGGACTCGATGCCGGCCCGGCGGAGCAGGATCGCGGCCACGGGTCCGGCAATGCCGGCGCCGATGATCAGCGCCTTGCGGGGACGATAGGACATGGGCTTGCTCCCGACATTTCCGCGGTGCTAGGGAGAAAAAGGTCGCTAAATATCTTAGTGACTAAGATATATATCGCCTAAGAGATGAGGTAGGCCTTGTCAAGGACGAAGGCGCGGACGGCGCTGTTGCAGCAGCTCGAGGAGGCGATGCGCCGGTCGTCCGCGCAAGGTGTGCTCTACGGGCAAACCGTTGCCAACGTTGCCGGAATTGCCAATTCCGATCTGGAATGCATGGACATCCTGTACCTCGAAGGCCGTGTTACCGCAGGCAGGCTCGCCGAGGTCACGGGCCTCACGACGGGGGCCATCACCGGCGTGGTCGACCGGCTCGAAAAGGCCGGCCTGGTCCGCCGTGAGCGCGACGAGAAGGACCGCCGCAAGGTTTTCATCGCGGTCGTGCCCGAGGCGATCGCAAAGCTCACCCAGTTCTACGTCCCGATGCAGCAGGCCATGGAGAAGGTGTGTGGCGGTTATTCCGACGAGGAATTGCGTCTGCTGCTGCGCTTCGCCAATGAGGGTTACAAGGGCGTGCTCGCGGCCACGGAGGCGCTCAAGCGTTTGCTCGATACGCCGCCGGAAAAGCGGCCCGATCTCAGGCTGAGGAAGCGTCCTCGCCAGCCCTGATCTTGTAGATCTGTGCGGCCGCGATCATGCCCCACATCACGCCCAGCATCATCCAGAAGTGCCGCCAGTGGTCGGTGTCGATCACGAAGCTTTCGCCGACGGTGCCGACGAAGGCGGCGAACACGGCGAGATATGCACGCTGCCAGGGCACGCGGACGAAGACGTGCCGGAAGCCCATGATGACGGTGGTGAAGACCAGCGCCGGGTAGCACACGCCGGCCAGCCAGCCACCGGACATGAAGGCGTTGAGGTAGGAGTTGTGGGTGTCCTCGGGAAAGAAGCGGTGGAATTGCAGCGGGCCGATGCCGAACGGCAGGTCGAGCGCCATCTCCGCACCCAGGATGTGGCGGCCGAACCGGCCGAAGCGGCCTTCGTCGTAGCTCTGGCCGAAGCTTGCGCGCTGCTTGAACATCTCGGCGGTGGAATCGAACGACAGCAGCACCGCGATCAGCGCCAGGCCCAGCACCGCGGCGACCATCGCCATGATGATGATGCGCGAGCGCTGCGCGTTGGTGCGGCTGGTCAGCACCATCAGCGCCAGCATGAAGGCGGAGGTCAGCACCAGCCCGCCCCAGGCGGCACGCGAGAAGGCGAGCAGGATCGCCAGCGACATGATGCCGAAGGCGATGACGTTGCGGACGGCCTTAGCCAGCTTGTCCGAAACCACGCTCTGCAGCGCGAACAGCGCGGGCAGGATCATGAAGGCGCCGAGCACGTTGGGGTCCTTGAACGTGCCGCGCGCGCGCCCGTAGAGCGTGAGGAGATCGTTTCCGCCGGGAACGAGGTGGAAATAGCCGGCGACAGCCAACACCGAGGCGACCATCGCACCGACCACGAGGCCGCGGCGGAGCATGTCGAGCCGGGCCAGCGTATCCTCGGACATGACCATGGCGAAGAACACCACGGTGACCGCCATATACCAGGATGTGGCGATCCAGCTCACCACCTCGGACTTGTCGAACAGCGGGATCGCACTGATGGTGTAGCCGACATTGAGCAGGACCAGCATCAGCACGAGCGGCATCAGCACGAGTCTCAGCCGCAGGCCGGTGGCGAAGAACGTGACGGTGGCGAGCAGCGTCGCGATCTCGTAGGGGCTCGGCTCGATGAACACGATCGCGCCGGAGGCGCCGACCAGCCACACCAGCGCGCGCTGCAGCGCCAGCACACCGGGCGCAGCCGGTGCGGTCAATTTCACTTCACCGGCTGTCGCCGCATACGCCATCAGACTCTCATACGCTCACGCTACTAGTAGTTACAACTTCCGCTGTCATGCTCCGCGAAAGCGGGGCATCCAGTACTCCGAGCCGTTCGTGGCCGTTCCCGCTGCCGGTGATGACTGGATCGCCGGTCAAGCCGGGCGATGACAGCGTGACTCGGGGGTAGCAAACTCAATACGCGTTCTCGTTCTTGGTCAGCAGCGAGATCGGCGTCTTCAGGAGAATGTAGAGGTCGAACAGCACCGACCAGTTCTCGATGTAATAGAGGTCGAACTCGACGCGCTTCTGGATCTTCTCTTCGTTGTCGATCTCGCCGCGCCAGCCATTGATCTGGGCCCAGCCGGTGATGCCCGGCTTGACGCGATGGCGGGCGAAATAGCCGTCGACGGCCTCGTCGAACAGCCGGCTCTGCAGCTTGCCCTGCACCGCATGCGGGCGCGGGCCGACCAGGGAGAGATTGCCGGCGAAGACCACGTTGAAGAGCTGCGGCAGCTCGTCGAGGCTGGTCTTGCGGATGAAGCGGCCGACGCGGGTGACGCGCGGATCGTTCTTGGTGACGACCTTCGAGGCCGTGGGATCTGCCTGATGGTGGTACATCGAGCGGAATTTGTAGACGTCGATGCGCTCGTTGTTGAAGCCGAAACGCTTCTGGCGGAACAGCACCGGGCCGGGGCTGTCGAGCTTCACCGCGAGTGCGACGAGGCCCATCACCGGCAGGGCGGCGAGCAGGGCGAGGCTGCCGACGATGCGGTCGAACAGCCATTTCATCACCAGGTCCCAGTCGGTGATCGGCGCCTCGAACACGTCGAGCGTCGGCACCTCGCCGAGATAGGAATAGGAGCGGGGCCGGAAGCGCAGCTTGTTGGTGTGCGCGGAGAGGCGGATGTCGACCGGCAGCACCCAGAGCTTCTTCAGCATCTCCAGGATGCGCGTCTCCGCCGAGATCGGCAGCGCGAACAGCACGAGATCGATGCGGGTGCGGCGGGCGAATTCGACGATGTCGTCGACCTTGCCGAGCTTGCGCGCGCCGGCGCAGGTGTCGAGCGCGCGGCTGTCGTTGCGGTCGTCGAACACGCCGAGCACGTGGATGTCGGAATCCTCCTGCGCCTTCAGCGCTTCGACCAGCTGTTCGCCATTGCTGTCGGAGCCGACGATGATGGTACGGCGGTCGAGCCGGCCCTGGCGCGCCCAGCCGCGCACCAGTGCACGCAGCACAAGGCGCTGGACCATCAGTGCAGCGAGCCCGAGGAAATAGAAGGCGGCAAGCCAGAGCCGCGACACCTCGCTGCCGAACTTGGCGAAGAAGGAGATGCCGATGAACAGCAGAAAGACGAAGGACCAGGACGAGATCATCCGCGTCATCTGCCGCAATTGCCCGCGGAACAGCTGCACCTGGTAGATGTCGGCCGCCTGGAAGCACACCACGGCTGCCAATGCGACGGCGACGACCTGGGCGGGATAGAGCCAGCTGAAGGCGCCGGCGCGCGGCATGACATAGCCGAGATAGAGCGCAAGGCCGACGAGGCTGAGCAGCACGAAGTCGGCGAGGCGCACGAAGCCGGTGATCACGACCGGCGAATAGGCGCGCGCGACCTTCTGGTTGACGATTTCGAGCGCAGCAGGAGAGAGCCGGCGGCGGCGCTCCACAAAGGGCTGGTCGCCAGACCTTGCCGCGGCGCTGGTCGCGGCGTCGAGCATCGAGCGTGCGTTGAGCGGTTCCACGGGCGTCCACGTCCATTCCAGAGCCCGCGGCACGGCCTTGAGCGCCCCGGGCGAGCATCCCCTGGCTCTTCGATTATCGGACAAATCGGAAGATTTTCTAAAGCGGGCTTAAGAATGGTTAATGATTGGCAAATGCGTCGCGATAGCCGGCGATCACGCCGTCGACCATCGCGGCCTGCGAGAAATGCACCGAGATGCGTTCGCGCAACGAAACCGCACGTTGCGCCGTTGCCTGGGGATCGTCGAGTGCCGCCGCGATCGCCTCGGCCATGGCCTCGGAATTGCTCGGCGCGAACAGGGCCGGACTGTCGGATCCGAAGATCTCGGGAATGCCGCCGATGCGGGCGGCGATCATGGGAATGCCGGCCGCGCCGGCCTCGATCACGACATAGGGCATGGAATCACCGCGCGAGGGAACGACCAGCAGCCGTCCTTTGGAGAAGCCGTAGCGCGCCTTGACGTGACCGATGAAGCGGATGGCACTGGTGAGGCCGAGCCTCTCGACTTGCGCCTTCAGCGCCGCTGTTTCCTCGCCGTCGCCGCCGAGCGTCAGCGTGACCTTCTTGCCGCCCTCGTGAAGGCGCGCCACGGCATCGACCAGGAGATCCGCGCCCTTGATGTGCCGGAACTCGCCGACATAGCAGAGATCGGTGGCATCGTCGGCGGTCACGACGGGCTCGAATTCCTCCGGGGTGACGCCGTTGAAGACGCAATGCACCACGCCCTTGGGCGTGCCGACGATGCGTTGATAGGTGTCGCGGGCGAACGCGCTCTCGAACAGGAACAGGTCGGTCGCATCCATCAGCGCGCGCTCGAGCCGTGCGTAGAATTCCCCCTTCAGCGTGTTGAGGGGATAGTGCAGCGAGCCGCCATGCGGCGTGTAGATGCGGATGGTATCGTCGGAGCGCCGCCGCATGCGGATGAAGGCGCCGGCCTTGGCGCCGTGGCCGTGCATGACGTCGGGCTTGAGGGTTGCGATCAGGCGCCGCATGCGAAGCCAGACCAGGACGTCGTCGGGCGACGGCTCGCGGCGGATCGCGAGCCGGTGCACGCCGAGCTTCAGCCGCGGCGCGAGCTCGGCCAGTGCCTTGTCGGCGCGCTCGCCGCCGGTGAGGCTGTCGGCGAGAATGCCGACATGATGGCCGCGATCGACCTGGCCGTTGGCGACGTCGAGGATGTGGCGGAAGATGCCGCCGACGGGCGCGCGCACGGCGTGCAGGATACGAAGCGGCCGGTCGGGAGAGGGGGGCATGATCAAAACCAGCGCTCGACGGCGAATGCCGAACAATTCAACGAAATATCGAGACGGATTAAGGGCCCTCGTGGTTAACAAACGGTGACGAGCGCGTGCGCGACGATCGCCGGACGCGGCGATTAACCCAGCGGCAACCTTAATGGAGTGTAATCGCCGGGGTTGAGGTAGCTTGGTGGCGTTGCCCTGCGGGAGTATTCGATGCGTTTAGCGTTTTGGCGTGCCGGCAAGGACCAGGCTGTGGTTGCGCGGGCTGTTTCAAAGTCCAAAGCCGACGCCGCGCCCAAAGTTGAAAGCAAGCTCGAGGCAAAGGTCGAAGCCGAGGTCGAGCCCGGGCCTGCGCCCATCCTCACCAGGCAGCCACAAGTCGAATCCGGCGACATCGACCTGCACGCGCTCGGCGCGGCATTGGCGCGCAGGCGCGGCTGGATCATCGCGCCGACGGTGCTGGCGCTCGTTGCATCCATTGCCGTCGTCAATCTCGTTACGCCCCGCTACAAGTCCGAATCGCGCATCCTCATCGATGGCCGCGAGAACGTGTTCCTGCGCCCGAGCAGCGACCGCAACGAGGAGCGCCAAGCGCTCGACGCCGAGGCCGTCACCAGTCAGGTGCAGCTCCTGCTGTCGCGCGATCTCGCGCGCGAGATCATCAAGAAGAACAAGCTGGCCGAGCGCCCCGAATTCGATCCGGTACTGCAGGGCATCTCGCCGCTGAAGTCGCTGGCCGCGATGATCGGTATCGGCCGCGATCCGTTCTCGATGACGCCGGAAGAACGCGTGCTCGATGCCTATTACGAGCGCCTCCAGGCCTATGCGGTCGACAAGTCGCGGGTGATCGTCGTCGAATTCCAGTCCGCCGATCCCGAGCTTGCCGCCCGCGTCGCCAATTCGATCGCCGACGGCTATCTCGTGCTGCAGCAGGGCGTGCGCCAGGAGCAGGCCAAGAACGCCAGCCAGTGGCTTGCGGGCGAGATCGAGAGTTTGCGCAAGAAGGTCTCCGACGCCGAGGCCAGGGTCGAGGACTTCCGTTCCAAGTCGTCACTCTTCATAGGTACCAACAACACGACGCTGTCGAACCAGCAGATGGGTGAAGTCAACACCCAGCTCAACAATGCGCGCTCGATGAAGGCCGACGCGGAGTCCAAGGCGCGGCTGATCAAGGAGATGCTCCAGAGCGGCAAGCCGATCGAAGCATCCGAGGTCGTGAACTCAGAACTGATGCGGCGGCTGTCGGAGCAGAGGGTGACGTTGCGCGCGCAGCTCGCCGAACAGTCGTCCACGCTGCTCGGCAATCACCCGCGGATCAAGGAGCTGAAGGCCCAGCTCGGCGATCTCGACAACCAGATCCGCGACGAAGCGGCCAAGATCTCGCGCTCGCTCGAGAGCGACGCCCGGATTGCCAGCGGCCGGGTCGATGGCCTGACCGTGAGTCTCGAGCAGCTCAAGAAGCAAGCGGCCTCGACCAACGGCCAGGACGTCCAGCTTCGCGCACTGGAGCGTGAGGCAAAGGCGCAGCGCGACCTGCTCGAGACCTACCTCGCCAAGTACCGCGAGGCCAACACCCGCGAGACTATCGACACGGCGCCGACCGACGGACGCATCATTTCGCGTGCCATCGTCTCGAACACGCCGGCCTATCCGAAGAAGCTGCCGATCGTGCTGATCGCGACGATCGCGACGCTGCTGCTCTCGTCCGGCGTCGTCGTCACCGGCGAGCTGCTCCGCCAGACCGCGCCGCGCGCCGTGGCTGCGGTGCGCCCGGCACAGGCGCCGATGCGCCAAAAGGCGACGGTTCAGCCGGTCGTCGAGCCGATCGCCGATCCCGGCATCGCCACCCCCTTGGCAGAGCCCGCGCCGCTCCAGCCGGAGATGGCGACCGATATGGACGTCACCGAATTCACCGAGATCGAGCATCTCGCCGACAGCCTGCGTGCCGCCGGCGCTGCGGCGAAGAAGATCACCGTGCTCGGCACCGCCTCAGGCGAAGCCATCACGCTGTCGACGCTGACGCTCGCCCGGAATCTGGCGCGCGAGGCGCGCGTCGTTGTGGTCGATCTCGCCGCGTCCTCGCCGACGATCGCCGCGGTGTCGGTCGATGCCTCGGCTTCCGGCCTTGCCGAACTGATGCAGGGCGAGGCATCGTTCGCGCAAGTGATCACCCGGGACAAGCTGTCGCGGCTGCATCTCGTCATGGCCGGTCGTCCCGGTTTCGACCGCAGCCTGCTGCAATCGCCGCGGGTGACGCTCGCCATCGACGCGCTGCTGCGCGCCTACGATCACGTGCTGATCGACGCCGGCAGCGCCTCAGACCTTCCAGCCGAGTTGCTGACGACGCATGCCCGCGCCGTCGTCGTGCCTGATGCGTCGATGGCGAGCGATGCACGCACGCTGATGTGTGAGCAGCTGAGGGCCGTCGGCTTCAGCGAGGTGACGATGCTGAGCAAGCCCGTGCAGCCGTCGGATGCGGTGGAAGCGCCGCGCGTCGTGGCGGCGTAGGTGCTCTTGCCCTCTCCCCCTGTGGGAGCGGGTGGCTCGCCGCGCTAGCGGAGAGACGGGTGAGGGCTTTCCCTCCGCGAGTTTCAAGAGTCCGTTCTTACCCGAACGCCTGCCGCAGCCGCCGCGCCAGGTCGAACAACATCTGGTTCTGCTTCACCAGCCGCTTGCCGCAGCTCAGCGAGGACATCGCCATCGCCGCGAGTTTTCCGCGCGAGGTCAGCGGAACGAAACTGTCGAAGATGTCTTCGTCGTCCTTGCAGAACATCCGCTTGTAGTCGTCCGAACCGATGCCGAGGTCGAGCGAGCGGTAGCCGCGCTCGCCGTAGCGATCGATGATATAGCGCATCAGGATCAGGCCGGGGCTGTAGCGTGCGTGCTCGGACATCGTGTAGGTGTTGAACATCATCGAGAAACGCTCGCCGTCGGCGACCCCCGCGAAGATCGCGATCACCTCGTCGTCGCATTCGAGCGCGTGGATGTCGATGACGCGGCCTTCACCGCGCGGCGCAAGGCAGGCGCTGCGGACGAACTGTTCGACGCCGGGCTCGGCGAAGACGTTCGGGAGCTTCTGTTCCGCCATCCGCACCGGCTTGACGCGAAAGAACCAGTCGAGCAGGCGGGTGACGTCTGCATCGGTAGTGGCGAGGTAATAGCGGTAGCCCGGGAGTGCCTGGAGCTTCTTTTCCTTGCTCTTGAGGCGGCGCCGGAAGGAATTGCTGATCCGCGATGCCGGCGGCACGCCCGGCTCCATCACCAGCTTCGGGCAGCCGTTGATCGCGCTCTGTCGCGGCAGCAGTGCGAACGGGTTCTGCTGGTCGTGCCAGCGCAGTGGTTGCTGCGTCAGCGCGAGCACGTCGATGTGCTCACCGAGCGGCGCAAGCAACGCCTCGAGATCGGCGCTGGTGGTCTGCGCAGCGCACTCCACGTTCCACAGGCCCATGTTGAAGGTCGTGTGCTTGCCGCCCATGAAGCAGGCCGTGCGCACGCCGTGGCCTTGGCGTAGCGAGAGCGGCAGCAGCAGGAGCGGCCTGTGCTCGGCGTCGCGGGCGATCACGACGAACGGGCGCGCGCCCTCGCGCTCGCCGACCAGTCGCTGCCACGGGCTCAGCAGATCGAACCGCTGATAGGGCGTGAAGAGATGGCCGGGCTCCTCGAATGCGCGCCAGAGCGCCTCGACGGCGCCGAGATCGGTGACGATATCGACATGCGCGATCCTGCCCGCTTTCGACCGCGCTGGCGCTTCTGCCGTCCGGCTTTGCATCGCCGCAGCCATGGTCATTCGCGAAACCTGTCGAGAAATCAAGAATTTGCGTAATCGGCCTATGGTCGACCTTTGCAAAGAAATGTCAACAAAGGGTAAGGACAATGGGAGCGGGAACAGGCGCCCGCGGGCGCGAAGGGTGGGGATATTGGCATCCGACGACAGATGGCTGGAACGGCTGCGCCTCGAACTGGCCTGGTTCACCGGCCGGGCCGCGCTGCACAGTCGCGGTGCCGGTGCCATCCTGCGCTTTGAACGGGTGCGCCCGCGGCGTGGCGGGTTTCAGCCGCTGCGCGCGCACGAGATCACGCCGCAGTTTCTCGACCGCGCCATTCGCGCGCTCAAACGCTGGAAGTATGATTTTCTCGGCATGGACGAGGTCTGCCGGCGCGCGGTGACGCTGGCGGAGCAGCGGCGCTTCGTGGCGCTCACCTTCGACGGTGCCAACAAGGACCTGATCGACTTTGCCTACCCGACGTTGGCGCATCACGCCGTGCCCTTTACGATCTACGTACCTACCGCCTTTCCCGACGGCGTCGGACAGGCCTGGTGGCTCGGGCTCGAACAGGTGATCGCGCGCGAGAGTCGCATCAGCCTGATGATGGCGGAGAAGGAGCAACGCTTCGTCGTCACCGATCGTGCCGAGAAGCAGGCGCTGTTTTCGCATCTCGAGAGCTGGCTGCGCTCGCTGCCGCCCGCCGATCTGTCGGCGGCGATCGCCGATCTCTGTACGCGCTATCGGATCGACCTCGCCGCGCTCTCGCGCGAGGCGTCGATGAATTGGGAGGATCTGGCGAAGCTGGCGGCCGATCCGCTGGTCACGATCGGCAGCGCCACCGTGAATTATCCCGTGCTCGCCAACATGAAGGACGCAGCCGCGCTGCGCGAGCTGACAATGGGCAAGGCGGTCGCCGAAGCGGCCTTCGGGCGCGAGATCCGCCATCTTGCCTTTCCGTTCGGCGATCGCGCCGCGTTCCGGCGCAGTCACGTCATGATGGCGGAGGAGGCCGGCTTTGCCAGCGCGGTGTCGACGATATCAGGCATCGTGGACGCGGAAGGGCGGACCAATCTGCGCGCGCTGCCGCGGATTTCATGGGACGGCCGTGTGCGCTCGCTGCGCATGTTGCGCGTGCTGGTGTCGGGCGTCGCCTTTGCGCCGGTGAAGCCGACAGGCGGCGCTACGAACTAGAGGCTAGGAATTGGATCTGGCGCGATCGGGACGCTGCATCCAGCTCACGATCGGCATCGCAGGCAGCACCCAGCCCATGCCGACGACGACGTAATAGATGGCCTGCCGCCAGCCAGACTCGGCAATCCAGGGCATCTGCGCGGCCGCCATGCCGAGCAGGGCCCAGACGGTGGCCAGCACCAGGAGCAGGATGGCGCCGAGGAACTTGCGGGTGCGGATCGTCATGGCGGGAGCTTGCGGCCTTCGCGTAACTTGCGCTGCGGGAGCGGGGGACTATAAGGGGCACGCAGTCCGGTTCAAGCCCTGGTTTTAACCCCTGAAATGACGACGAATTCCGTTCCAACCAACCCGCATCGCGCCGTGCGCTGGTGGCTGATCGTCGTCGCCGCGCTGATTGCACTGATGGTGCTGGTCGGCGGCGCGACGCGGCTGACGGAATCCGGACTCTCCATCGTCGAATGGAAGCCGGTGACGGGCAGCGTGCCGCCGCTGTCGGAGGCGCAGTGGTCCGAGGCGTTCGAGGCCTACAAGCAGATCCCGCAATATCGCGAGCTCAACGCGGGCATGAGCCTGTCCGAGTTCAAGCAGATCTTCTGGTGGGAGTGGAGCCACCGCTTGCTCGGCCGCTTCATCGGCGTCGCCTATCTCTTGCCGTTCCTGTTCTTCCTGTGGCGTGGTGGCCTGTCCGGCGAATTGAAGCGGCGGCTGTGGCTGTTGTTCGCGCTCGGCGGCCTGCAAGGTGCGGTCGGCTGGTGGATGGTCGCCTCGGGTCTTTCGGGACGCACCGAGGTGTCGCAATATCGGCTGGCGGCGCATCTGATGCTGGCGCTGCTGATCTTCGCCGGCATCGTCTGGACGGTGCGGCGGCTCCGGGAGCGGCCGCAGATCGCAGCGTCGGCGCGCCTGCGCTTCACGAGCGCGCTGCTCCTCTGCGTCACCGTCGTGCAAATCTATTTCGGCGCGCTGGTCGCGGGCCTGCGCGCCGGGCGTGCCTACAATACCTGGCCGCAGATCGACGGCGCGTTCATTCCGTCGGCGGAGCGGCTGTGGTTCGAGACGCCGTGGTGGCGCAACATGTTCGACAATGTGCTGACGGTGCAATTCGAGCACCGCATGACGGCCTATTTTCTGTTCGCGCTGGCGGCGCTGCACGCGATCGACGCGGTGCGCTCACGGGCAGGGGCGGCTGCGAGCGGTGCGCTGTGGCTGTTCGCGGCGGTGAGCCTGCAGGCGGTGCTCGGCATTCTCACGCTGGTCAACCAGGTGCCGATTGATCTTGCGCTGTCGCACCAGGCTGTTGCGATCGTGGTGCTGACGCTTGCGGTGGTGCAGGTGGAACGGCTCGTTTCACGCCAGCAGGCGCACGCGCAGCCGCGCGCGGTTCCGGTCGGTCAGGCCGGCTGATCGGATCAGCAATAGCCGTAGACTCCGCAGGCATAGGGCAGCCGCCAGAAATAATCGACCTGCTTTCCGCCGTAATAGGCGCCCTGATAATCGTAGCTCCACGGGCGGCCGTAGTAGCCCGGCAGCGTGTGCGAGCCCGGCAGCAGCGGTGTGCCCGGCAGGTTGCGGATGTAGCTGCCGATGCCATAGGCCGGCGAGATCAGCGCGTCCGGATCGGTCTCGACATAGACCTTCGGCGGCTCCTGCGGCAGAGCGGCGGCCCGCCGCTTCGGCGTGGCCGGCAGGTCGGCGGCAACGGCAGCCGATACCGTCAGCGTCACTGCCAGGGCAGGCATCATCCAGCGCAACATCTTCGGCTCCGAATCAAAGGGCGATCCAGCGACGATGTATGCGGCAGATATGGTTAACGACTGTTAACCGGCGGTCGTCTCGCGACCGTCATTCCGGGGCGGTCCTGCAGGATCGACCCCGGAATCTAGAGCTTGCAAGGAAATATCGAGAGTCCGGGTTCGCGCTGTCGCGCGCCCCGGAGTGACGAGAGTGATCTTACGCCCCCAGCGCCTGCTCCAGATCCGCGATCAGATCTTCCTTGTCCTCGATGCCGACCGAGAGCCGCACCACGTCGGGGCCGGCGCCGGACTTCACCTTGGCGGCATCGTCGAGCTGGCTGTGCGTGGTCGAGGCCGGATGGATGACCAGCGAGCGGGTGTCGCCGACATTGGCCAGATGCGAGAACAGCTGCAGTTTCGACACCAGGCTGACGCCGGCGTCATAGCCGCCCTTCAGGCTGAAGGTGAACACGGCGCCCGCGCCCTTCGGCGCGTATTTGCGTGCGAGCTGGTTGTACTTGTCGCTGGCAAGGCCAGCATAGTTGACGGAGGCGACCGCCGGATGTCCCGCGAGGAATTCAGCGACGGCCTTGGCGTTGTCGCAGTGCTTCTGCATGCGCAACGGCAGCGTCTCGATACCGGTCAGGATCATGAAGGCATTGAACGGCGACAGCGCGGGACCGAGGTCGCGCAGGCCGAGCACGCGGCAGGCGATCGCGAAGGCGAAATTGCCGAAGGTCTCCTGCAGGCGGATGCCGTGATATTCGGGCCGCGGCTCCGACAGCATCGGATACTTGCCGCCGGTGGACCAGTCGAAGGTACCGGCATCGACGATGATGCCGCCGAGCGAATTGCCGTGACCGCCGAGGAATTTCGTCAGCGAGTGCACGACGATGTCGGCGCCGTGGTCGATCGGGCGGATCAGATAGGGCGAAGCGAGCGTGTTGTCGACGATCAGCGGCACGCCGGCCTTGCGCGCCACGGTCGAGATCGCCTCGATGTCGGTGATGCTGCCGGCGGGATTGGCGATGGACTCGATGAAGATCGCCTTGGTGCGCGGCGTCACGGCGCGCTCGAAGCTTGCGATGTCATCGGGATCGGCCCACACCACGTTCCAGCCGAAGCTCTTGAACGCATGCGTGAACTGGTTGATCGAGCCGCCATAGAGCTTTCGCGCGGCGATGAACTCGTCGCCGGGCTGGAGCAGTTGCTGCAATATCACGACCTGCGCGGCGTGGCCCGAGGCCACCGCAAGCGCAGCCGTGCCGCCTTCGAGCGCCGCGACGCGCTCTTCCAGCACAGCGTTGGTGGGATTGCCGATGCGGGTATAGATGTTGCCGAATGCCTGCAGGCCGAACAGCGAGGCGGCGTGGTCGGCATCGTTGAAGACGAACGAGGTCGTTTGATAAATCGGAGTCGCGCGCGCACCGGTGGTGGGGTCGGGCTGTGCACCGGCATGCACGGCGAGGGTTGAAAATCCCGGAAGGCGATCGCTCATTGAGGGCGTCCTGTTTTCTTTGGTCTGAAATCGCGCGGCATGCTGATGGGCGCGGTGCCCGCCGTCAAGGTGCCGCTTCACATCAATGCCATTTGGGCATGATCGTGCTACGCATTGTCGCGTTCGCGAAAGGAATCTTTCGTGATTGCGTCAGCTTTGCTCGGTCTTGTTTTTGGCGGCGCGATCCGATGCTGCGGTATCGCCACCGCCGACACTCATCCGATTGAGGGATAGCCGCATGCCCTGCGTCGGTGCCGGCGCGCGCTTGGAACTGAGCGTGCGCGAGTTCACCCCCATCCAGGAGATCTCGGACGACAAGCGGCCATATTCGATCTTGGGGCAGCGGTTCATCACCACCTTGATACCAACCGATTCCGCCTTCAGCGCGGCCGCTTCATCGCGCGCGCCGAGCTGCATCCAGATCACCTTCGGCAGCGGATCGAGCGTGAGCGCCTCTTCGACCACAGGCATGATGTGGCTCGAGTTGCGAAAGATGTCGATCATGTCGATGGGACGGCCGATGTCTGCGAGCGAGGCGACGAAGGGCTTTCCGAGCAACTCCTTGCCGACATGGCCGGGATTGACCGGGATCATGTCGTAGCCGCGCTGCGCCAGATATTTGAACGCGAAATAGCTCGGCCGCACATTGACCGGCGAGGCGCCGACCATCGCGATCGACTTCACGCTGTTGAGGATGCCGCGGATGTAATTGTCGGGATAGGCGTCGTGGTTCATGTGATCCTTCATTCGTCATTCCGGGCGGCTCGAAGAGCCGACCCGGAATCTCGAGATTCTCAGGTGCGCAATTGCGCACCATAGCTCGATGCTTCGTATCACCCCGGAATGACGGTGCAAGAAGTTGCAGTTACTCGTCCCGCCATGCCGGCGTGCGCTTCTCGATGAACGCGCCGATGCCTTCCTCGGCATCTCGCGCCATCATGTTCTCGGTCATCACTTCGGCCGCATAGCGATAGGCGTCCGCGAGGCTCATCTCGGCCTGGCGATAGAACGCCTCCTTGCCGAGCTTGACGGTGTAGGCAGATTTCAGCGCGACGCGTTGCGCGAGTTCGATCGCGGCACCGAGTTCGGTACCGGCGGGCACCACGTGGTTGACGAGTCCGATCTCGCGGGCGCGCACCGCCGGGATCGGCTCGCCCGTCAGCAGCATCTCCATCGCCTGCTTGCGCGGCACGTTGCGCGACAGCGCCACCATCGGCGTCGAGCAGAACAGGCCGATGTCGACGCCGGGGGTGGCGAAGTGCGCTGCGTCAGAGGCAATGGCGAGATCGCAGCTTGCCACGAGCTGGCAGCCCGCCGCCGTCGCGATGCCCTGGACGGCAGCGACCACCGGCTTTGGCAGATGCACGATCGCCTGCATCATCGCGCTGCAGGCATTCATCATCTCGGCGAAGAACGCACGGCCGCGATCGGGGTCGGTGCGGCGCGCGGTCAGCTCCTTCATGTCGTGGCCGGCGGAGAAGGCGGGGCCGTTGGCCGCGATCACGACGCCGCGGACGGCCTTGTCGTCACGGATCTCGTTAAGCTCGGCATGCAGGCTGGCAATCATCGCTTCCGACAGGCTGTTGCGTGCGGCCGGGCGGTTGAGGGTCAGGACCGCGATGGAGCCTGCGGTCTCGCGCAGCAGGATCGGCGGTTGCGGGGAGGGGGCGCGGGCGGCCTGGCCGGACATCGAGCGTTTCCGTTGGATTATTGCGTTTGGATGACGCAGATAACTTAATGTAACAGGGAACGTGAAGCGAGGGTGGGAACAGCATGGCGTTAGCGAAAATGAGCGTGGCGGAGCTCGAGCAGTTTCTCCGCCATGAGTTTCCCCAGGCCTTCAGCGGCGACGACATCATGATCGAAAGCGCCGACGGCCAGACCTGCCTTTTGCGCCAGCGCTACAGCGAAAGGATGCTGCGGCCGGGCGGAACCGTGTCCGGCCCGACGCTGATGGCGCTCGCCGATTTCGCCATGTACGTGGTGCTCCTGTCGGCGATCGGGCCGATCGGGCTCGCCGTGACCACCAATCTCAACATCAATTTCCTGCGCAAGGGCCAGCCCGGCCAGGACGTGCTGGCCGAGGCGCGGCTGCTCAAGCTCGGCAAGCGGCTGGCGGTCGGGGAAGTGAAGCTGTTGTCCGGCACCTCGCCCGATCCGATCGCCCATGTCACCTCGACCTATTCCATTCCAAATGTTTGAGCTTTTCGCAGGTAATATCGCACCATATTTTTAAGTAGCTGATATTGCAGATATAATTTCCATCTTCGGCCATTGACCGTTGCGCGTCTCTTCTCTAGAACCCGCGCAGTCCGGTGCGGTGTTCGCGCCGATGCTCCCCGTCCACGGAAACTCTGACATGAAAACCTTTTCGGCAAAGCCGGCTGAGGTGACGAAGAAGTGGGTGCTGATCGACGCCAAGGGTCTGGTCGTCGGCCGTCTCGCCACCATCGTCGCCATGCGCCTGCGCGGCAAGCACCTCCCGACCTACACCCCGCACGTTGATTGCGGCGACAACGTCATCATCATCAACGCGCAGCATGCGGTCCTCACCGGTCGCAAGCGCGAGCAGAAGACCTACTACAAGCACACCGGCTATGTCGGCCACGTCAAGGAGCGCACCGCGCGCCAGATCCTCGAGGGCAAGCATCCCGAGCGCGTGCTCGAGAAGGCCGTCGAGCGCATGATCCCGCGTGGCCCGCTCGGTCGCGTGCAGATGGGCAACCTGCGTGTCTACGGCGGCGCCGATCATCCGCACGAGGCTCAGACCCCCGAGAAGATCGACATCGCCAAGTTGAACCGCAAGAACACGAGGGCCGCATAACATGGCCGAATCCATCCAGTCGCTCGACCAGCTCTCGCAGCTCAAAACGGCGGCCGCGCCCGACGCGCCCAAGCACGAGAAGAAGGTCGACAAGTTCAACCGCGCCTATGCCACCGGCAAGCGCAAGGACGCGGTCGCCCGCGTCTGGATCAAGCCGGGCGCCGGCAAGGTCACCGTCAACTCGCGCGAGGTCGAGGTCTATTTCGCCCGTCCCGTGCTGCGCATGATGATCGAGCAGCCGTTCTCCGTGGCCGCGCGTTCCGGCCAATACGACGTGATCTGCACGGTTGCCGGCGGCGGTCTGTCCGGCCAGGCCGGCGCGGTCCGCCACGGCATCTCCAAGGCGCTGACCTATTTCGAGCCGGAGCTGCGAAGCGTGCTCAAGAAGGGCGGCTTCCTGACCCGCGACTCGCGCGTGGTCGAGCGCAAGAAGTACGGCAAGGCCAAGGCCCGCCGGTCCTTCCAGTTCTCGAAGCGTTAATCGCTTCGGTCATATTCGCCGCGAAAGCGGTTCCAATGAGATGCAAAAGGGCGCTGTTTTCAGCGCCCTTTTTGTTGTTCGTTTGTACGCAAATTGATGGAGTGTTTCCCGAAAACTTGGGGCGGCGCAAAAACCTGAATGGAACTCGCAGGACCTAGCGTTGCATTCGGAAGGGCGCGCAAACCGGCTGGGCCGGTCGCGTAACTGCTATGTTCTAGAGGGGGCCGACATGATGTCGCTCGATAGCATCACGCTCTATTTGGTCGCCACCATGGTTGCCGCACTGCTCGGCGCCATGATGGTGTTCTTCGGCACGCAGGAAAACAGTCCTGCGTTGAAATGGTGGGGCACCGCCTATCTGCTCGGTGCCGCATCCGTCGCGCTGTGGACCGCGGCCGGCGACAGGCTGGGCCCGCATCTCTATCTCGCGTTAAATGCGGTCGGCTTCGTCGCCTGCGGCATGGTGTGGAATGCGGCGCGCGTCTTCCACGGCCGCAAGCCGAACTGGCCAGGCCTCGTGCTCGGCGCGCTCGCCTGGGTCGCCGCCGTCACGCTGCTCGATCCTGCGGCATCCATGCTGCGGATGATCGCCGGTGCCGGCATCGTCTCGGTCTATGCAGCGCTGACTGCAAGCGAGCTCTGGAACGAGCGGCGCAAGAGCCTGCAGCGACGCTGGCCGGCCTTCGTGGTGCCGGTGGTGCACGGCTGCGTGTTGATGCTGCCGATTTTGATCGGCAGCTTCATGCGCCCGTACGATGCCGGCTTCTCCTCGAGCATCTGGGTCACCGTGTTCGCGGTCGAGCTCGTGCTCTATGCCGTCGGCACCGTGTTCGTGATCTTCATGCTGGTGTCCGAGCGCACCGTCACCGCCCACCGGACCGCAGCATCCACCGATCCCATGACCGGCATGCTCAACCGGCGCGGCTTCTCGGAAGCTTGCAGTCGCGTGATCGAGCGCGAGGCCAAGGCCGGACGTCCCGTGACCGTGATGATCTTCGACATCGACCACTTCAAGTCGATCAACGATCGTTTCGGCCATCCGGCCGGCGACGAGATGCTGAAACTGTTTTCGACCGTCGTCGTCAGCAATTTGCGCATCACCGACCTGTCGGGCCGCATCGGCGGCGAGGAATTCGCAGCGCTGCTGCCGTGTTCGCTGGAGGAGGGCGTGCTGGTTGCCGAGCGCGTGCGCGAAGCGTTCGAGACCTCCGGCGTCGTGGTCGATGAGGGCCCGGTCGACACCACCGTCAGCATCGGCGTCGCCGGCGGGCCCGCCGGCACCGAGCTCGAGGTGCTGCTGGCTTCGGCCGACACCGCGCTCTACCAGGCCAAGCGCGGCGGCCGTAACCGCGTCGAGGCGGCGGAGGAGCTGCCGCTGTCGCTGGAGAACTGGCGCCGCCAGAGCGCGGCGCGGATTGGTGCGCCGCAGGCGCGGCCGGCTACCGCCTAAAGACGCAAGGCGGCATTGCGGTAAATCTTCTGTTTACCATTCGATCCCTACCATTGCGGTCATGGAATCGATCCGTCGACAGAACCCGCAAGCCGCCCTGATGTCGCTCGAAGCCGCTGCAGCGTCGGCGCGCAGCGGTTTCGCCTGTCTGTTCTCGACCGCGGATGAATATGAGAGCGCGCTGATCAGCGAGCGCCGCGCGCAGGGCCGCTACGCGCAAAGCCGCCGCAGCCACTGGCCGCTCGTGCTGTTCGTCGGTTGCGCCCTCATCGTGACGGGCACGGTTCTGCTGCTGGTCTGAGTGACCTGCATAAGGGAGACCTGCATTTTTTGGCCGACCAGGGCGCCGTTTCGGCGCCTTTTTCTTTTTGGCCGGCTGCGGTAGACACGCCCATCGAACAAAAACGGGTGGAAACCGATGATCACCGAGATCGCGCAAATCGACGTCAAGCCGGGCAGCGAGAAGGACTTCGAGGCCGCCGTCGCCAAGGCCAAGGCCGCTTTCGGCCGCTCGAAGGGGTTTCACGGCTTCGAGCTGCACAAATCGATCGAGAAGCCGCAGCGCTACCGGCTCATGGTGAAATGGGCCACGCTGGAGAACCACACCGTCGATTTCCGCGGCTCGGAGAATTTCACCGAATGGCGCGGTCTCGTCGGCCAGTATTTTGCCTCGCCCCCTGAGGTCGAGCACACCGAGACCGTGCTGACGACCTGATCTGCTTCATGACGTATTACGCCGCCTCGGCCAGGGGCGGCGCCTCCTCATACGTCTTGAAGTGGTCGATCATGACCTTGGCGATGGCGACCAGCGGCAGCGCCAGCGCCAGGCCCCAGATTCCGAATACGACGCCGAGCACGATCTGGAACGCGAACAGCGTGGCCGGCGGGATGTTGAGCGCCTGCCGCTGCAGGATCGGCGTCAGCACGTAGCTTTCCATGGCGTGCACGCCCATGAAAAGCAGAAAGGCCGACAGCGCCGGGATCCAGCCCGAGGCGAGGCTTGCCAGCACCACGATCACGCCGGCGATGATGGCCCCGACGGTCGGGATGAAGGCGAGCAGACCGGCCTGAATCCCCAGGATGAACGCGCCGGGGATGCCGATGAGGGCAAGCCCGATCCAGGTTACTGCGCCGACCGCGAGCATGACGACGATCTGCGCGATCAGCCAGCGCTCCAATGTCTCAGCGATGCGGTCGATGACGAGGGCGACGCGGGTGCGGTGCCTCGCCGGTGCCAGGAACAGCAGGCCGTCGTGATAGACGGCGGGCTGGGCGGCGAAGGCGAAGCCCAGGAACAACACGATGAAGATGTTGCCGACGCCGTGGATGGTGCCGAGCAGCAGTTTGACCGTCTGGCTCACGATCGCGCCGCCGCTGGAGGCCAGCGCACCCGCGCCGGGCAAGGCACCGCGCGTGGGCGCTGCCGGCGAGGGCGTCGCCTCCGATGACGCACTGACCGACGAATCCGACGCACCGTTGCCGAGATCGAAGAAGCTGGTGTCGATGCCGTGGCTATCGAGGAAGGACCTGACGTTGACGAGCTGCGACTTGAGGGTCTTGCTCAGCAGCGAAGCCTGCTCGGCGATGGTGGCGCCGCCGAGATAGGCGATGCCGGCGAGCATCAGGGCGAGCGCGGTGCACACGATCGTGAGTCGCACCGCATGCGGCAGCGGCACGCGGCGGCCGAGAGCGATGGTCAGCGCGTTGAGGCCGAGACCGAGCAGCATGCCGGTGAAGATCAGGAGCAAGGTGGCGGCGAAATACCAGGTGAAGAGCAGCATTGCCGTAAACAGCACGACGCCGATGCCCCCGACCGAGATCGCCCAAGCCTGATCTCGGGCCAGGTCGCCGCGGGTCCGTGAGCGTTCATCTTTCGACATGGTCACATCGAGTCCTTTCAGCGCAGTGCGCGCTGCACTCTCTCGACAAATGCACTTCCGATCAAGACCGCGTCAACGCGCTGGTTTGACGCCGGCGCGCCGACGGTGCAGAGCCATGAGGAAGAACAATGGGGGCGGCTTGAGCTTCATCAGCAAATGGGTCGGTCTGCTCGGGCTCCTGGCCGTGCTCGTGATCGGCGACCAGATCCGCATCAACCGGCCCGGCCACAAATTCCGCCTCACGGTCGAGGTGACGACGCCTGACGGGATCAAGTCCGCGTCCGGCATTCTCGCCGTCGTGCCCGACCGCAACTATAACCGCGGCGGCCGCACCACGACGCGCGGGGAGGCGGTGTTCGTCGACCTCGGCCAAGACCTCGGCCAAGATCATCGCCAAGTCCACGGCCAACGGAGGAATCTGGTGGCCTTGCTGGCGCACCGGCAGGGCGCCAAGCTGGACTTCGACGACATCAACTATGTCGCGCTCCGCGCCTATGGCGCCGCGCGCGGCAACCGCGTCGCGTTCAACGATATCCATCGGCAAACCGGCGTCGTTCCGGTGCAGGGAGATCTCGTTCCCGTGCTCGTGAGCTTTGGCGACCCCAATGATCCCAAGACCGCGCGCCTTGTCGCCGGCGACCATGCGGAAGCGGTTCTGGGCGAGGGCTATGCGATCCGTGGCATCACGGCCGAGGTCGTGCCCAACGGGTTTTGGCCGATTGATTTCGGCAGGGTGCTCGGGGACCCCGTGACGCGCGGAATCAACGAGAAACTGCCCTGGCTGGCCGCGGAGGGCGATCCGGCGGCGACCGCCCTGAAGGCCGCCGGCCTGCCCGTCGAGGGCGAGGCCCGGGAGGCCTTTACGCGAAAATAGCATTGCCGTCCCGCGATCCCTTCTGTTGAATTTGTTCCATCGGAGGGGCATGTTTGGAGAATCTTCTGCGGCGGCGAGGCACGGAACGACAGATGAGAAAGCCGGTCGTCGGCGTGATCGGGAATTCCCATCGCGTCGAAAATCGATTTCAGGTCCAGATGGTCGGCGAGCGAAACCTGCGCGCCGTGGCCGAGGTCTCCGGTGGCTTGCCGTTGATCGTCGCGGCCGCGCCCGACATCACCGATATCAGCGCGCTGCTGGACGTGGTCGACGGGATCGTGCTCACCGGCGCCCGCGCCAACGTCCATCCCACCCGCTTCAATGTCGACCCGTGTGAGCGGCACGAGCCGTACGATATCCACCGCGACGAGGTGGCGCTGGCGCTTTCGGTCGCCTGCGTATCCCGCGGCATTCCGCTGTTCGGCATCTGCCGCGGCCTCCAGGAGATGAACGTCGCCTTCGGCGGCTCGCTGCATCCCGAGATCCGCGAGATTCCCGGCCGCATGAATCATCGCATGCCCCGGCTCGAGAACGGCGAGATCCATCCCGATCCGACCGTCGTGTTCGCCGACCGTCACGACGTCGACCTGACGCCGGGCGGAGCATTCGCGCAGTTGCTCGGCTGCGAGAAGATCCGGGTGAATTCGCTGCACGGGCAGGGCATATTGGAGCCCGGAAAGCGCGTGCTGATCGAGGGCATCGCCGAGGACGGCACCATCGAGGCGATCCGCATCGCGGAAGCCCCGACCTTTGCGCTCGGCGTGCAATGGCACGCCGAATACGATCCCCAGCACAATCCGATCAACCGCAAACTGTTCGAGGCCTTCGGCGAAGCGCTGGTCGCGCGGCAGAAGGCGGCGGCGTAGGGCACGCTCGGCGCCAATAGCGGACCGCCCTCGAAGGCTCGCAGGAGCGACTGGACATCAACGCGTGAGCTTTGCGACATAGGCGTTGATGGGGGCGGGGTAACCCTTGAGAAGCAAGCTGCGCTGCTCGGCCGCGATGCCGGTCGATGCTTCGTCCCAGACCGCCGGGCTGATGATGATCTCGCCGCCCCTGGCCGCTGCGACCAGCCGTGCGCAGAAGTTCATGGGGTCTCCAAGCGCGGCAAACTGGTAGTTGCCGTCCTCCACGCCGATCGAGCCGACAAACGTCTTGCCCGCATGCACGCCGACGCCAATGGAAAGCCAGGGGCCCACGGGATCGTCATGTCCGGTCGCGCGCAGCAGCGCGAGCCCGGCGTTGACTGCATGCTGACGATAATCGCGGCCCGAAAAGCCGGGTAGAAAAATTCCGATCACCTCGTCGCCGACCATCTTGTCGACCACGGCGTCGGTCTCGGCGAACACGTCGGTTGCCACGCGGAAAAAACGCTGCATGAGCGCCGCAAACTCGGTTGGGCCCATGCGCGCAGCAAGCTGGGTCGATCCGCGTACGTCGGCATAGAGCATCGCGATCTCGACCTCGGCGCCGCCCCGCTCTTTGGCAAGCACTGTCTCGCACTGCTCGCAGATGTGCGGATTGCGCCGCCACGGCCGAAAGCCCGCAAGTCGCAAGGCTGGCGCGGTGAAGCCATCGAAACCCACGCAACAGAGCCGGCAGCGGTTGTCCGCGGTTGGCGACAGCATGCGCATCACCGTGCGGCCGCGGCGGAGCGTGGGGTGCTCGCCGGACAGCATCTTTTGCCAAAACGCGTTGCGACCCTGCTCGTCCCTGCGGTCAGACATCAAACTTCTCGTTCGATCGCCCGAAGTCAGTCTCTTCCATCCTAGACCGCGGGCTGGAAGCCGGCAACGAAACTCGCCACCATTGGGAATGGGCCCCCGGCTCTGCGGCGCAACGTCGCCGCCTGAAGACCCACGGTTGCCCGCCCTGTCATTAGGCATGTCGCGCCGGCGCTACCGTGTCCACCGCAAGCCCGGCCCGCATCTCGTGACGATCGCGAAGCGCCCTGTTTGCCCGACGCCTCGCGGGCGGCCGCCATGAGGGACCATCGCTCTACGGATGCCGGCGCGGACTTCCATTCGCTGCATTTCCGCCTATGCTCGCGAGCACCGCAGACCCGGGCTCGGGGAGATGACGATGGCTTCTCCAGACAGAGTTGGTGCGATTCTGATCGCCGCTACCGTCCTTCACCTCGCAACGGCCCAGGCGGTGGCACAGACCAAGCCTCCCAATGCTCCAACCAAGGAGCAACTCGCCAACGACAACAAACTCTTCGTCACGCTGGCGAAGAAGGCGCTGAAGTGGGAGGAGCCGACCGAGCCGGTCAGTATCGTCGGTCCAATCCATTTCGTCGGCACCAAGGGCCTCGGCATCTTTCTTCTCACGACCGCCGAGGGCCACATCCTGATGAATACCGGAATGCCTTCGTCGGGGCCCATGATCGTCGATTCCATCCGTAAGCTCGGCTTCAAACCGGAAGACATCAAGCTCATGATCAACGGCCATGCTCACGTGGACCATGCCGGTGCCTTTGCCTGGCTCAAGGAGCGGTTCGCGGCCGAACTTGCCGTCATGAAGGACGACGTCGCGGCGATGGAAAGCGGCGATGCCGACGACTTCAAGTATGGCAATGATCTCACCTATCCGCCCGTCAAGGTCGATCGCATCCTGCGCGATGGCGACACCATCAAGATGGGCGACGTGCTGCTGACCGCTTACCACACGCCGGGCCATACCAGGGGCGCGACGACCTGGATCGCCAACCTCGTCGTCGACGGCAAGCCTTTGATCGTTGCCTTCCCCGACGGCGCCGGCTTCAATCCCGGTTATCGATTGGCGAAAAGTCCATCCTATCCCGGCATTGCCGATGACTACCGCCGGACACACCATGCGCTCGAAATGCTCAGGCCCGACATCTGGCTGGCGCAGCACAATGAGTATTACGACCTCGAAGGCAAGCGCGAGCGCGCCAGGACGGAGGGCGTGAAAGCCTGGATCGATCCGGAGGGATATCGCCGCTTCATCGCCGACAAGAAGCGCGCCTTCGAGGACGAGGTCGACGAGGAAATGGCCATTCCAAAGGGAGGCTCCAAATGAGCCGCGTGGCCTGTCTATCGCTGCTGCTAATGCTGGCGGTCCCCGCCGTCGCCGCCGAGAGCGGGGACCAAGCGCCCAAGATGGTCAATGTGCACAATTTCGTTCGCGCCGAGACCGATCTCTATTTCCGCAAGGCTGCCGTGGACGACGGCGCCTTCGGCAAGCTCCGGCACCGCCGCGCGGTGGCATCGATCGACAAGCAGGACGTCGTGCGCATGAACCGCGACACGCTCTATTCGTCCGGTGTGTTCGATCTCGACGCCGCGCCGGTCACGATCACGCTGCCGGACGCCGGCAAGCGCTTCATGTCGATGCAGGTGATCTCCCAGGAACATTACACGACGGATGTCGTCTACGGTCCTGGCACGTTCACCTATTCAAAGGACAGGGTGGGAACACGCTACGTCTACGTCATCATTCGCACGCTCGTGGACTCGGCAAGCCCGCAGGACGTGAAGGCTGCGAATGTCATCCAGGATGGCATCAAGGTCGAACAGGCGTCTGCCGGCAAGTTCGAGGTGCCGCGCTGGGACAAGACATCGCAGGATAAGGCGCGCAGCGCCCTCGAAGCGCTCGGCTCGCTGGGCGGCGTTGTCGACCGGTTCGGCAGGAAAGGCGAGGTCGACCCATTCGATCATCTCGTCGGCACCGCGATCGGATGGGGCGGCAACCCACGCAGCGCGGCCGATTATCAGAGCTATTATCCGCCGCAAAACGACGGCAAGGGCGTCTATCGCCTCACCTTGAAGGCCGTGCCGGTCGACGGGTTCTGGTCGGTCAGCCTCTATAACGAGAAAGGATTTTTCCAGAAGAACGCGCTCGACGCGTATTCTCTGAACAACCTCACGGCGACGCCCGACCCGAGCGGCGCCGTCGTGATACAGTTCGGCGGCTGCGGCAAGGCGACGCCGAACTGCCTTCCGATCATGAAAGGCTGGAATTATACGATACGGCTCTATCGTCCGCGGCAGGAAATCCTCGACGGGAGTTGGAAGCCGCCGCCGCCGCAGCGCGCGTCGTAGTTTATCGCTGGCCTTGGCTGGATTTCTTTTCTGCTCCGAAGCGGAACGCGCCTTCCTCGCAGGAGCGAGCGCCTGAATTGCGTTAGGCACGATCCTCAAACGATGCTGCCTCGCAGAGGACATGCCGGATTCGATGGGGCAGTTGTTCGGTCCCGTTCGTGGCGGTCTCGGCTATTGCGTGATCATCGTCGGCTTCATCCTCGGTACCATCACAGGCACCTACCTGGGCGCCTGGGGGCCCATCGCTCCTTCAGATCGCACTCTTCGCGGGCTCCGCGTTTGCTCTGAGCGTGAAATCGGCCGGTGGAGTAGACGGTCACCTCGTGCTGTGGCTAAATCCGAGCCCGGAGCAGCATTAGGAGAGCCCGATGCCGTATTTCCCATCTGGACAAGACAGAGACTTCCGCATCTGCAAGGTGCTTGCCGACGTATTTTGCGCAATCTTGCTCGGGACCTTTTCCATCGTGTTCTTCGGCTGGTTCGGCGGCATTGTCGCTTTCGTTTTGCTCGAAGTTTGCCTGATCGGGCTCGACTGGCTCATCCCAAGCGATGACGACGCGGCAGGCGTTGTCCGCTGAGGACCTCTTCAGCGGCGGAACTTCGCTTCGTTCAATCCTGGGCGCCGGATCATCCCTACGCGCGACCATCCAACGCGTTTCTCAAATTGGAATTGCATCCGATGACGCGCATCATCACCGCCATCGCTCTGCTCCTGCCTGCGTTCTCCGCATCGGCCCAAACCGCGCCGCCGCAGGAGGGGCCGATCACCTGCACGTCGCCGGTGGCGCCTGACGACACCGAGAAGAGCCTGAAACAGCGCTACGGCAAGGACGCCGTGGTGCAGGAGGTGCCTCGCGCCGAGGGCGAACGCTACAAGGGGGTCGTGCTGTTCCCGAAGGCGAGGGACCGTCGCATCGAGATTGCCTTCACCGACGACAAGGCCGGGCGCGCCTCCGGCCTGACCTTGCGCGATGCAGGCAGGCCCAGTCTGTGGAACGTCGCCGGTGTCACGATCGGATCCTCCCTTGCCGACGTGCAGAAGGCCAACGGCAAGCCGTTCCTCGTCAGCGGCTTCGAATGGGACTATGGCGGTTTCGTCACCGACTGGAAGGGCGGGGCGCTCGGACGTCCGATGCAAGGTGGCTGCCGGATGACGATCCGTTTCGGTGGGAAGACCGGCGCGCCCAAAGCGTTGTCCGGTGACGGCGTCAAGGCGGCCTCCGACAACGCGGCGCTGGTGAAATGGGCGCCCGTCGTGACCGAGATCGGCGTCAACTTTCCGGACAAGTGACGATGCCGCGCGTTCGCCATCCTTACGCTGCGCTTGTTGGACAAGAGTGACGACTGCGCCACCCATCCAATGCGCGTCCGAAATCTCGGGTGAAATAAACCAATCGGTAGGAATTGGTCCGTGGCTGTTTTTGCGGATCTGATTTGTTCTTTGAGAACGAAGTGGAGTCAGATGCAGAACGAAAGCCGACGTGTCCGAGACGCAAGCGACACGGCCGCCATGCGGACGAAGCGCAGGCGCGCCAGCCAATCGTCCGGCTCGGCTTGATCCAGCTTTTCACCCGCCTTGACGGCAGGTCGGGAGCTTCGATTTCAATATCGCTGAAACGAAAAGGCGCTTCCGTCGGAAGCGCCTTTTGCTGTCGCATGAAGTCCGGGTCGCTTAGTTCGAATAGTACATCTCGAACTCGACCGGGTGCGGGGTCATTTCGAAGCGGGCGACTTCGGTCATCTTCAGCTCGATGTAGGCGTCGATGAAGTCGTCGTCGAACACGCCGCCGGCCTTGAGGAAGCCGCGGTCCTTGTCGAGGTTTTCGAGCGCCTCGCGCAGCGAACCGCAGACGGTCGGGATCTGCTTCAGCTCTTCCTTCGGCAGGTCGTAGAGGTCCTTGTCCATCGCCGGACCCGGATCGATCTTGTTCTTGATGCCGTCGAGGCCGGCCATCAGCATCGCGGCGAAGCCGAGATAGGGATTGGCCATCGGATCGGGGAAGCGCACCTCGACGCGCTTGGCCTTCGGCGAAGCGGTGTAGGGGATGCGGCAGGAGGCCGAGCGGTTGCGCGCGGAGTAGGCGAGCAGCACGGGGGCCTCATAGCCCGGGACCAGACGCTTGTACGAGTTGGTCGACGGGTTGGTGAAGGCGTTGATCGCCTTGGCGTGCTTGATGATGCCGCCGATGTAGTGCAGGCAGGTCTCCGACAGATCGGCGTATTTGTTGCCGGCGAACACCGGCTTGCCGTCCTTCCAGATCGACTGATGCACGTGCATGCCCGAGCCGTTGTCGCCGTAGATCGGCTTCGGCATGAAGGTGGCGGTCTTGCCGTAGATGTGCGCGACCTGGTGGATGCAGTATTTGTAGATCTGCATGTGGTCGGCCATCAGCGTCAGCGTGTCGAACTTCATGCCGAGTTCGTGCTGGGCGGAGGCGACCTCGTGATGGTGCTTCTCGACCTTGACGCCCATCTTGGCCATGGCCCCGAGCATCTCGGAGCGCATGTCCTGCACCGAGTCCTGCGGCGGCACGGGGAAGTAGCCGCCCTTGGTGCGGATGCGGTGGCCGAGATTGCCGCCTTCATATTCGGTGTCGGAGTTGGTCGGCAGCTCCGAGGAATCGAGGCGGAAGCCGGTCTTGTAGGGGTCGGCAGAATAGCGCACGTCGTCGAACACGAAGAACTCGGCTTCGGGGCCGACGAACACGCTGTCGCCCACGCCCATCGACTTCACCATGGCTTCCGCCTTCTTGGCGATGCCGCGGGGGTCGCGGTTGTAGGGCTCGCCGGTGGTCGGCTCGAGCACGTCGCAGGTGATGACCATGGTGGTCTCGGCGAAGAACGGGTCGATCGTCGCAGTGACCGGGTCGGGCATCAGGCACATGTCGGACTCGTTGATCGCCTTCCAGCCGGCGATCGAGGAGCCGTCGAACATCGTTCCTTCGGCGAAGATGTCGTCATCGATCATGCTGACGTCGAACGTCACATGCTGCCACTTGCCGCGCGGATCGGTGAAGCGCAGGTCGACGTATTTGACGTCGTTGTCCTTGATCGATTTCAGGACGTCTTTGGCGGTCTTCATGCATACCCCTTTTGGCTCTGCGGGTCGGTTTCCAGATGAGCAAAACTATTCTCGCTCGAGCGAGTTTTGCGCGACCGCACAAACGAAATCAGGCCGCCGAAGCAGCCTTATTTCTAGTCGGAGTGTCGCAAAATTCGGGATAGCACCCGGCTCAGATAGCGTCCAGCCCGGATTCGCCGGTTCGGATGCGGATCGCCTCTTCGATATTGGAGACGAAGATCTTACCGTCGCCGATGCGCCCGGTCTGCGCGGCGCGGCGGATGGCGTCGATGGCGCGCTCGACCAGATCGTCGCCGATCACGATCTCGATCTTCACCTTGGGCAGGAAATCGACGATGTATTCTGCGCCGCGGTACAGCTCGGCGTGCCCCTTCTGCCGGCCAAACCCCTTGGCCTCGGTGACGGTGATGCCCTGAAGGCCGACTTCCTGAAGCGCTTCCTTCACCTCGTCGAGCTTGAATGGCTTGATGATGGCTTCGATTTTCTTCACTGCGCGCCTCCCGGCCTTTCGAACAAAATGCAACGTCTTCGTCAGGATGCGCTTCTCTCAACGCACGATCTTGTCTTCGCTAAGCCGGGATCCCTGACTGTCCGGCCTACAACGGCCGGCGACACCCTGATAAATGCCAGTGAGCACGACGGACCGAAGCGGCTTCCTCGAAAGCAGGGTCTATGCCAAGTTGCAAATGCCCTGATTATTGAAGCGTTATCAGCCTTTTAACGAGCATCTCTGAGTGTAGCGCCGACCTGCACAAAATACCGAAGACTACGAAATAGGCAAACGGTTCAATATGTGTGCAGATCGTTGTTCCCCGCGTCGGATCGGCACTGAAGATGCCTGTTGAAAAGGCGATTGTACTAGGGAAGTGGCATGGAAGTTCTGACCAACGCCGAAATGCAGCGCGCGGACCAGCTCGCCATCGCGGCCGGCACGCCCGGTTTCAAGCTGATGCTCAGCGCGGGCCAGGCGGTCGCTGATGCTGCCCAGGCGCTGGTGGAGGAGGGGCCGATCCTGATCGTGGCCGGGCCCGGCAACAATGGCGGTGATGGCTTTGTCGCCGCCGCCGAGCTCGCCGCCCAGGGCCGCGAGGTCTCGGTGATCGCGGCGTGCGAACGCGAGCAGCTACAGGGCGATGCGGCCTCCGCCGCGCGCGGCTGGAAGCATCCGCTGCTTCCGTTCAACCTGCAGGCGATCGGACGGCCCGCGCTGATCATCGACGCGCTGTTCGGCGCCGGCCTCAGCCGTCCCGTCGACGGCGAGGCGCGCGCGATGATCGAGGCGATCAACGCCAACGGCGCCCCGGTGCTCGCGGTCGACCTGCCGAGCGGCATCAACGGCACCAGCGCGGCGGTGATGGGCGCGGCGGTGAATGCCACCGAGACCGTCACCTTCTTTCGCAAGAAGCCGGCGCATCTGCTGCTGCCGGGCCGGATGCATTGCGGCCGCGTGCGCGTCGCCGACATCGGCATCGACGCGCAGGTGCTGGACGAGATCGCGCCGCAGACTTTCGAGAACGATCCGGATTTCTGGGGTGGCGCTTTTCCGGTGCCGCGCATGGACGGCCACAAATACGCGCGGGGTCACGTGCTGGCGGTCTCGGGCGATGCGACGGCGACCGGCGCGGCGAGGCTGGCAGCGCGCGGCGCGCTGCGGGCAGGGGCGGGCCTGGTGACGCTGGCGAGCCCGCGCGATGCGCTCGCGATCAACGCGGCCGCGCTCACGGCCGTCATGGTTCGTCCCGTCGACACGGCGATCGAGTTCGGCGAGCTGCTCGGCGACAAGCGCTACGGCACCTGCATCATCGGTCCCGGCGCAGGCATCGGTGAGCGCACCTGCGATCTCGTCCACACCGCGTTGAGCGCGCAGCGTCATCTGGTGCTCGATGCCGATGCGCTGACGAGCTTTGCCGCAACCCCCGAGCGCCTGTTCGAATCGATCAAGTCCTCAGGTGACAATGCGGTGGTGCTGACGCCGCACGAAGGCGAGTTTCCACGCCTGTTCTCCGACCTCAGCAACAAGCATCCGGGCCGCTCCAAGTTGGAGCGCGTGCGCGCCGCCGCCGAGCGCTGCGGCGCCGTCGTGCTGCTGAAGGGGCCCGACACCACCATCGCCGCTCCCGACGGCCGCGCCACCATCGCCGCCAACGCGCCGCCCTGGCTCGCTACCGCCGGCGCAGGCGACGTCCTCTCCGGCATCATCGCAGGACTGCTGGCGCAGGGCGTGCCGGCGTTCGAAGCCGCCACCATTGGCGTCTGGATGCATGGCGAGGCGGCAAGCGAGGCGGGACCGGGCCTGATCGCGGAAGACCTCACCGAGACGCTGCCGGCCGTGCACCGGCGGATCTATTCTGCGCTGGGGGTAGAGTATTAGTGCTTAGACAGCTCGCGCTCGTGAATATGGGCGCAGCTGCGCGGGTGCATCGGATCGCGTTCGACCGGGCGATGCCGTGGCTCGCCGGGCTGCGCACGCCGGACGAGGATCGCTGGTTCTATCGCGAGCGTGTCTTTCCGACGTGCCGGGTGTGGGGATGCTTCGACGATGGCGAACTGAGCGGGATCATCGCGTTCCGCGAGGGCTGCGTCGAGCAGCTCTACGTGCTTCCGACCGCCCAAGGCCGGGGCGTCGGCACCGAGCTCCTCTACGTCGCCAAGGGCGTCTGCGAGCGGTTGGAGCTCTGGACCTTTCAGCGCAACGCAACGGCGCGACGCTTCTACGAGGCGCGCGGGTTCGAACTGGTCGAGCAGACGGACGGGGCGCGGAACGAGGAGCGGGAGCCGGACGTCCGCTACCGCTGGACGCGTGCGCCAGTTGATCTTTGATGGATTGTAGTCTAAAAACTACATGTGGTTGAGCTCAAGCAGACTGAAACGTTTCGGAAGTGGCGATCGCGGCTCCGAGACGAGCGCGCCAAGGCCCTGATCGCCTCGCGACTGGATCGGTTAGCTCAAGGACATGCCGGTGATGTTGAGTCGGTGGGCGACGGAGTAAGCGAGCTGCGTATTCATCACGGCCCCGGCTATCGCATCTATTTCGAGAAGCGGGGCAGCCTCATCATCGTTTTGCTCTGCGGTGGCGACAAGAGCACGCAGGCGAAAGACATCAAGGCGGCCAAGCGCCTGGCCGAGACGTGGAGCGAGTAAGATGGGCGAGAAGCTGACGACCTATGATCCAGCCGAGGACCTTCAGTCCGACGAGGCCATCGCCATCTTCATGGAGGAGGCATTCAAGACCGAGGATGCTGCCTATATCGCGCATGCGCTTGGTGTGGTCGCTCGCGCCAAAGGGATGACGCAGATCGCCAAAGACACGGGCCTGTCGCGTGAGCAACTCTATCGTTCGTTCAGCACCAACGGTAACCCGACGCTCAAGACGACGATCGCGGTGATGAAGGCTCTTGGAATTGAACTCACCGCCAAGCCGCACGCTTAACCGCGCGCCTCACTCCACCGCGTACCAGCGCACCAGCCGTGGCGCGGCCCAGTCGGTTGCGACGGATTCGATCAGCCATCGTCCGGGAGAGGTCGGCGCGAACGCGATGCGCTGGGTCTGGCCGGGCTCGATCGCGAGCGTGTCGAGCCAGTAGGGCTTCCAGCCGTCGTCGAGCCTGTCGAGCAGGCGGAAGGGCGGGCCGTGCAGGTGGAAGACGGTGGTTGCGGGGGCAGGGTTCTTCAGGGCCAGCACGAGGGTGCGGCCGGGCCTGCCGCGGAAGGCTGGCGTCGAGGCGGTGGAGAAGGCCGCAGGCCGGGTCCAGCCGGCGTCGGTTGCGCCAAGCGCGACATCGAACCGCAGGGCGCCTTTCAGGTCGAGTTTTTCGGGCAGGTCGTTCGGCGGGAGCGACTGTGCAGGCGGGGGCGGCGCGCGCCGTTCCAGTGTGCCTGATATCATGAGACGGCCGACCTGGCGCGCCTCCTTGCCGTCATGCAGCAGCAATGCGGCCGATGTGGCCGCATCCACGAAGGCGTCGGCGCGTGCGCCCGGTGCCAGCACCAGGGCGCCGTTTCGGGCTGAGAACGGCTCGGCGGGCTGCCCGTCCAAGGCCATCACGCGGACGTCGTGGCTCTCCAATTTGATTGCGAGGACAGTACGTTGCGAGCCGTTGATAAAGCGCAGCCGCAGCCGCTGATGGCTTGGGGCTGAGAGTTCGAATGAAGTCTGTCCGTTGATCGTGTAGAGCGTCGCCGCGTCGTTCGGGGCCTGGCCCGGTGGGACCGCGGTGCCATCCGGCCGCAGGCGCCATTCCTCGATCAGCAGAACCTCGTCGCGGTCGACGGCAACCGGGCTGGCCTCGGCCGCGATGATCGGACGCGGGCGCGTCGGCTGCTTCAGGTCGTCCTCGAACAGGCGGAAGTCGGCCAGCAAGGTTCCGGCATTGGGAATTGAAATGATTGATGTTTCAACCGCATTTGGCGGCGCAGGGGCGCGGCCCCGGAGCGGGTCGGCCGGGGCTCCCCCGCTGAGGCCGTACCAGACTGGCGCAAGCGGCACAGGCAGGTCGTTCCGAAACACCACTTCGCAACGGTCGCCACGCCTCAGACGGACGTCCCTGAGATGGTTTGCGGCGGCGAGCTCCCAGATGGGGGTCGGCGGCTGCCCCGGCCTCAGAGCCAGCGTTGACGGCCTTGCCTGAAGCGCGAGCTGGGCGGTCACGAGCGGCCCTGCGCCACCCGCCAACAGCCCGGCGGCCGAGGCGCCAAGTCCTGCCGAAAGTCCGGCCAAAAGATCGCGTCGGGTCGGGTCGAAGATCCCAGGTTTCATCGGCCGATCCGGACCACGGCGCGCTGGATAAGTCCAGCCGTCGTGCCTACGTAAAGCCTGCCTCCATCGGGCCATTTTTTTGCTGCGAACAGTCAGGCACATGCTATAAGCCCGGCCGCCCGCGGCATCGCGGCCGGTCTTGATGCAACTTCACGCGGGCGTGGCGGAACTGGTAGACGCGCTGGATTTAGGTTCCAGTGACGAAAGTTGTGGGGGTTCGAGTCCCTCCGCCCGCACCAAGCGCTTATCGCGTTTGCACGGATTACGAGACCTGCTTTCGTGCGGATGTTCGTCCGCCGGGAGCCGGTCCAATGAAGCACCGGCGTTGAGGCGCTTGCCTCGCGCCGGATCGATTGATGACAGCGTCCCGACGCATGCGCGCCGGGGCCGAAGAGAAGAAGATTGGACGCCATGCAGGTCACAGAGACCCTCTCGGAAGGTTTGAAGCACGAGTTCAAGATCAGCGTTCCCGCGTCTGATCTCGACGCCAAGGCCGGTGCCAAGCTCGTTGACCTCAAGGACAAGGTCCGCATCAACGGCTTCCGTCCCGGCAAGGTCCCGGTCGCTCACCTGAAGAAGGTCTACGGCCGTTCGGTGATGGCCGAGACCATCGACCAGACCATCCGCGACACCAACACGCAGCTGTTCTCCGAGCGCGGCTTCCGCCTTGCGACCGAGCCGAAGATCACCATGCCGAGCGAGCAGGCCGAGGTCGAGGAGCTGCTGAGCGGCAAGACCGATCTGACCTACACGGTCGCGATCGAGGTGGTGCCTTCGATTGCGCTCGCCGACTTCAAGACCTTCGAGGTCGAGAGGCCCGTCGCCGACGTCACCGACGCCGACGTCGACGAGGCGATCAAGCGCATCGCCGATACCAACCGCAGCTTTGCCGACAAGGGCGAGGGCGCCAAGGCCGCCTCGGGTGATCGCGTCACCATCAACTTCAAGGGCAGCATCAACGGCGAAGCCTTCGAGGGCGGCACCGGCGAGGGCATCCAAGTCGCCATCGGCTCCAACACCTTCATTCCCGGCTTCGAGGAGCAGCTGATCGGCATCGGCGCGAATGAGACGCGCACGCTGAAAGTGTCGTTCCCGAAGAACTACATGAACGAGAAGCTCGCCGGCCAGCCGGCCGAGTTCGAGACCACCGCGACGCTGATCGAGGCGCCGCAGGACCTCGCGATCGACGACGAGTTCGCCAAGTCGCTCGGCCTCGAATCGCTGGAGAAGCTGAAGGAAGCCGCGCGCGAGCGTCTGGTTGCCGAGTTCGCCGGCGCGACGCGCCAGCGCGTCAAGCGCGCGCTGCTCGACCGCCTCGACGAAGCGCACCGCTTCGAGGCGCCCCCCTCGCTGGTCGACGAGGAGTTCAATCTGATGTGGAACTCGGTCAAGGCCGAGATGGATTCCGCCGGTAAGACCTTTGCCGACGAGGACACCACCGAGGATGCTGCCAAGGAAGAGTATCGCAAGATCGCCGACCGCCGTGTGCGGCTCGGCCTCGTGCTCTCCGAGATCGGCGAGAAGAACAAGATCTCCGTGACCGACGACGAGGTCGGCCGCGCCGTGATCGAGCGCGCGCGCTCCATGCCCGGCCGCGAGAAGGAAGTCTGGGACTATTACCGCAGCAACGCCCAGGCGTTGGCCCAGCTTCGCGCACCGATCTATGAGGACAAGGTCGTCGACTTCATCCTCGAACTCGCCAACGTGACCGAGAAGAAGGTCACGCGCGAGGATCTCTACAAGGACGACGAGGCTGAAAAGACCGCCGCCTGAAGGGTTTGAGATAGTCTCCTATTAAGGATGATCGGCAAAGAGGCCCAGCTAGCCAGATGGCCGGCTGGGCCTCTTTGTGCGAATCAGCTTCAACTGCCCGACGGATTAAGCCTTAATGCGCTCCGCACTTGTCAGGAGCGAATTGGGCTATATCTGTCGGTAGCCTTTCTGCTTCTTACCCAAGTTCCTGCATCACAGGACGTCCATCCGCCCCGGCAAATCCAGCCAGACTGGCAAGCCTGCCCGGCGGTGTCCGTCTCCGAAAACCCTAGGTGACTCATGCGCGATCCGGTTGAAACCTACATGAACCTCGTGCCCATGGTGGTCGAGCAGACCAACCGTGGCGAGCGCGCCTACGACATCTTCTCGCGCCTGCTGAAGGAGCGCATCATCTTTCTGACCGGGCCGGTCGAGGACGGCATGTCGACGCTGGTCGTCGCTCAGCTCCTGTTCCTCGAAGCGGAAAATCCGAAGAAGGAAATCTCGATGTACATCAACTCGCCGGGCGGCGTGGTGACGTCGGGTCTTGCCATCTACGACACCATGCAGTTCATCCGCCCGCCGGTCTCGACGCTGTGCACGGGGCAGGCCGCCTCGATGGGCTCGCTGCTGCTCTGCGCCGGCGAGAAGGACATGCGCTTCTCGCTGCCGAACGCGCGCATCATGGTGCATCAGCCTTCCGGTGGCTTCCAGGGCCAGGCCACCGACATCATGCTGCACGCCCAGGAAATCCTGAACCTGAAGAAGCGGCTCAACGAAATCTACGTGAAGCACACCGGCCAGACCTACAAGTCGATCGAGGACGCGTTGGAACGCGACAAGTTCCTGACCGCGAACGACGCCAAGGAGTTCGGCCTGGTCGACAGGGTCATCGACAAGCGCGCTGAGGAAGCGGCAGGAACGAAGACCCCGTAGCACCACTGGAACGCGACGCGATCCCTCGGCAGCCGCTTGGGATCGTCTCGCACCATCAGGGTTGCGTTCACGCTATGGACGCGTGTGCGCGTTGCAAAACGCGGTTTTGCGCCCTGCGGCAGGCAGAAAGTTCCGCTTTCGTGCTTGTTTTTCGTGGCAATCCAGCAACGTCGGGGTGATTTCGATCACTTCGCCCGTGCCAAGACCGGAAATCACGGTATTGTCACGGGTAGCCGACGACCCCCGATTAGCGAATTCTTGATAGTCGGGTGACAGCATGGTTGGCTACGATTGATCGGCTATGATCGCGGAGAATCGAGCGGCCGTGATTCGCACGGTGTGTAACGCGTAGGGTCTTTTTTGGTACGGAATTTGCTCTACTTAAGCTTCATGCCGGCCTTCGTGTCGGAATGGAGCGATCGAGCGGAACGGGATCGAACCGCGGACGGAGACATGAATGAGTAAGGTCGGCACGAGCGACTCCAAGAACACGCTATATTGCTCGTTCTGCGGCAAGAGCCAGCACGAAGTCCGCAAACTGATCGCGGGTCCCACGGTCTTCATCTGCGACGAGTGCGTCGAGCTCTGCATGGACATCATCCGCGAGGAGAACAAATCCTCGCTGGTCAAGTCGCGCGACGGCATTCCGACGCCGAAGGAAATCTGCAAGGTCCTGGACGATTACGTGATCGGCCAGAGCCATGCGAAGAAGGTCCTGTCGGTCGCGGTGCACAATCACTACAAGCGCCTCAACCACCAGACCAAGCACAACGACGTCGAGCTCGCGAAGTCGAACATCCTCCTGATCGGTCCGACCGGTTCGGGCAAGACGCTGCTCGCGCAGACGCTCGCCCGGATCCTGGACGTGCCGTTCACGATGGCGGATGCGACGACCCTGACCGAAGCCGGCTATGTCGGCGAGGACGTCGAGAACATCATCCTGAAGCTGCTTCAGGCCGCCGACTACAATGTCGAGCGTGCCCAGCGCGGCATCGTCTACATCGACGAAATCGACAAGATCAGCCGCAAGTCCGACAACCCCTCGATCACGCGCGACGTGTCGGGTGAGGGCGTGCAGCAGGCGCTGCTCAAGATCATGGAAGGCACGGTGGCTTCGGTCCCGCCGCAGGGCGGCCGCAAGCATCCGCAGCAGGAGTTCCTGCAGGTGGACACCACCAACATCCTGTTCATCTGCGGCGGCGCGTTCGCCGGCCTCGAGAAGATCATCTCGGCACGCGGACGGTCGACCTCGATCGGTTTCGCGGCCCAGGTGATGGCGCCGGAAGATCGCCGGACCGGCGAGATCTTCCGTCACGTCGAGCCCGAGGATCTCCTGAAGTACGGCCTCATCCCCGAATTCGTCGGCCGTCTGCCCGTCGTGGCGACGCTCGAGGATCTCGACGAGGCCTCGCTGAAGAAGATCCTCACCGAGCCGAAGAACGCGCTGGTGAAGCAGTACCAGCGGCTGTTCGAGATGGAGAACATCGAGCTGACCTTCGCCGACGAGGCGCTTGGCGCGGTTGCCCGCAAGGCGATCGAGCGCAAGACCGGCGCGCGCGGCCTGCGGTCGATCCTCGAGGCGATCCTGCTCGAGACCATGTTCGACCTGCCGGGCCTGGAAGGTGTGGAAGAAGTCGTGATCTCCCGCGAAGTCGTGGAAGGAACGGCGCGTCCGCTCTACATCTACGCCGATCGGTCCGATCGCGCCGTCGAGAACGCCAGCGCCTGATCTGGCGGCCGGAACGCTGCAATTGTATCCCCAAGTCGGGCTGCGGAAGTGTATCTCCGCAGCCGGTGTTGCGTCGCTTACCGCGTTGCGTAAGCGCCTGATGGCGCGTGTTTTTCGATGACTTGACACCCCCCGGGTCGATAGCCACCTAATGTCGGCGGCGAGCGAAAATTCTCTTCCAGATTCGCCTCAGTTCCGATCCGGCGAGCCGGTCCAACTCGTAGAGGACCGACCGGCCTTGCGGATCAATTCGGCACCTTGTGGCGGTTGCGCATGATCAGCGGGCTGCGTGCGAGGGGGTAAAGCAAAAGGAAAAGGCCATGACTAATCCAAAACCCCGGCCAACCATCGTTCATGGCGAAACGCACGCCTATCCCGTGCTGCCGCTGCGCGACATCGTCGTGTTCCCGCACATGATCGTTCCGCTCTTCGTCGGCCGCGAGAAGTCGATCCGCGCGCTCGAAGAGGTGATGAAGAACGATGCGCTGATCATGCTCGCGACGCAGAAGAACGCGTCCGACGATGATCCGGCGCCCGATGCCATTTACGAGACCGGTACGCTCGCCAGCGTGCTGCAGCTCTTGAAGCTTCCCGACGGCACCGTGAAGGTGCTGGTCGAAGGGCTCGAGCGTGCGCGCGTTCAGAAGTACACCGATCGCGCCGACTATTACGAAGCCACCGCCATTGCACTCGCCGACACCGATGCGAAGTCGGTCGAGGCCGAAGCGATGGCACGCTCGGTCGTGTCCGACTTCGAGAGCTATGTGAAGCTCAACAAGAAGATCTCGGCCGAGGTCGTCGGCGTCGTGCAGGCGATCACCGATTTCGCCAAGCTCGCCGACACCGTTGCCTCGCATCTCGCCGTCAAGATCGCCGACCGCCAGGGCATCCTGGAGACGCTGTCGGTCACCACGCGCCTGGAGAAGGTGCTGGGCCTGATGGAGAGCGAGATCTCGGTGCTGCAGGTCGAGAAGCGGATCCGCTCGCGTGTCAAGCGCCAGATGGAGAAGACCCAGCGCGAGTATTATCTCAACGAGCAGATGAAGGCGATCCAGAAGGAGCTCGGCGACGACGACGGTCGCGACGAGCTCGCCGATCTCGAAGAGAAGATCTCCAAGACCAAGCTTTCCAAGGAAGCGCGCGAGAAGGCGCAGCATGAATTGAAGAAGCTGCGCCAGATGTCGCCGATGTCCGCGGAAGCGACCGTCGTGCGCAACTATCTGGATTGGCTGCTGTCGATCCCGTGGAATAAGAAGTCCAAGGTGAAGAAGGACCTGGAGCAGGCGCAAGCCATCCTGGACTCCGATCACTACGGGCTGGAGAAGGTCAAGGAGCGCATTGTCGAGTATCTCGCCGTGCAGTCGCGTGCCAACAAGCTGACCGGACCGATCCTGTGCCTCGTCGGACCTCCCGGCGTCGGCAAGACCTCGCTCGGCAAGTCGATCGCGAAGGCGACGGGGCGCGAATTCGTGCGCGTCTCGCTCGGCGGCGTGCGCGACGAGGCCGAGATCCGCGGTCACCGCCGCACCTATATCGGCTCGATGCCCGGCAAGATCATCCAGTCGATGCGCAAGGCCAAGTCGTCCAATCCGCTGTTCCTGCTGGACGAGATCGACAAGATGGGCGCCGATTTCCGCGGCGATCCGTCCTCCGCCTTGCTCGAGGTCCTCGACCCCGAGCAGAACGGGACGTTCAACGACCACTATCTCGAGGTCGACTACGATCTGTCCAACGTGATGTTCATCACCACCGCGAATACGCTCAATATTCCGGGCCCCCTGATGGACCGCATGGAGATCATCCGGATCGCGGGCTACACCGAGAACGAGAAGGTCGAGATCTCGCGCAAGCATCTGATCCCGAACGCGGTGTCCAAGCACGGTCTGGATTCCAAGGAGTTCGCGATCGACGACGACGCGCTGCTGCTTCTGATCCGCCGCTACACCCGCGAAGCGGGCGTGCGTAACCTGGAGCGTGAGCTTTCGACACTCGCCCGCAAGGCGGTGAAGGAGCTGATGATCTCCAAGAAGAAGTCGGTCAAGGTCACCGAGAAGACTCTGGAAGAGCTGCTCGGCGTGCCGAAGTACCGCTTCGGCGAGATCGAGAGCGAGCCGCAGGTCGGTATCGTCACCGGCCTTGCCTGGACCGATGTCGGCGGTGAGCTGCTGACCATCGAAGGCGTCATGATGCCCGGCAAGGGCAAGATGACGGTCACGGGCAATCTGCGTGACGTGATGAAGGAGTCGATCTCGGCGGCGGCGTCCTATGTCCGCTCGCGCGCGATCAACTATGGCATCGAGCCGCCGATGTTCGATCGACGCGACATCCACGTGCACGTGCCGGAAGGCGCGACGCCGAAGGACGGTCCGTCCGCGGGTGTCGCCATGGCCACCGCGATCATCTCGGTCATGACCGGCATCCCGGTCCGCCACGATGTCGCGATGACCGGCGAGATCACGCTGCGCGGCCGCGTGCTGCCGATCGGCGGCCTGAAGGAGAAGCTGCTGGCTGCGGCCCGCGGCGGCATCAAGACGGTGCTGATCCCCGAGGACAACGCCAAGGATCTCACGGAGATTTCCGATGCGATCAAGGGCGGCATGGAGATCATCCCGGTCTCGCGCCTCGACGACGTCGTCGCCAAGGCGCTGGTGAAGAAGCCTGTGCCGATCGTCTGGGAAGAGGACACCAAGGTGACGGTGAAGCCGGACGGCGATGAAGCCGCCGGCGGCCTGACCGCTCACTGAGATCGCAGTTCGGAATGATGATAAAACGGCGCCTTCGGGCGCCGTTTTTTTATGGGGGCAGGGAGACGAGGGCGATGCAAGTCGACGGGCGATGCCATTGCGGGACAATCACCTTCGAGGCCGAGGTCGATCCGGAGGCGGTTTCGGTCTGCCACTGCACCGACTGCCAGGCGCTGACCGGCTCGCCGTTCCGGGTGACGGCCGTCTGCACCAGGGACGACGTCCGCCTGACCGGCGGCACGCCAAGAATCTACGGCAAACGCGGTGACAACGGCCGGATGCGCTTCCAGCACTTCTGCGCGGACTGCGGTTCCCCGCTGTTCACCAGCGGCGAGGGCGATCAGGCGGACGATTGGGGGATCCGCTGGGGCTCGATCCGCCAGCGTGACAAGCTGCGGCCGGTGAGGCAGATCTGGTGCCAGTCCGCAGCAGTGTGGATCGATGCCGTGCCGCTGCTGCCAGGAAGGCCAGGGGATTGAGGTGGGCTTGTCGAGCCAGGCTCGCGGCGGCAGCAGCCCGCCTACGCCCGTTGGGCTTCGGCGCGGCAGCCTTCGCTTGCTTCGCGCTCATGACCTTGCGGTGCTGGCTTGCCGAGCCGCAGTTCGCGAAGCGAGCGAAGGCTGGTGGGCGGTCACGGATTCGAACCGCGGACCCTCTCGGTGTAAACGAGATGCTCTAACCAGCTGAGCTAACCGCCCAAGTGCGCCTCTTTAGCGCCCCGGCGGGTGACGAAGCAAGAGCCGAGCACGGGCGAACTGGCCCCAATCGGCGGCTTGGTCACAGTTCTCCCGCTGGCGGCGAACTGCCCTGCAGCAGGCCCGGTGCAGGGCAATTCCCTTGTCAGGCCGTCTTGGTGAACATCGTCAGAACCCCGTCGGCGATGTTGATCGCGACGACTTGTGACGAACTCAAGCCCTTGGCCTTGAGCACGGACGCTGCCTCCGGCGTGGCGTCGATGGACTGCCGGAGCGACTGGATGTCTTGATCGGTTGTGTGCGCCACGAGTTCATCGACTTTCGCCCGCACGGCCGGCTGCAATTCCTTGACGTCGACAACCTGTATGCTCCGGATCACCGTGCTGGACTGTGTCGACGACTGTTCCTCGCCGGGTTGCGACGATGCGCCCTGTGCCTGCACCAGAGCCGGTGTTCCGAGCGAGAGAGCTGCAATGATGACGGATGCCGTGAAGCTGCGCATGGTCATGCCTTTCCAGTTTGAGGAACGGCGAACCTATCGAGGAAATCTGGTTGGCATCTGATTCCGATGTGTCCGTTCGGTGAAACCAATGCGGCCGTAATGCGCAGGCACGAGATCGGCTGCTTCGGGTCTGGAGGCATTTATGGCAAGGGGGCTGGCTGGGCCCGCAGCGTCGCGTAGGAGACCGGCGCAGCCAGCTCCGGTTCCGGGAAGGGGTGCGCCGGACATCCCAACGTGATATCGCCGGTGTGCGGTTGTAGAACCGCGACGGACGGGCATCGCGAAAGGGAATGACCGGAGACATCATGCAACAGCCCAGCGGACATGAGCAAAACGCCGACCAGATCGCCTATTGGAACGGCCCGGGCGGGCAGCGCTGGGCCGATCGCCATGCGGTCCAGGAGAAGTTGCTCGGGCCTATCGCCGAGGTGCTAATCGACCGCGCCAAGCCCGGGCCGGGCGAGCGCGTGATCGACGTCGGCTGCGGCTCCGGTGCGACGACGTTCGCGTTCGCGAAGGCAGTGGCGCCCGACGGGTTCGCGCTCGGCCTCGACGTCTCTGAGCCGATGCTGTCCCAGGCGCGTTCGCTGGCGCCGAAAGGCTTGCCGATCGATTTCGTGCTGGCGGATGCGACGGTTCATCCGTTCGAGCCGGCGAGCTATGATCTGCTCGCCTCGCGTTTCGGCGTGATGTTCTTCGCCGATCCCGTTGCGTCCTTCACCAATCTCCGCCGCGCGCTGAAGCCGACCGGTAGGCTCGCCTTCGTCTGCTGGCGCGAGCCGAAGGAAAATCCCTGGATGATGGCGCCGCTGATGGCGGTCTACAAACACGTGCCCAAAATGCCGCCGGTCGGGCCGGAGGAGCCGGGCCCGTTCGCATTCGCCTCGGAAGAGCGTGTGATGCGAATTCTCAAAGGCGCAGGCTTCACAGGCGTGGCGATGGAGCCGCATGATCTCGCGATGGACGTTGCCATCGGCGGCGGCCTCGATGCAGCCGTGGACGGCGCTCTCCAGATCGGCCCCGCCAGCCGCGCACTCCAGGGCCATCCGCCGGAGACATATGAAGCTGCCAAGGCTTCGATCCGCGAGGCGCTCGCACCGTTCCTGAAGGGGCAGAGCGTGGCGCTCCAGGGCGCGATTTGGATCGTGACGGCAAAGGCTGGGTAGGGCACCGCGCTCTCTCCGCGTCATTGCGAGGAGCGCGTGCGACGAAAGCAGTCCAGAGTCCCTCCGCGGCGACAGTCTGGATTGCTTCGCTGCGCTCGCGATGACGACGTGGACGGGGCTGTGCCGCCTCAAACCACATCATCGGGCGCCAGCGCGCAGCCGTTGTCGGGATGCGTTTCCACCTGAAGCGTGGTGTGGCCGATGCGGTAGGCGGTCTTCAGCATCTGCGCCGTCTCCATCAGGAACGCATCGCCGGTGCCGGCGGGCATGACGAGGTGGCAGGTCAGCGCCGTCTCGGTGGTCGAGATCGGCCAGACGTGGAGATCGTGGATCGCCGAGACACCGGGCCGCGCGAGCAGGAACGCCCTGATCGCGGCGAGGTCGGTGCCCTTGGGCGCTGCTGCCATCGACATGTCGATGGAGCCGCGCAAGAGGCTGGTCGTGCTCCAGAGGATGGTGGCGCAGATGACGAGGCTGGTGACGGGGTCGAGCCAGAGCCAGCCGGTCCAGATGATCAGCGCGGCGGAGACCACGACGCCGAGCGAGACCGCGGCGTCGGCGGCCATGTGCAGGTACGCGCCTTCGATGTTGATGTCGTCCTTGCGCCCGCTCGCGAACAGCAGGGCCGTGAAACCATTGATCAGGATGCCGATGCCGGCGACCACCATCACGGTCACGCCTGCGACCGGCTCCGGCTCGCGCAGGCGCAAAATCGCCTCCCAGCCGATCGCGCCGGTTGCGACCAGCAGGAACACCGCATTGGCCAGCGCCGCCAGGATGGTGGAGGCGCGAAAGCCGTAGGTGAAGCGGCCGCTCGGCGCCCGCCGCGCCGCGATCGAGGCGCCCCAGGCCACGACTAGGCCGAGCACGTCGGACAGGTTGTGGCCGGCGTCCGCGAGGAGGGCGGTGGAGTTGCCGATATAGCCGTAGACCGCTTCGGCCACGACCAGCGCGATGTTGAGCGAAATGCCGATCGCGAAGGCCTTGCCGAAATTCGCGGGCGCGTGGACATGCGAGTGATCATGGCCATGACTGTGGTCGTGACCATGACCATGCGTATGGTCGCCATGATCATGGTGGTGATGACCGTGGTGGTCGTGGCCGGCCAATCCTAACGCTCCCGGGAAGTCGCCAAATCAGACGCCATTGTAGGCGTTTCACTTGCCCCGTCACGGCGGAACAGCATGTAGAGCGCCGGCAGCACCAGCAATGTCAGCACCGTCGAGGAGAGGATGCCGCCGATCACCACGGTCGCAAGCGGCCGCTGCACCTCGGCGCCGGCGCCGGTGGCGAGCGCCATCGGCACGAAGCCCAGTGAGGCGACGAGGGCCGTCATCAAGACCGGCCGCAGCCGCGTCAGCGCTCCCTCGCGCACGGCATCCACGACGGAATGCCCCTCGCTGCGCAGGCGCTCGATGAAGGCGATGATGACGAGGCCATTGAGCACGGCGACGCCCGACAGGGCGATGAAGCCGACACCGGCGCTGATGGACAGCGGGATGTCGCGCAGCAGCAGCGCCGCAACGCCGCCGGTCAGCGCCAGTGGCACGCCGGAGAACACCAGCGCCGCATCCGCCGCCGATCCCATCGCCATGAACAACAGCAGGAACACCAGCAGCAGCGCCACCGGCACCACGATCGTCAGCCGTTTGGTCGCCGAGACCAGCTGCTCGAACTGCCCGCCCCAGCCGATCCAATAGCCGGGCGGCAGCTTGACCTTCTCCGCCACCGCCGCTTCCGCCTCGGACACGAAGGAGCCGAGGTCGCGCGCGCGGACATTGGCCGTGACGACGATCCGCCGCTTGCCGTTCTCGCGGCTGATCTGGTTCGGACCGGGCGTCGCATCGACGGTCGCAACCGAGGACAGGGGCACATAGCGCATCTGGGTGAGCGGGGAGGTGGCCAGTGCCGTTCGAACGGCAGCGCCGGAGCCGGCCTCCTCACCGGGCGGCAGCGGGATCGGGATGGCCCTGATGGCCTCGAGATTGCCGCGCAAATGCTCGGGCAGGCGCACGACGATGTCGAAGCGGCGATCGCCCTCGAACAGCTTGCCGGCCGACTTGCCGCCGACCGCGATCTCGACGATGCCCTGCACCTCGCTGATGCTGAGCCCGTAGCGGGCGAGCGCCTGGCGGTCGAGCCGGACGGTGAGGATCGGCAGGCCCGCGACCTGCTCGATCTTGACATCGCTGGCGCCGCGGATGCCGCGAATTGCGGCCTCGACCTGCTTTGCAGCCCCTTGCAGGATGTCGAGATCGTCGCCGAAGATCTTGACGCCGACATCGGTGCGCACGCCGGAGATCAGTTCGTTGACACGGAACTGGATCGGCTGGGAGATTTCATAGGCGCTGCCGGGAATCTCGTCAGCGGCATGCTCGATGGCCTCGATCACCTCGGATTTCGACTTGTCCGGGTCGGGCCATTCGGCGCGCGGCTTCAGCATGACGTAGCCGTCGGTCTGCGCCGGCGACATCGGATCGGTCGCGATCTCCGCGGTGCCGATGCGGGTGAAGAACTCCTTCACCTCAGGGATCCGCACGATGCGCTTTTCCAGTGCCTTCTGCAGGTCCAGCGATTGGGTGAGGCTGGTGCCGGGAATCCGGATCGAGGCCAATGCGACGTCGCCTTCGTCCAGGCTCGGAATGAACTCGCCGCCCATGCGCGAGGCGGCGATGCCGCTTGCGACCACGATGACGACGGCCATCATGGCGACGGCGGCCCGGTTGTCGATGGCAAACCGAAGCAGGGGGAGATAGGCGCGCTTCGCCGCCCGCATGAACAGGTTTTCGTGCTCGGACACCTTGCCGGTGACGAAGATGGCAACGGCCGCCGGCACGAAGGTGACGGAGAACAGCACGGCGGCGCCGAGCGCCATCAGCACGGTCAGCGCCATCGGCGTGAACATCTTGCCTTCGACGCCGGTCAGCGTCAGCACCGGCAGGTAGACCACCGCGATGATCAGCGTTCCGAACAGGCTCGGCTTGATGACGTCGCTCGACCCGCGCAGGATCGCGCGCAGTCGTTCGGGCGTCGTCAGCAGCCCGCCTTTCTCGCGCTGGGCGGCGGCCAGCATGCGCAGGCAGTTCTCGACGATGATCACGGCGCCATCGACGATGATGCCGAAGTCGATCGCGCCCAGGCTCATGAGGTTGGCGCTGACCTTGGTCTCGACCATGCCGGTGATGGTCAGGGCCATGGACAGGGGGATGACGCAGGCCGTGACCAGCGCGGCACGGATGTTGCCGAGGATCAGGAACAACACGGCCACGACCAGCGCCGCGCCTTCCAGCAAATTGTTCTGGACCGTGCGGATGGTGGCCTCGACCAGATCGGTGCGGTCGTAGACGGTCCGCGTCACGATGCCCTCGGGCAGCGATTTGCCGATGTCCTCCAGGCGGGCTGCGACGCGGCGCGCCACGCTGCGGCTGTTCTCGCCGATCAGCAGCATGGCGGTGCCGAGCACGGTCTCCTCGCCGTTCCACGTCGCCGCTCCCGTGCGAAGATCGCGGCCCTCTCTCACGCTCGCGACGTCCCTGATCCGGACGGGATTGCCGCCGCGCGAGCCGATGACGATGTCCTGGATCTCGCTGACATTGCCGACCTGGCCCGGCGAGCGAACCAGATATTGCTCGCCGTTGCGCTCGATATAGCCGGCCCCGACATTGGCATTGTTGGCGGCGAGGGCCGTCATGACGTCGCGAAAGCCGAGCCGGTAGGCCATCAGCTTGCCCGGGTCGGGCAGGACATGGAACTGCCGCTCGAACCCGCCGATGGTGTTGACCTCGATCACCCCCGGCACGTTGCGAAGCTGCGGCCGGATGATCCAGTCCTGCACGGTGCGCAAATCGGTCAGCGAATAGTCATGGCCGCCTTGAGTCTTGGCGCCCGCCTTCGCCTCGACGGTGTACATGAAGATTTCGCCGAGCCCGGTGGAGACCGGCCCCATCGCGACCTCGATGCCCGCCGGAAGCTGGTCCTTCACCTGCTGGATGCGCTCGCCGACGAGCTGGCGGGCGAAAAAGATGTCGGTGCCGTCCTTGAAGACGACCGTCACCTGGCTGAGGCCGTAGCGCGACAGCGAACGGGTGTAGTCGAGCTTGGGCAGGCCGCCCATCGCGGTCTCGACCGGGAAGGTGATGCGCTGCTCGGTCTCCAGCGGCGAATAGCCGGGCGCGCGGGTGTTGATCTGGACCTGGACGTTGGTGATGTCGGGCACGGCGTCGATCGGAAGGCGCTGGAAATTCCAGGCGCCGAAGGCGAGGGCGCCGAGCGCGAATATGAGGACCAGCCAGCGCTGCTGCAGCGAGACGGCGATGAGGCGCTCAATCATGTTCGGCCTCGCCCTTGCCCATCTCCGCCTTCACGACGAAGCTGTTTTCGGCGACGTAGTGCTCGCCGGCCGCAAGACCGGCCTTGATCTCGACGAACCTTGGATCGGAATCGCCAAGCTCCACCGGGCGCGCCTCGATCTTGTCGCCGTCCTCGCGGACGAACACGATGGTCCGGTTCTCCAGCGTCTGGATCGCGCTGCGGCGCACGGCGACCGCGACCTCGCGGGCGGCGAGGATCAGCCGTGCCGTGACGAACAGTCCGGGGCGCAGGCGGCCGTCCGGATTTTGCAGCACCACACGGGCGAGTGCGGTCTGGGTCTCGCTCGAGCCGATCGGCGCCATGTAGGAGATCGTGCCCTTGATCTCGCCACGGCCGTCGTCGGGATCGATCAGCACCTCGTCATTGAGGCGAACGCGCCGGAGGTCCTGCCGGTAGATCGACAGATCGACCCAGATGGTGGAGAGATCGGCGACGACGAAGGCCGGCTTCTGCTCGGAAGCGTATTCGCCGAGCGAGATCTGTCGCTCGATGATGGTGCCGGCGATCGGCGCCTTCAGCTCGTAGACGGTGAGGCTCTGGTTGCTCTCGATCGCGGCGAGCAGATCGTCCTTGCCGACCTTGTCGCCGATGCGTTTCTGGATGGATTTGGCGAGGCCCGGGAAGCGCGGCGTCACCTGTACCACCGCTTCCTGGTTGGCGCGCAGGATGCCGTTGAAGGCGAGCGTGTCGGTGAGTGTCGCGCTCGCAGCCTCTGCCAGCGTGACGCCCGCGGCCGCGAGCTTGACGTCGGAGATGCGGATGCGATCGGCACCGTGCTCATCCTGCTCGACATGGTCGTTCGGCTTCTTGTGTTCCGAGTGCTCGGCATGCTCGCCGTGCGCAGGCTTGCCCGGCGCGAGCAGGGAATAGCCGTAAGCGCCGAGTACGGCGGCAAGGATGGCGACGAGAAGTGTAGAGGACGTCTTCATCGTGCGCTCTCCCGCGCCAGCGTGAAGGGGTTGCCGACGAGGCCTTCGATGGTTGCAACGCCCGCGTGGAAGTTCTGGAGTGCCTCCTGCTCCCGCAGCCGCGCCTGGGTGACGCTCGCCTGGGCGTCGAGCACCTCGAGCAAGGTGAAACGGCCCTGGCCGTAGCCTTGCGCGATCGCCTCGGACGCTTCAACGGCCTTGGGGATAGCGGTCTCGCGCAAGATCGCCAGTTCGCGCAGCGAGCCTTGCAGCGAATCGTAGGCCCGCCCGGCGATCACGATCAGCGTGTTGCGGTTGGCCTCGCGCTCGGCTTTGGTCTTGGCGAGGCTTTCCTGTGCCGAGAGGATGTTGCCCTGGTTCTGGTCGAACACGGGGATCGGCACCGAGAGGGTGAAGCGCACGGCATCGTCATTGGTCTCGTTGTAATGGCGCCAGCCGGCGGCGATCCGCACGTCGGGGTAAGGCCTGAGACGTGCCAGCAGGAGTTCAGCATTGCGCTGGGCGTACACGGCGGTCCAGCGCACCAGTTGCGGATTGGCGTCGATGGCGGCGACCACCGCCTGGAACGCGGGCGGTCGTCCCGTGGTGTCGAGCCGGCCCGAGACCTCGCCGAATTTCGCGGTGGGATCTCCCATCAGCACCGCAAGCTCGCGCCGGGCGCTGGCCAGCGTCGCCTTGAAGCGCTCGCGGTCGGCCTTCACCAGGGCAGAGGCAACCTCGGCGCGGCCGGTCTCGGCCGGCGAGGAGGCCCCAGCCTCGACGCGGCGACGCAGGAGCGGCGTCAATTGATCGATCGCGGCGATCTGCTCGTCCAGGATCTGGATGCGCCGCTGTGCGCCGAGCACGCTGAGGAAGGCGATCGCGGTCTCCGACAGCACCTCGAGCCTGACGGCCTTGCGCTGGATCGCGGCGACTTCGATGCCGGCTTGCCCGGCTGCGACCCGGGCCTCCCGCTTGCCGAACAGCTCGAAGGCCTGGCTGATCTGGAGCGTGGTCTCGGCCGATCGCGTCCCGCGATATCTGCCGGAGCCGAAGGAATCGTCCTGTTCATAGGTCAGTTCCGGATTGAGCAGCGCGCCGGCCTGGATGCGCTGTCCCGTGGCGACGCCGACGTCGCGCTCCGCCGCCGTCAGCCGCGGGCTTGCGGTCAGCGCGCGCGACAACGCGCTCCGCATCGTCAAAGTCTGGGCGTGAGACGGCGCAAGCGCCGCTCCAACAATCAGACACGCCGCCGCGCACGCCAGACGCGCAGCCATTCCCCTGCGAAACATGAAACCGACCTGTGAAGGATGAACCTATTGGGCGCCGAACGCCCGACCAATCCGTCAGGCAATATGTTTGGGAGGCGGGGAGTCGGTATCGGGGACAATTCCGGCGAGCCGGGGTGTGTGTTGCGACCTGGTGGCCGACACAAGCGCGACCGATGCGCCCGATGGCGCCGGCTGCGTCACCGTGAGCGAGAAGCAACCGTGGCAATGATGCCCGCCGACGGCCTTGTGGTCGGTGTCAGCCGGGGAGCCTTCAAGAACCGCAGCGATCTCCGAGCTGCCGCCGGGCGTGGTGACGTCGATGTCGTGCGAGCCGTGCAGCGCGCTCGCGAGCAGATAGACAACCGCGATCAGCACAGACAGCAGCCCGCGCCAATGGCGCGGACGGGAAGTTCTGCAAGGCTGCCGGTTCGCGAGCACGACGTCACTCTGGTTACGGTCTGTGCCCGGCCTAGCATGGCGACGGGAACAGTGTCGACCCGCAACATTGTTACGTCCATGGAACAATTGCCGCAGCACTGCGTCGCGGCTGCCTCTTCACTGGCGCGCGATGACGCGTCGGCGCGGGGCAGTGGCTTCGATGTCGGCCGGGACGGTCGGGTCTTGGACGTGGTTGCCATCGTAGGCTTCCACGGTGATGGCGGCACGACGACCCGCTTCCATCGCCCGCTCCAGCCATTTGATGGCTTCATCGATCCACTGATCGTGGTGTTCGGGATCGGCGAGGGCCTTCTCCCGGAATGCATCCGCCTGATGCAGGCACGCCGTTCTGCGGTCCACGCGCCGCTCCCGATCCAGAAGGTTCCGCCCCGATCGCATCTTTGATGATCCCGGGGCCGGCGTCGTTAACATAGGACAAGCGAGGAAGAGATCAGGCGCTCCAAACGCGGAAAGGCCCCAGCCCTGACCGGCTGAGGCCTTTGTGTTCACAATCTTCATCCTTGGGACTTGGACAGGTAATGCCCGCCTTGCCGGTTCGTTCCGCAACTGACACCGGATTAGGAACGTTATTCCTTCCTCCCGATTAGCGACCATAAAAAGGAGGATGGGACTATGGACGGATTGATTTATCTCATCGGCTTGATCGTCGTGATCATGGCGATCCTGTCGTTCTTCGGCCTGCGCTGAGAGGACGGCAAATGGAAACCCTCGCACGGGATAACAGGATGGAAGGCGGTGCGGCTGTCGACGACCGCCGGACCATCCAGTGGAGTTCGGTGCTCGCAGGCGCTCTCGCCGCGGGCGCAATGTCCTTCATCCTGGTCGGCTTTGGTGTTGCGGTCGGCCTCGGTGTCAGTTCGGCCTCGCCGACATGGCGCGATGCCTCGGCGGCGCTGGCGCTGCTCTCCGGGCTCTATCTGATCATCCAGGCGATCATCAGCTTCGGCGTCGGCGGCTACATCGCCGGACGGACGGCGCGACCGGCGCCTGCCCTGGCAACGGTCGAGGACGATGGCGAGCGGCGCGACGGGCTGCATGGACTGACGTCGTGGGCGCTGGCCGTGCTGGCTGGTGCGGCTCTGCTGGCGCTTCTTGGCGCTGCTGCGATCGACCGTTCGCCGGTGCGCAGCTCGGCGAGCAATACGTCCGCAGCCGAGCCTCTGTTGAGCTATGAGCTCGACAAGCTGTTCCGCGCGCCGCGCCGCGCGCCCAACACGGATCTGAGGGAAGCCCGCGCCGAAGCGGGGCGCGTCCTCATGACGTCATCCAGCCACAGCGGCGTCAGCGCCGATGACCGGACCTACCTCGTGCAGCAGGTCGCCGCGGTGACGGGGCTGGCCGCTCCCGACGCCGAGCGGCGCGTCGATGCGCTGATCGCAGACTCCCGGACGGCCATCAACCGCGCGCGGCGCAACTCGATCATCGTTGCCTTCTCGGTTGCAGCCGCGACCCTGATCGGCGCCGCGGTCGCTTGGGCGGCGGCTGTCGCCGGCGGGCGCCACCGCGATGGAGAGCCGCTGCCGAACTGGATGGCGAGCTCCAACCGTTTCCATCGCAGCCCGCGCGCGATGCCGGTGCCGTAAGCTTGTCGGGGGCGAGGACCTATCGGTCCACCCCCGCATGCCGCTGAACGAACTCGGTAACGAGGGCAGTGATCTCCGCCGGGCGCTCCAGGCTGGGAAGATGGGCCACATCAGGCAATTCACGGCCCTCCGCGCCCGAGACTGCCGCGACGAGATGGCGACAGCGGTCCTGAACATAGGGGAAATCGAGGTCACCCCATATCACGAGGGTCGGCACCGCGATCTCGTGGAGCCGGTGGAAGAACGGTGTGACGTCGATGTCCGATCCGAACGGTGGAGAGCGGAGCGCGATGCCGTTCATCTCAAGCAGCAGATCGCGAGCCGGGCCGGCAACGCGGCCTTCGGGGGCCCGCGGTCCGTCCAGCCAAAGACGTGCCTTCATCGCGTTCATCCGATCGAGATCGCCGGATGCCTCGATCTCCTTCCATTGCATCATCAGTGTCGCGATGTCGGCGGGATAGGTTGGATCGGGTGCACCCGCGACATTGGGGGCAATCAGAACGAGCGCACGAACTCGCGAAGGATGGCGGATCGCGGCATCGAGCGCGATGCGCCCGCCGAGAGAACAGCCGACGAGGATTACGGGCCTGCCGCCTGCAGTCGCCTCCAGCACTGCGACGAGATCGGCGAGGGCGGAAAAGTCTTCAGGCTCGACGCGGGTTTGGCCGAACCCGCGCCGGTCATAGGCGATGGCCTTGTGCGTGGCGCTCATTCCGTCGAATTGAGCGCGCCACATGCGCCGGTCGCACACATTGGCATGGAGAAAGACGACCCCGGTGCCTTCGCCTGCGACTTCTGTCGCAAGGCCGGCACGGCCAGACGCGATGTATTGCATCGAGGCGCGATGATGATTCATTCCAGTCTCGTCGCGCGCTTCAGGCTTTCTCTTCCCAAATCATCGCCAGATGGACAATGGTCTGCACGGCTTTCTCCATGTCCTGCCGGCTGACCCATTCCAGCCGCGAGTGGAACGCATGCTCGCCGGCGAAGATGTTGGGGCAGGGCAGGCCCATGAAGGACAGGCGCGAGCCGTCGGTGCCGCCGCGGATCGCGGTGCGCATCGGACGCAGGCCGGCACGACGGATCGCCTCGATGGCGTATTCGAGCACGTGCGGGTGACGGTCGATCACCTGCTTCATGTTGCGGTACTGCTCGCGCACCTCGAACTTGTAGGTCGAGCGCGGATAGTCCTTCATGACGTCCTTGATGATGCCCTCGAGCAGGTCCTCTTTCTCCTTCAGCCCTTCCTCGGTGAAGTCGCGGACGATGAAGGACAGGCTTGCCTGCTCCAGTGCGCCCTCGATGCCGATCGGATGCAGGAAGCCCTGCTTGCCCGACGTCGTCTCCGGCGAGCAGCCTGCCTTCGGCAGTCGCTCGACGATGGCGGCGGCGATCTTGATCGCGTGCTCCATCTTGCCCTTGGCGTAGCCGGGATGGGCGCTGACGCCGTTGATGGTGATGGTGGCGCCGTCGGCCGAGAAGGTCTCGTCCTCGACGCAGCCCGCGCTCTCGCCGTCCATGGTGTAGCCGAAATCGGCGCCCAGCTTCGTCAGGTCGACATTGTCGACGCCACGGCCGATCTCTTCGTCCGGCGTGAACAGGATCTTGATGGTGCCGTGCTTCACATCGGGGTTGTTGATGAAGAAATGCGCGGCATCCATGATCTCGGCGACGCCGGCCTTGTTGTCGGCACCGAGCAGCGTGGTGCCGTCGGTGGTGATGATGTCGTTGCCGATCTGGTTCTTCAGCGCAGGGTGCTCATTGAAGCGGATGACCTGGCTGGTGTCGCCCGGCAGGGTGATGTCGCCGCCACGATAGTTCTTCACCAGTTGCGGCTTGACGTCCTTGCCCGTGACGTCGGGCGAGGTGTCCATGTGCGAGCAGAAGCAGATCACCGGCACCTTCTTGTCGGTGTTGGCCGGGATCGTGCCGTAGACATAGCCGTAATCGTCGAGATGGGCGTCCGTAACGCCCATGGCTTTCAGCTCGGCGGCGAGCACGCGGCCGAGATCCTTCTGCTTCTCGGTGGATGGCGAGCTGGGGGATTCCGGATCGGACTGGGTGTCGATGGTGACGTAGCGCAGGAAGCGCTCGGTCACGGTATGCGAGAAGGTGAGGGAGGACATTTCTGGTCAAACCGCCGAGGTCAGGGGAAGCGGGCGGTATATCAGAAAAAGCGGGCCGCGATGCGGCCGGAACGGCGCGGAGCAGGCCTGGCGAACGCTGACCTCAGATCGCCTCTTTCAGTTCCTTGACCGGGCGGAAGGTGACCTTCTTGCTGGCCTTGATGTGGATCGGCTCGCCGGTGGCGGGATTGCGGCCGGTGCGGGCGGCCCGTTTGCGGACCTGGAGGATGCCGAGGCCGACGATGCGGACGCGATCGCCCTTCTTCAGGTGCCTGGTGATCAAATCGACCATGTCGGTGAGGACAGATTCGGCGTGCTTTTTCGACAGGTCCTGACTCTCCGCGATGTCAGCGGCGAGGTGCTTGAGGGTGAAGGTGGCGGGAGTGGCTGCCTTCTTTGCCGAATCCTTCTTGGCCAGATCCTTCTTAGCCAGATCCTTCTTCGCCATGGCAGGCCTCCTCGACGGTCCAATGACGGGGCATCCCTGGAAAAGCCGAGAATGGGGTGGGGATCCCTCTAAGTGCTTTCAGGCGTAGACGATTCGGGCGCGGGTTGACCATGCCACGGGTTCCCGCCGGCCGAACGCCGTCCACGGCTCGCCGCAGCCGCGGCAGACCTCGAGGATTTCAGGCTAAGACTTTGAGGGGATTGCCAAAATGGCGCGAGAGACGGGGCTCGAACCCGCGACCTCCGGCGTGACAGGCCGGCGCTCTAACCAACTGAGCTACTCCCGCGTGGTTCGCTGATGCGCGCGGAACGAGGGGGGACTTAAAGGCGGGGCTGGGTGAAGTCAAGGACGTTGCGCTGGCGTGGTGGATCTCGGCTAAGCATTGCTCTGGAAAACGAAAATGGCCGCCCGGAGGCGGCCATGGGTCAGCCCGGAAGAGGACGTTTCAGCGAATCTCCGACGTCCCGGCGCTCGTCACCACCACCGGCTTGCCGGCCTTGATCACGGGCGTGGACTGGGCGGTCTGGGTGTGATCGGCATTGGTGCGGGCTGCGATCCCGAAGCCGGCCACCATGATGCCGGCCACCAGCGCCACCACCACGATCTTCAGGTGGGTCGCACGATCAGCGGAGTGAATTGAGTGGTTCATCTGAGCCTCCCGACGGGCTTTGCCGCCGTCTATGGCTCTTGTCTTAAGGACCATCTGTTTCCGGATGGTTTCGCGGGTTCCGCGAAATGGTTTCATCTCCCGCCCAAGCGGTTTCGCCGGATGGGGCGGGCCGGACCCGGTCTCAGGCGCCGGCATGGCCGTAGTCATCCCGGATCGCGCGGGCGGCCCAATGAGCAAGAGCGTGCGAGCATGGCGATGACCGCCGAGGCTTGGTGACCCGGCTTGGCGGTCCTGGGGGCAGGTCGATCAGCTCACGGCGATCGCCGCCGACATGCTCGAGAGTGAGAAGAGTTCGCGCTGATCTCGCCGCGATCGTCGTTAGATCGACTCTAAGAGTCGTTCTAAGAACATTTCAATTAGGGAATTCGCGCACCCTCCCATAAGCCTCATCGCAGCGCATGCCGTCACGGGACTGACGGCATGACGCATGCAAAATACGTTTGGGGTGGCGCGTGAACAGACTTGGAATGCTGCGGTCGGCCGTGTTGGCGACCGCATCCGCTTTGATTTTGGTGCCGCAGGCATCGCTTGCACAAACGTCCGCGCAGAGCGGCGCGACGAACCTGCCGTCGGTGACCGTCACCGCGCCGGACGCACGCCGGCGAGCTGCCGCGACGCCGCAGCGTCGCGCGCCGCGGTCGGCGCAGACCGCGGCCAGGAGCAGGCCGCAGCCGCAGCGCAATGTCGGCTTCGTCGAGACGCCGCGTGGCCCGGTGAACGGCTACGTCGCCGGTCGCAGCTCGTCCGGCACCAAGACCAACACGCCGATCATGGAGACGCCACAGTCGGTGTCGGTGATCGGTGCCGAGCAGATCCGCGACCAGAAGCCGAACAAGCTCGACGAGGTGCTGCGCTATACCGCCGGCGTGCGCGCCGGCACTTTTGGCGCGGACACGCGCAACGATTGGTGGTTGATCCGCGGCTTCAAGTCCGACGACATCGGACTGTTCCTCGACGGCATGCAGCTGTTCTACACCTCCTATGCGAGCTGGCGGCTGCCGCCCTCCAACATGGAGCGCGTCGAGGTGCTGCGCGGTCCGTCTGCCGTGCTCTATGGCGGATCGAGCCCGAGCGGCATCGTGAACGTCATCAGCAAGATGCCGCCGGCCGAGCCGATCCGCTACATCGAAACCGGCTTCAACAATTTCGGCAATGCCTATATCGGCTTCGATGTCGGCGGGCCGATCGCGACGCAGCCGCAGGACGGCAAGCTGTTCTACCGCGTCGTCGGCGAGGTCAGGAACGGTGGTACGCAGGTCGACTTCACACCCGACAACAACTACTTCATCGCGCCGTCGTTCACGTGGAAGCCGGATGCCGACACGACCTTCACGGTTCTCGCATCGGCCTCGAAGACGGACACAAGAGGCATCAACTTCCTGCCATACCAGGGCACGGTGACGAACGCGCCGTTCGGCAAGATCCCGACCAGCTTCTTCGTCGGCGATCCCAATGTCGACAAGTTCACGCGCGAGCAGGAGATGCTCGGCTACCAGTTCGAACGTCATCTCAACGACGACCTGACGTTTCGCCAGAATGCGCGGTTCGCGCACATCGACCTGACCTATCGCGGGTTCATCGGCAACGGCTGGGACAACATCAACACGGCGACGATGGGCCGTTATAACTGGTACGCGAAGAACACGGCGAACCAGGCCAATCTCGATAACCAGCTGGAGTATCGCTTCAATACGGGGCCGGTGCGGCACACAATGCTGTTCGGGGTGGACCTGAAGGGCTATCAGATCGACGACTACCAGAACTTCAATTTCGGCACCGTCCCGTCGATCAATGTCTTCAATCCCGTCTACGGTCTCAACATTCCGCTCACGGGCGCTCCGTTCCGCAATTTCCAGATCACGCAGAAGCAGGCAGGCGCCTACCTTCAGGATCAGATGAAGCTCGGCAACTTCACGCTCGTGCTGAGCGGCCGCAACGACTGGGTCGAGACAAAGCAGGACGCGCGTGACACCGGGGCCGCGGTGGCCAGCCGTGACGACAGCAAGTTCAGCGGGCGGGCCGGGCTGATCTACAATTTCGACAACGGCATCGCGCCCTATATTTCCTATGCGACGAGCTACAATCCGGTCATCGGTCTCAACGCCAGCAACCAGCTCTTCCTGCCGGAGACCGGGCAGCAGACCGAAATCGGCGTGAAGGTCGCGCCGAAGGGGTTCGACGGCTATTTCACCGCCTCGGTGTTCGACCTGAAGCGGCAGAACGTGGCGACGACCGCCGGTACGCCGATCCTGCTGAACCAGACCGGCGAGGTGACCTCGCGCGGTATCGAGCTCGAAGCGGTGGCCAATGCCACCAAGGAACTCAAGCTGATCGGCGCCTTCACCGCCTATCATCTCTTCAACAGCCGGGATCTCGATCCGTCGTTGGTCGGCAAGGCGCCGACCAATACGCCTCAGCTCCTGGTCTCCGGCTGGGCCGACTACACCTTCAAGGATGGGCCGCTCGAAGGCTTCGGTTTCGGCGGCGGCGTGCGCTACGTGGGCTCGTCCTGGGCCGACCCGGCCAACACCCTCGAGGTTCCCGCGGTGGTGCTCGGCGATCTCGCGCTTCATTACGAATGGCAGAACTGGCGTACGGCGCTCAACGTGGTCAACCTGACCGACAAGATCTATGTCGCGAGCTGTTCGTTCCCGACCTCCTGCTTCTACGGCGACCGCCGGCGCGTCACCGCCAGCGTCTCCTACAAGTGGTAAGCGCCGGCGAGGGGAGGGCTTCGTGAAGGCGCGCGCGGTCAGGCTCTGGTCCGTGGTCCACACCTGGACCAGCCTGATCTCGACCGTCTTCCTGCTGCTGCTCTGCCTCACCGGCCTGCCGCTGGTGTTCCACCACGAGATCGATGAGCTCCTGGGCTATGCCCCCCAGCCCGAAGCTCATGCGAGCGCGGCGCGCGCGAGGCCGCAAGCCATCGCCGACGCCGCGCTCGCCGCCGATCCGGGCCGGGTGATGCAATATATCTCCTGGGACAAGGACGAGCCCGGGATCGTGATGGCGTTCACCAACAATGCGCCTGACGGGCTTCCCGACAATGCGACGGTGCGGGCCTTCGACGCCGTCTCGGCAAAACTGCTCGGGCCGGTCGGCGTCGGGCCGATGCTGATCGTCCTCAAGCTGCACACCGACATGTTCGCAGGCCAGGCCGGAAAATTGTTTCTCGGTGCGATGGGGCTGCTATTCGCCGTCGCCATCGTCTCTGGCGTGGTGCTGTATTGGCCGTTCACCCGCCGCCTGCGCTTTGCCACGATCCGTGATCATGCGTCCCGACGCGTGCGCTGGCTCGATTGGCACAATCTGATCGGGGTGGCGACGGTGGCCTGGGCGCTGGTGGTCGGACTGACCGGCGTCGTCAACACCTGGGCCGAGCTGATGCTGAACCAGTGGAAGGCGACCGAACTCGCCAGCATGGTCGCACCCTATGCCGGCAAGCCGCCGCCCGTGCATCTGGCCTCGCTCGATGATGTCGTCTCCCGCGCGAAAGGGGCGGCCCCCGGCATGGAGATCGCGTTCATTGCTTTTCCGGGCACGCCGTTCACGTCCTCGCATCATTTTGCCGCCTTCATGCGAGGCGACTCGGCGCTGACATCGCGGCTGCTCAAGCCAGTCCTGCTGGACGGCGAAAGTGGGGAGGTCGCCGACAGCAGGGCACTGCCGCTCTATCTCCAGGCCCTGCTGATCTCGCAGCCGCTGCATTTCGGCGATTACGGCGGCATGCCGCTCAAGGTGATCTGGGCCGCACTCGACCTGCTTACCATCGTCGTGATCGGCAGCGGCCTCTATCTCTGGCTGGCCCGGCGGCGGAAGCGAACGTCCCCCCCGCGCCGACGCATTCGCCGGACGAGCCCCGGTCCCGTCGTGATGCATGGCTGGTCCGATCGCTCGCGCCTGTGGATACGTGTCTTTGCTGCACCTATCATGCTCGCGGGTGCGACCATCACCGGTCTCCTGGCTGCGCTCCTCTGGGGGACGGCCGGCCAATATGTCGCCTGGCTGACGGTGGGGGCCCCCGTGCTGGTCATCGCCTGGGTTTGGGTGCGCTGCCGCACTCAAAAAACCGGGCAATTTTCACGGCCGGCACGCGATCAGTAGCTGACGCAGCCTGCGCGCAGCAAATCCGGACGTGCTGCCGGCCCTGCAGTTCTGCAAAACGCGGGCGCCCTTGCTGGGCCCAGCGATCTGCTCCATACCACCCGCGGGGTGATTCCGGGATTTTCACCGTTCTGGGGGCGGCAAAGGGCCTAAAAAGAGCGTGTCTTGCGCCCATTGGTGCACTGCGCTAAGGCTCAGAATAATTCCAAATCGGACGAATCCGTGGCTGTCCCGAGGCTGCGGGAAAAAGGGCTCGCCAATGAGCGGCATTCTGCAGAACTATCTTCCACTCGTCGTCTTTATAGGGGTAGCGAGCCTGATCGGCCTCGTGCTGCTGATCGCGCCCTTCGTCGTGGCGTTCCAACAGCCGGACCCGGAAAAGCTGTCGGCGTATGAGTGCGGTTTCAACGCGTTCGACGACGCGCGCATGAAGTTCGACGTGCGCTTCTACCTGGTCGCCATCCTCTTCATCATCTTCGACCTCGAGGTGGCGTTCCTGTTTCCCTGGGCGGTGGCGTTCGGCAAGCTTGGCGCGACCGGCTTCTGGTCCATGGTGGTGTTCCTCGCCGTGCTGACGGTCGGGTTCGCCTATGAATGGAAGAAGGGAGCACTCGAATGGGATTGAACCCTGCATCGTCCACGGGTCCGGTTCTCGCGCCGGCCCCCAAGGGCATCCTGGATCCGTCGACCGGCAAGCCGGTCGGCGCCAATGATCCGTTCTTCCTCGAGGTCAATTCCGAGCTGTCCGACAAGGGCTTCTTCGTGGCCGCGACCGACGACCTCATCACCTGGGCGCGCACCGGCTCCCTGATGTGGATGACCTTCGGTCTCGCCTGCTGCGCGGTCGAGATGATGCAGGTGTCGATGCCGCGCTACGACGTCGAGCGCTTCGGCTTCGCGCCGCGTGCCTCGCCGCGCCAGTCCGACGTGATGATCGTCGCGGGCACGCTGACCAACAAGATGGCGCCCGCGCTGCGCAAGGTCTACGACCAGATGCCGGAGCCGCGCTACGTCATCTCGATGGGCTCCTGCGCCAATGGCGGCGGCTACTATCACTATTCCTACTCGGTCGTGCGCGGCTGCGACCGCATCGTGCCGATCGACATCTACGTGCCGGGCTGCCCGCCTACGGCGGAAGCGCTGCTCTACGGCGTGCTGCTGCTGCAGAAGAAGATCCGGCGTACCGGCACCATCGAACGCTAAGGTTTTACGTCATGGACGACGCCAAGCTCGACGCCCTGGGGCAGACGATCGTTAGCGCGCTTCCGGGCGCCGCCACCGGTCATTCGGTGGCCTTCAACCAGCTCACGGTCGATGTCGAGGCAAGCAAGATCGTCGAGGTGGTCAAGTACCTCCGCGACGACCCGAACTGCCGCTTCATCAACTTCACCGACATCACGGCCGCGGACTATCCGTCGCGCGAAAAGCGCTTCGACGTGATTTATCACTTCCTGTCGCCGACCCTGAACACCCGCATCCGGCTCAAGGCCCAGGCCGACGAGACCACGCAGGTGCCGTCGCTGATCGATGTGTTCCCCGGCGCCGACTGGTTCGAGCGCGAGGCCTACGATCTCTACGGCGTGTTCTTCGTCGGCCATCCCGACATGCGCCGCATCCTCACCGACTACGGCTTCGAGGGTCATCCGCTGCGCAAGGATTTCCCGACCACCGGTTTCGTCGAGGTCCGCTACGACGATCAGGAGAAGCGGGTGGTGTACGAGCCCGTCCGGCTCAACCAGGAATTCCGCAAGTTCGATTTCCTCTCGCCATGGGAAGGGGCGGACTATCCGGTCCTTCCGGGAGATGAAAAAGCGGGGCCGAAGGTCTGATCATGAACGAGCAACCCGAACAGCTTCGCAATTTCACCATCAACTTCGGGCCGCAGCATCCGGCGGCGCACGGTGTGCTGCGCCTCGTGCTGGAGCTTGACGGCGAAGTCGTGGCCCGCGTCGACCCGCATATCGGCCTGCTTCACCGCGGCACCGAGAAGCTGATCGAGCAGAAGACCTATCTCCAGGCGATCCCGTACTTCGATCGCCTCGACTACGTCGCGCCGATGAACCAGGAGCACGCCTTCTGCCTCGCGGCGGAGAAGCTGCTCGGCATCGAGGTGCCGCGCCGCGGCCAGTTGATCCGCGTGCTCTATTGCGAGATCGGCCGCATCCTGTCGCACCTGCTCAACGTCACCACGCAGGCGATGGACGTCGGCGCGCTGACCCCGCCGCTGTGGGGTTTCGAAGAGCGCGAGAAGCTGATGGTGTTCTACGAGCGCGCCTCGGGCAGCCGCATGCACGCGGCCTACTTCCGCGTCGGCGGCGTGCATCAGGACCTGCCGCAGAAGCTGGTCGACGACATCGAGGCCTGGTGCGATCCGTTCCTCAAAGTGGTGGACGACCTCGACCGGCTCCTCACCGCCAACCGCATCTTCAAGCAGCGCAACGTCGACATCGGCGTGGTGCCGCTGAAGGAAGCGTGGGAGTGGGGCTTCTCGGGCGTGATGGTGCGCGGCTCGGGCGCGGCCTGGGATCTGCGCAAGTCGCAGCCCTACGAGTGCTACGCCGAGATGGATTTCGACATTCCGATCGGCAAGAACGGCGACTGCTACGACCGCTATCTGATCCGCATGGAAGAGATGCGCCAGTCCGTGCGCATCATGAAGCAGTGCATCCAGAAGCTGAACGCGCCTGACGGCAAGGGCCCCGTCGTCGTCGAAGACAACAAGGTCGCGCCGCCGCGCCGTGGCGAGATGAAGCGCTCGATGGAAGCGCTGATCCACCACTTCAAGCTGTACACCGAAGGCGTTCACGTGCCGGCCGGCGAGGTCTACGCCGCGGTCGAGGCGCCCAAGGGCGAGTTCGGCGTCTACCTGATCTCCGACGGCACCAACAAGCCTTACAAGTGCAAGATCCGCGCGCCGGGCTTTGCGCATCTGCAGGCCATGGACCACATCTGCCGCGGCCATCTGCTGGCCGACGTCTCGGCGATCCTCGGCTCGCTCGACATCGTGTTCGGAGAGGTCGATCGCTGATGGGGCAGCAGGCGCCAATCCAGTTCGACCGCGCCTCGGGGGCCCTTGAAGGGGCCAACCTGTGGGAGCGGACGGCTGCCTTGGCGCTGATGACGGGATCCAAGATCTCCTCGCACTTCTCGCATATGGGCTACATCGCCTGCGCCAATCTGCTGCGGAAGACGCTGCCCGAGCGCAACATCGCGATCAGGCTCAATCCCGACGCCGTGTTCGAATTCCCCTATGGCGACGGCTATTGGAGCAAGCTGCTCAACCGCTCCTATAATTACGAGGACGAACTCGAACTCTTGTTCGCCGACTCCATCGACGTCGACTACACCTTGCTCGATTGCGGCGCCAATTACGGCTACTGGTCCGTGCTGGTCTCGAGCGAGCCGTTCGGTTCGCACAAGGCCATCGCAATCGAGCCGTCGGGGCAGAACTACCCGAAGCTCGCCAACAACGCCCGTGTCAACGGCGGCCGCTTCGAGACCATGAAATGTGCGATCGGCGCCACCCGCGGCACGGCGCGGCTGTCGGGCACCAAGCACGAAGCCTTCAGCATCGCCGGCGATCCGTCGGCCGGCGGTGAGGACGTGCCGGTCATCTCGCTCGACAATCTGATCGAGGACGGCAAGGTCGCGGCCACCGGCAAGTACCTGATCAAGCTCGACGTCGAGGGCGTCGAGATCGAGGCGATCAAGGGCGGCGCCCGGCTGCTCCAGGCCGACAGCGTCATCATGTGCGAGGAGCACGGCAGCGACCGCTCTCATGCGGTGTCGCGCTTCATCCTCGAGCAGACCCCGCTGAAGCTGATCGTGTTCGATCCGCGCAGCAACCGAATGGAGACCGTGACCGAGCTGTCGATCCTAGACCGCATCAAGGTCTCGACCCACGTCGGCTACAACGTTTTCGGCACCGCAAGCGCATTTTGGCAGGACAGGATCGAAGCCCTGAATGCGAAAACAGCGCGCCGCATGCAGTGAGAGATTGAAGAGATGTCCGTTCGCCGATTAGCACCGAAGGAAGTCCAGCCCGCGAGCTTCGCGTTCACGGAGGAGAACCTCGCGTTCGCCAAGCAGCAGATCGCGAAATATCCGGCCGGCCGCCAGGCCTCCGCCGTGATCGCCATCCTCTGGCGCGCGCAGGAGCAGCACGACGGCTGGGTCTCGGAAGCCGCGATCCGCGTCATCGCCGACATGCTCGACATGCCCTATATCCGCGTGCTGGAAGTGGCGACCTTCTACACCATGTTCCAGCTCGCGCCCGTGGGCAAGAAAGCCCACGTCCAGGTCTGCGGCACCACGCCGTGCCGGCTGCGCGGCGCCGAGGATCTGATCCACGTCTGCGAGCACCGCATCCATCACGAGCCCTTCCATCTCTCCAAGGACGGCAATTTCAGCTGGGAAGAGGTCGAGTGCCTGGGCGCCTGCGTGAATGCGCCGATGGTGCTGATCGGCAAGGACACCTATGAGGACCTGACCAAGGAGAGCTTCGGCAAGGTGCTCGACGGTTTCGCTTCGGGCAATCCGCCCAAACCCGGTCCGCAGAACGGCCGCCAGTTCTCGGCGCCGATCACCGGGCCGACAACGTTGAAGGAGATCACCTGATGCGTGATCTCATCGCAATGGGAGGGACCGCGGCCGTGAAGAGATGGGGCTTTGTCGCCATGCACGCCGCGATCGCGGCTGCCTTCATGTTCCTGCTGCAGCGTTTCTTCATGAACGCGTCGCAGGAGACCAGTTTGCTCTGGGCGCTGTTCTTCGCTGTCTGCGCCGCCGGACTTGCCTACAAGCAGTCCATTCGTTGATCGGAAAGCACTGATATGCTCGAGGACAAGGACCGCATCTTCAAGAACCTCTACGGCCTCCACGATTGGGGGCTCGAGGGTGCGCGGCGCCGCGGCGCCTGGGACGGCACCAAGAACATCATCGACAAGGGCCGCGACTGGATCATCAACGAGATGAAGGCCTCCGGCCTGCGCGGCCGCGGCGGCGCCGGCTTCCCGACCGGCCTGAAATGGTCGTTCATGCCGAAGGAATCGACCGACGGCCGGCCGAGCTATCTCGTCGTCAACGCCGACGAGTCCGAGCCCGGCACCTGCAAGGATCGCGAGATCATGCGGCACGATCCGCATCTCCTGATCGAAGGCTGCCTGATCGCGAGCTGCGCGATGAATGCGCATGCCTGTTACATCTATGTCCGAGGCGAATTCATCCGCGAGCGCGAGCATCTCCAGGCCGCGATCGACCAGGCCTACGAGGCCAAGCTGGTCGGCAAGGACAACGTCAACGGCTGGCCGTTCGACATCTACGTCGCCCACGGCGCCGGCGCCTACATCTGCGGTGAGGAAACCGCGCTGCTCGAAAGCCTCGAAGGCAAGAAGGGCCAGCCGCGGCTGAAGCCGCCGTTCCCGGCCAATGTCGGCCTGTTCGGTTGCCCGACCACCGTGAACAACGTCGAGTCCATCGCGGTTGCGCCGGACATCCTGCGCCGCGGCGCGGCCTGGTTCGCCGGCATCGGCCGTCCGAACAATGTCGGCACCAAGCTGTTCTGTATCTCCGGCCATGTCGAGCGGCCCTGCAACGTCGAAGAGGCCATGGGCATTCCGTTCCGTGAGCTGATCGACAAGCATTGCGGCGGCATCCGTGGCGGCTGGGACAACCTCAAGGCCGTGATCCCCGGCGGATCGTCGGTGCGCATGGTGCCGGCCGAGCAGATCATCGACACGCCGATGGATTTCGACTCCTTGAGCAAGCTGCGCTCCGGCCTCGGCACTGCGGCCGTCATCGTGATGGACAAGTCGACCGATCTGATCCGCGCCATCGCCCGCATCTCCTATTTCTACAAGCATGAGAGCTGCGGCCAGTGCACGCCGTGCCGCGAGGGCACGGGCTGGATGTGGCGCGTGTTGACCCGCATGGCCGAAGGCCGCGCCCACAAGCGCGAGATCGACATGCTGCTCGAGGTGACGAAGCAGGTCGAAGGCCACACCATCTGCGCGCTCGGCGACGCGGCGGCCTGGCCGATCCAGGGTTTGATCGCGCATTTCCGTCACGAGATCGAGGCGCGCATCGACGAGTATTCGCATAGAGCTGACATTGACGATATCGGCGTCCGCGATCCCGTGAACATGGTCGCGGCGGAGTAAGAAGAATGACCAAGCTCATCATCGACGGCAAAGAGATCGATGTCCCCGCCGAGTACACGCTGTTGCAGGCGTGCGAAGCGGCCGGCGCCGAGATTCCGCGCTTCTGCTATCACGAGCGGCTGTCGATCGCCGGCAATTGCCGGATGTGCCTCGTCGAGGTGAAGGGCGGCCCGAAGCCGGTCGCGAGCTGCGCCTGGGGCGTGCGCGATTGCCGTCCGGGTCCCAAGGGCGAACCGCCGGAAATCTCGACACGATCGCCGATGGTGAAGAAGGCGCGCGAAGGCGTGATGGAATTCCTTCTGATCAACCATCCCCTGGACTGCCCGATCTGCGACCAGGGCGGCGAGTGCGACCTGCAGGACCAGGCGATGGGCTACGGTGTCGACACCAGCCGTTTCGCCGAGAACAAGCGCGCGGTGGAGGACAAATATCTCGGCGCGCTGGTCAAGACCTCGATGAACCGCTGCATCCAGTGCACGCGCTGTGTCCGCTTCTCGGCGGAAGTGGCGGGCGCCCCTGAGATGGGTGCGACCGGTCGCGGCGAGGACATGGAGATCACGACCTATCTCGAGCACGCGCTGACGTCTGAATTGCAGGGCAATCTCGTCGACATCTGCCCGGTCGGCGCGTTGACCTCGAAGCCTTATGCCTTTGCGGCGCGCCCGTGGGAGCTCGGCAAGACCCAGTCGATCGACGTCATGGACGGCGTTGGATCTGCGATCCGCGTCGACACCCGCGGCCGCGAGGTGATGCGCATTCTGCCGCGCATCAACGAGGCGGTGAACGAGGAGTGGATCTCCGACAAGACCCGCCACGTCGTCGACGGCCTGCGCACCCAGCGCCTCGACCGGCCCTATATCCGGGAGGCCGGCAAGCTGCGCGCGGCGAGCTGGAGCGAGGCCTTTGCTGCGATCGCGGCCAAGGCGGCGCGCACCGACGGCAAGCGCATCGGCGCGATCGCGGGCGATCTCGCCGGCGTCGAGGAGATGTTCGCGCTGAAGGACCTGCTCGCCAAATACGGCTCGGCCAATCTGGCGGTGCAGGGCGGCGACGCCTTCGATCCCGCGCTCGGCCGCGGCTCCTACATTTTCAACCCGACGCTGGCAGGCGTGGAGCAGGCGGATGCGCTGCTCATCATCGGTGCCAATCCGCGGAAGGAGGCGGCCGTGTTCAACGCCCGCATCCGCAAGCGCTGGCGCGCCGGCGGTTTCAAGGTCGGCGTGATCGGCGCCAAGCCAGATCTGACCTACGACTACGATCACCTCGGTGCGGGCACCGAGACGCTCGGTGAGCTGGCGGCCGGCAGGCACTCCTTCATGGACGTGCTGAAGAACGCCAAGAACCCCATCATCCTGGTCGGCGGGGGCGCGGCCTCGCGCCACGACGGCGCGGCCGTTCTCGCGGCCGCTGCCAAGCTCGCGCTCGACGTCGGGGCGGTCAAGGACGGCTGGAACGGCTTTGGCGTGCTGCACGAGACCGCCTCGCGCGTCGGCGCGCTCGATATCGGCTTCTCCGCAACCGGCGGCGGGCTGAACGCTGCGCAGATGACCACGTTCGGCACGCTGGACTTGCTGTTCCTGCTCGGCGCCGACGAGATCAACGCGCCTGACGGCACCTTCGTCGTCTATATCGGCACCCATGGCGACCGCGGCGCACACCGCGCCGACGTCATCCTGCCTGCGGCGGCCTATACCGAGAAGTCGGCGATCTACGTCAACACCGAAGGCCGCGTGCAGATGACCGGCCGCGCCGCGTTCCCGCCGGGAGAGGCCCGCGAGGACTGGGCGATCATTCGCGCGCTGTCGGAAGCGCTCGGCAAGAAGCTGGGCTACGACTCGCTTGCGGCCCTGCGTCAGGCGGTGTTCAAGGCGGTGCCGCACCTGATCCGTCTCGATCAGATCGAGGCCGGCTCGGCCGACCAGATCAAGAAGCTGGCAGGGAAGGGCGGCTCGCCGGAAAAGGCGCCGTTCAAGCCGCTGGTCGAGGACTTCTACCTGACCAACCCAATCGCGCGTGCCTCCGCCGTGATGGCGGAATGCTCGCGCCTCGCCTCCGGGCATATGCTGACCGCAGCGGAGTGAGCGTGATCTGATGGAATTTTTCGAAAGCGCATTCTGGACCGGGTTCCTCTGGCCGCTGATCATCATGGTCGCGCAGAGCGTCCTCGTGCTCGTCGTCCTCCTGGTCGCGATCGCCTACATCCTGCTCGCCGACCGCAAGATCTGGGCGGCGGTGCAGATCCGGCGCGGCCCGAACGTGGTCGGCCCCTGGGGGCTGCTGCAATCCTTCGCGGACCTGCTCAAGTTCGTGCTGAAGGAGCCGATCATCCCGGCCGGCGCCAACAAGGGCGTGTTCCTGCTGGCCCCGCTGGTGTCGTGCGTGCTGGCGCTCGCGGCCTGGGCGGTGATCCCGACCAATCTCGGCTGGGTGATCGCCGACATCAATGTCGGCGTTCTCTTCATCTTCGCGATCTCGTCGCTGTCGATCTACGGCATCATCATGGCCGGCTGGTCGTCGAACTCGAAATACCCGTTCCTCGCCGCGCTGCGCTCGGCGGCGCAGATGGTGTCCTATGAAGTCTCGATCGGCTTCGTCATCATCACCGTGCTGCTCTGTGCCGGCACGCTGAATCTCTCGGCCGTGGTCGAAGCCCAGCACGCGCGCGGCCTTGCCAGCCTGATCGGGCTGCCGCAGCTGACCATCCTGAACTGGTATGTCTGGCCGCTGTTCCCGATGTTCGTGGTGTTCTACGTCTCGGCGCTGGCGGAAACCAACCGCCCTCCGTTCGACCTCGTGGAAGCTGAATCCGAGCTCGTCGCCGGCTTCATGGTCGAGTACGGCTCGACGCCGTACCTCCTGTTCATGCTCGGCGAGTATGTCGCGATCGTCACGATGTGCGCGCTGGCGACGATCCTGTTCCTCGGAGGCTGGCTGCCGCCGGTCGACCTGCCGCCCTTCAACTGGGTGCCGGGGATCATCTGGTTCTCGCTGAAACTGTTCTTCATGTTCTTCCTGTTCGCGATGGCAAAGGCGATCGTGCCGCGCTACCGCTACGATCAACTGATGCGCCTCGGCTGGAAGGTGTTCCTGCCGCTGTCGCTGGTGATGGTGATCGTGGTGGCCGGCGTGCTGCATTTCGCCGGCATCGCGCCGAAGTGAGGGCCGTCATGGGTATCAACATCAACGCCACTGCTCGCTCGCTTCTGCTGTCGGAATTCGTCTCGGCGTTCTTCCTCGCCATGCGCTATTTCTTCCAGCCGAAGCCGACGCTGAACTATCCGTTCGAGAAGGGCCCGATCTCGCCGCGCTTCCGCGGCGAGCATGCGCTGCGCCGCTATCCGAACGGCGAGGAACGCTGCATCGCCTGCAAGCTCTGCGAAGCGGTCTGCCCGGCGCAGGCCATCACCATCGAGGCCGGCCCGCGCCGCAACGACGGCACTCGCCGCACCGTGCGCTACGACATCGACATGGTGAAGTGCATCTATTGCGGCCTCTGCCAGGAGGCCTGTCCGGTCGACGCCATCGTCGAAGGTCCGAACTTCGAGTTCGCGACCGAGACCCGCGAGGAACTGTTCTATGACAAGGCCAAGCTGCTCGCCAACGGCGATCGCTGGGAACGCGAGATCGCGAAAGCGATCGAGCTCGACGCGCCGTACCGGTGAGGTGAGGGCATGATCCTTCCCGCGCTCTTCTTCTATCTCTTCGCCGGCGTCTGTGTCGCCTCGGCGGTGATGGTGATTGTCTCGCGCAATCCCGTGCACTCCGTGCTGTACCTGATCCTGGCCTTCGTCAACGCATCCGGCCTGTTCGTGCTGATGGGCGCCGAATTCCTCGGCATGATGCTGATCGTCGTCTATGTCGGCGCGGTCGCTGTGCTGTTCCTGTTCGTGATCATGATGCTCGACGTCGATTTCCTCGAGCTGCGCGAGGGCTTCATCGAGTATCTGCCGGTTGGCCTCGTGATCGGCGGCATCTTCCTGTTCGAGCTGCTGCTCACCGTCGGCTTCTGGGTCATCAACCCCGGCGTCGCCAAGACGATCACGGCGGCGATCCCGGCGAACGTCTCCAATACCGAGGCGCTCGGGCTCGTGCTCTATACGAAGTACATCCACTACTTCCAGCTCTCTGGCATGGTGCTGCTGGTCGCCATGATCGGCGCCATCGTGCTGACGCTGCGCCACAAGGCGAGCGTCAAGCGGCAGGACATCAACGTTCAGAACGCGCGCACGCCCGAGATGGCGATGGCGATGCGCAAGGTGGCGCCGGGGCAGGGGCTCTCGGACGCCGATGCGGCGGAGTGGGTGAAATGACGATCGGGCTCGGGCACTATCTGGCGGTCGGCGCGATCCTGTTCACGCTGGGGATCCTCGGCATCTTCCTGAACCGCAAGAACATCATCGTCATCCTGATGTCGATCGAGCTTATCCTGCTCGCGGTCAACATCAACCTCGTGGCGTTCTCGACCTTCCTCGGCGACATCGTCGGCCAGGTCTTCGCGCTTTTGGTGCTGACCGTCGCAGCCGCTGAAGCCGCGATCGGTCTCGCCATCCTGGTGGTCTATTTCCGCAACCGCGGCTCGATCGCGGTTGAGGACGTCAATCTGATGAAGGGCTGATCGCATGATCCGGAAAAGTGGACACCGGTTTTCCGACCAGATCATGCGGAAAGAGTAAGTCATGGTTCAGGCAATTGTCTTTCTGCCTCTGCTGGGCGCCGTTCTGGCCGGCCTGATCGCGCTATTCGGCGCGCATGCCCGCAACCCCTCGGGCGACGAGCTCGATCATCACGGCGACCATGGCCATGGCGATGCCCACGCGTCGGCGGCCCACGACTCTCATGGGCATGACGACCATGGCCACGACGATCACGGCCATGGCCCGACCGAGCCCGCCGCGGCGGGCTCGCGCGGCGCCGAGCTGATCACGACGGCTTTGCTGTTCGTCTCGGCGGCGCTGTCCTGGATGACGCTGGTCGATGTCGGCTTCATGCACCACGACTACAGGATCCAGATGCTGCCCTGGATCTTCTCGGGCGACCTCCAGGTCTGGTGGACGCTGCGCGTCGACACGCTCACGGCCGTGATGCTGGTGGTGGTGACCACCGTCTCCTCGCTCGTGCACCTCTATTCCATCGGCTACATGGACGAGGATCCGAACCGGCCGCGCTTCTTCGGCTATCTCTCGCTGTTCACCTTCGCCATGCTGATGCTGGTGACGGCGGACAACCTCGTGCAGTTGTTCTTCGGCTGGGAAGGTGTGGGTCTGGCCAGCTATCTGCTGATCGGATTCTGGTACCAGAAGCCGTCGGCGAACGCCGCCGCAATCAAGGCCTTCGTCGTCAACCGTGTCGGCGACTTCGGTTTCGCGCTCGGCATCTTCGCGGTCTTCATGCTGGCCGGCTCGACCGATTTCGAGACCATCTTCCATGCCGCGCCTGGCCTAACCGGCAAGACCATCAACTTCCTCGGCTGGCATGCCGACGCGCTGACGCTGACCTGTCTCCTCCTGTTCATGGGTGCGATGGGCAAGTCGGCACAGTTCCTGCTGCACACCTGGTTGCCGGACGCGATGGAAGGCCCGACCCCGGTCTCCGCGCTGATCCACGCCGCGACCATGGTCACCGCCGGCGTGTTCATGGTGGCGCGCCTGTCGCCGCTGTTCGAACTCGCCCCGAACGCGCAGGCCGTCGTGATGTTCTTCGGCGCCACCACGGCGTTCTTCGCCGCGACCATCGGCCTCGTCCAGAACGACATCAAGCGCATCGTCGCCTATTCGACCTGCTCGCAGCTCGGCTACATGTTCGTGGCGATGGGAGCAGGGGCCTACTCGGTCGGCATGTTCCATCTGTTCACGCACGCCTTCTTCAAGGCGCTGCTGTTCCTGGGTTCCGGCTCGGTGATCTACGCGATGCACCACGAGCAGGACATCCGCAACATGGGCGGCCTCTGGAAGAAGATCCCCTACACCTATGCGGTGATGGTGGTCGGCACGCTGGCGCTGACCGGCTTCCCGCTTACCGCGGGCTATTTCTCCAAGGACGCGATCATCGAAGCGGCCTACGCCTCGCATAATCCGTTCGGAGTGTACGGCTTCCTGATGACGGTCGTCGCGGCCGGCCTGACCTCGTTCTACTCCTGGCGCCTGATCTTCAAGACCTTCCACGGAGAGCCGCATGACGAGCATCACTATGAGGCCGCGCATGAGGCTCCGATCTGGATGCTGATCCCGATCGGCGTGCTCGCGGTCGGCTCGTTCGTCGCGGGCCTGCCGTTCAAGGAGCTGTTCGCCGGTCACGGCATCGAGGAGTTCTTCCGCGAGTCCGTGAAGATGAATCCGCACATCATCGAGGAGATGCACCACATCCCGCAGGCCATCGCGTTGCTGCCGACCGTGATGATGGTGCTGGGCTTCCTGGTGTCGTACTTGTTCTATATCCGCCGGCCCTACCTGCCGGTCGAGCTCGCGAACACGCAGCCGATGCTGTACCAGTTCCTGCTCAACAAATGGTACTTCGACGAGCTCTACGACATCATCTTCGTCCGTCCGGCGAAGTGGATCGGTTACCAGCTCTGGAAGAAGGGCGACGGCTTCATCATCGACGGCCTCGGTCCCGACGGCGTTTCGGCCCGGGTCCTGGACGTCACCCGCAACGTCGTGAAGATCCAGACCGGCTATCTCTATCACTACGCGTTCGCCATGCTGATCGGCGCCGCCGGCCTGATCACCTGGTTCATGTTCGGCTTTGGAGGCCAGTAAATGACAACCTGGCCCATTCTTTCGGTCACGACGTTCCTGCCGCTGGTCGGCGCGCTGATCGTCTATCTCAGCCGCGGCGATGACGAGGCGGCCAAGCGCAACTCGCGCTGGATCGCGCTCTGGACCACGCTGATCACCTTCGCGGTGTCGGTGATCCTGGTCATGCGCTTCGACCCGTCGAATCCCGACTTCCAGTTCGTCGAGAAGGCGAACTGGCTCGCCACAGGCATCACCTACCACATGGGCGTCGACGGCATCTCGCTGCCGCTGGTGATCCTCACCACCGCGGTGATGCCGTTCTGCATCATCGCGAGCTGGAAGGCGATCACCAACCGCGTCCGCGAATACATGATGGCGTTCCTGATCCTGGAAACGCTGATGATCGGCACCTTCTCCGCGCTCGATCTCGTGCTGTTCTATCTGTTCTTCGAGGGCGGCCTGATCCCGATGTTCCTGATCATCGGCGTCTGGGGCGGTCCGCGCCGGGTCTACGCGTCATTCAAGTTCTTCCTCTACACGCTGCTCGGCTCGGTCCTGATGCTGCTCGCCATCATGGCGCTGTACTGGAACGGCGGCACCACCGATATCCCGACCCTGATGCACACCGCCGTGCCGCGGTCCCTGCAGACCTGGGCCTGGCTCGCCTTCTTCGCCTCCTTCGCGGTGAAGATGCCGATGTGGCCGGTACACACCTGGCTTCCCGACGCGCATGTCGAGGCGCCGACGGCGGGCTCGGTGGTCCTCGCCGCGATTCTGCTGAAGATGGGCGGCTACGGCTTCCTGCGCTTCTCGCTGCCGATGTTCCCGCTAGCCTCGCACGACTTCGCGCCGCTGGTCTTCACGCTCTCGGCCATCGCCATCATCTACACCTCGCTGGTTGCCTTGATGCAGGAGGACATGAAGAAACTGATTGCCTACTCGTCGGTGGCGCATATGGGCTTCGTCACCATGGGCATCTTCGCGGGCACCATGCAGGGCGTCGCCGGCGGCGTGTTCCAGATGATCTCGCACGGCATCGTCTCCGGCGCGCTGTTCCTCTGCGTCGGCGTCGTCTACGACCGTCTGCACACCCGCGAGATCGCGGCCTATGGCGGCCTCGTCAACCGGATGCCGCTCTACGCGATGACATTCATGGTCTTCACCATGGCCAATGTCGGTCTGCCCGGCACGAGCGGCTTCGTCGGCGAGTTCATGACGCTGCTCGGCACCTTCAAGGTTTCGATCCCGACGGCGTTCTTCGCCAGCTTCGGCGTGATCCTGTCGGCGTGCTACGCGCTGTGGCTCTACCGCAAGGTCGTGTTCGGAGCGCTGGTCAAGCCGCAGCTCGCGAGCATGAAGGATCTCACTTTCCGCGAGTGCCTGACGCTGTTCCCGATGATCGCGCTGACGATCCTGTTCGGCGTCTACCCGAAGCCGGTGCTCGACATGTCGGCCGCCTCGGTCCAGCAACTCGTCAACAACTACAACACCGCTGTGACGGCCGTGAAGGCCGCCGCACTGCTCCAGTGATCGGGCAGGTCAGGATATCGCCATGAGCTTTGAGACTGCAGGTTATCAACTGGCGCCGGTGCTGCCCGAGATCGTGCTCGCGGTCGGCGCCATGGCGCTCCTGATGCTGGGAGCCTATCGCGGGCAGGGGACGACCGGCGCAATCACCTCGCTGGCGGTCGTGCTCTTGGGGGTGGTCGGCATGCTCGAATACATGCTGCCCGCGGGCAAGCATGTGACCTTCGGCGGCAGCTTCATCGTCGACGACTTCGCCCGCTTCATGAAGATCCTGGCCCTGATCGGCTCGGCGGTGACGCTGGTGCTGTCGACCGAGTTCCTGTCCGACCCCTCGCGCCGCATCTTCGAATACGCCATCCTGGTGCTGCTCTCGACCCTCGGCATGATGGTGCTGATCTCGGCCGGCGACCTGATCTCGCTCTATCTCGGCCTCGAACTGATGTCGCTTGCGCTCTACGTCGTGGCGGCCTCCAACCGCGACAACGCCAAGTCGACCGAAGCCGGTCTGAAGTACTTCGTGCTCGGCGCGCTGTCGTCGGGCATGCTGCTCTACGGCTCCTCGCTCATTTACGGCTTTACCGGAACTGTCAGCTTCACCGGCATCGCTGCGGCGGCGACGGTCTCGAATGTCGGCCTCGTGTTCGGCCTCGTCTTCCTGCTCGTCGGCCTCTGCTTCAAGGTCTCGGCCGTGCCGTTCCACATGTGGACGCCTGATGTCTATGAGGGCGCGCCGACCCCGGTCACCGCCTTCTTCGCCTCGGCGCCGAAGGTGGCCGCGCTCGCGGTTTTCACCCGCGTCACACTGACCGCATTCCCGGGCATCGTCTCGCAGTGGCAGCAGATCCTGGTGTTCGTGGCGATCGCCTCGATGGCGCTGGGTTCGTTCGCCGCGATCGGCCAGAGCAACATCAAGCGCCTGATGGCGTACTCCTCGATCGGCCACATGGGTTTTGCTTTGGTCGGCCTTGCCTCGGGCACGGTCGAGGGCGCGCAGGGCGTCTTGATGTACATCGTGATCTATGTCGCGATGACGCTGGGCTCGTTCTCGATCATCCTCGCCATGCGCCGCAACGGCCAGGCCGTCGAGCAGATCAGCGATTTCGCTGGTCTGTCGCGCACCAATCCGCTGCTTGCCTTCATGTTCGCGATGCTGCTGTTCTCGCTCGCCGGCATCCCGCCGCTCGCCGGCTTCTTCGCCAAGTGGTATGTCTTCGTCGCCGCCATCAAGGCGAATTTGTTCACGCTCGCCGTCGTCGGCGTGCTGACCAGTGTGGTCGGAGCCTACTACTACCTCGCCATCGTCAAGACGATGTATTTCGACGAGCCGGCCGGGCAGGTCGATCCGGTGCGCGTCGAGGTGAAGACGGTGCTGGCGGTGTTCGGCCTGTTCAACATCCTGTTTGCGCTGTTCGCAGGTCCGGTGGTGAGCGTCGCGTCCGCCGCCGCAAAGTCGCTGTTCTAGGATGGCTTTCGCGCTCGGTCCTCGCGCATCGGCCGCGGGCTACAAGCTCGCGGCGTTCGAACGGATCGGCTCGACCAATACCGAGGCGATCGAGCGGGCGAGGGCCGGCGAGCGTGGCCCGATCTGGTTCGTCACGTCGGAACAGACCGCCGGCCGCGGCCGCCGCCAGCGCGCCTGGATCGCGCCGCGCGGCAATCTCGCCGCCAGCATCCTCGAAGTCATGGACGTCGCCCCTGCCGTCGCCGCCACGCTCGGCTTTGCCGCGGGGCTCGCCGAAGAGGCGGCGCTGGAAAAGGTCAGCCTCGAGGCCGCGCTGCGGCTCGGCGAGGGCCGCCCCCGCTACGCCCTGAAATGGCCGAATGACGTGCTCGCCGGTGGCAAGAAGCTGGTCGGCATAGCGCTCGAAGCCGAGGCCATCGGCGATCGCCTCGCTGTGGTGGCGGGCATGGGTACCAATGTCGTCGCCGCGCCTGAGGGTACGCCGACGCCTGCGGTGTCCCTGGCTGCGCTCGGCGTCCAAATCAGCGCGGAGGAGCTGTTCTCGGCGCTCTCCGACGCCTGGGTCGAGTTCCGCGGCATCTGGGACAATGGCCGCGGCTTCGCCGAGATCCGCAGGCTGTGGCTGGAGCGCGCCGCCGGTCTCGGGGAGAAGGTCGCGATCCACACGGGAACGACGACGCTGGAAGGCATTTTTGACACCATCGACGACACCGGCTGCCTGATCGTCCGTACCGCGGAGGGCCGCCGCGTACCGGTCGCCGCGGGCGAGGTGTTCTTCGGCCCGGTCGCCTCCGTGGGAGCTGCGTGATGGCGAAGCCCGAGGAACTGGTATTTGCGCCGCTTGGCGGCGTCGGCGAGATCGGCATGAACCTGTCGATCTACGGCCTCGGCAGCCGCCAGCAGCGGGCCTGGCTCGCGGTCGATCTCGGCGTCTCCTTCGGCGACGAGGAGCATCTGCCGGGCATCGACCTGATCATGCCCGACATCAGCTTCCTGGAGAAGGAACGCAAGAACCTGATGGGGCTGGTGCTGACCCACGCCCATGAGGACCATTTCGGCGCCATCATCGACCTCTGGCCCAAGCTGAAATGCCCGATCTATGCGACGCAGTTCAGTGCCGCTTTGTTCGAGGCCAAATGCGCCGCCGAGCGCAACGCGCCGAAGATCCCGGTGACGGTGGTGCCGTCGGGCGGCCGCGTCGATGTCGGCCCGTTCAACGTCGAGTTCATCCCCGTCGCGCACTCCATTCCCGAGGCACACGCGCTGGCGATCCACACCTCGGCCGGCACGGTGCTGCACACCGGCGACTGGAAGATCGACCCGACGCCGACCCTCGGACGTCCGACCGACGAGAAGCGGCTGCGCGAACTGGGCGATGAGGGCCTGATCGCCCTGATCGGCGATTCCACCAACGCGGTGCGCGACGGCCGCTCGCCTTCGGAAGCGGACGTCGCCCAGACCATCATCGACCTCGTGAAGGCGGCCAAGGGCCGCGTCGCCGTCACGACCTTCGCCTCCAACGTCGCCCGCATCAAGGCGGTGGCCGCCGCTGCGAAAGCTTCCGACCGCGAAGTCGTCGTGGTCGGCCGCGCCATGGAGCGCGTGGTTCAGGTCGCGCGCGAGACCGGCTATCTCGACGGCGTGCAGAATTTCCGCTCGCCCGACATCTACGGCCACCTTCCGCAGGACAAGGTGCTGGCGCTCTGCACCGGCAGCCAGGGCGAGCCGCGCGCCGCGCTGGCGCGCATCGCCAATGACGACCATCCCGAGATCACGCTCAACCGCGGCGACAGCGTCATCTTCTCCTCACGCACCATCCCGGGCAACGAGAAGGCGGTCGGCTCGATCGTCAACAATCTGGTCCTGCAGGGCGTCGAGATCATCACCGACCGCGACGCTCTGGTCCACGTCTCCGGTCATCCCCGTCGCGACGAATTGCGCGACCTGATCGCCTGGACCAGGCCGCCGCTCCTGATCCCCGTCCATGGAGAGGCCCTGCATCTGCACGAGCACGCCAAGCTGGCGCGCGCTGCCGGCGTGCCGCGCGTGCTGGTCTGCCGCAACGGCGACCTCGTCAAGCTCGGCCCCGGCGATCCCGGCATCATTGGCGAGGTGCCGTCGGGCCGTCTGTACAAGGACGGCACGATCCTGGAGGATTCCAAATCCCGCGCGGTGGTCGAGCGTCGGCGCATGGCCTTCTCCGGCTGCGCCTTCGTCGCGATTGCCATGACCGAGCAGGGCGAGCTTGCCGACGATCCCGAGGTGGATCTCGTCGGCATCCCCGAGAAGAACAGGGCGGGCGAGCCCTTCGACGACCTCGTCTTCGATGCCGTGATGTCGACCATCGAGGGACTGCCGAAGGCGCGCCGCCGCGATGCTGACGCTCTCGCCGAGTCGGTGCGACGCGCTGTCCGGGCCGTCATCAACGAACATTGGGGCAAAAAGCCCCCCTGTCTGGTACACGTACTGACAGTCTAAGGGGAGAGAACCATGCTGGGCCGGCTCAACCATGTCGCGATCGCGACCAAGGATGCCGTCAAGGCCGCCAGGATCTATGGCGCGGCGTTCGGTGCCGAGATCTCGGAGGCCGTTCCGCTGCCCGAGCACGGCGTCATCACCGTGTTCGCCACGCTCCCCAACACCAAGATCGAGTTCATTGAGCCGCTCGGCGAGGCCTCGCCGATCGCAAAATTCGTCGAGCGCAATCCCGACGGCGGCATCCACCATGTCTGCTACGAGGTCGTGGATATCATCGCCTCGCGCGACACGCTGGTGAAGGAGGGGGCTCGCGTGCTCGGCGACGGCGTGCCGAAGATCGGTGCCCACGGCAAGCCGGTGTTGTTCCTGCACCCGAAGGATTTTTCCGGGGCGCTGGTCGAAATCGAGCAGGCGTAAGGCCGTCCCATGGCCATCCAGATATCGACCGCGATCGCGATCTACTTCGTCATCTGGTGGGTCGCGCTGTTCCTGACGCTGCCGTTCGGCGTGCGCAGCCAGCACGAGGACGGCGTCGGCGCGCCCGGCACCGACCCCGGTGCCCCGATCCTGACCCGGATGGGCCGCAAGCTGATCTGGACCACGATCATCTCTGCGATCATCTATGGCCTCGGCATGATCGCCTTCAACGCCGGCTATCTCTCGATCGAGCGCCTGTCGAAACTGATGGGAATGCCGTTTTAGTCGCCTTTGCTGACGACATTTTTGGGGGACACATGACTTTTCAGAGGATCGTCATTGCGCTTCTGGTGCTGATCGTCGCAGGGCTCGGCGCCGTCGGCTATATCGAATGGAAGATGGCCGTGCAGGTGCGGACGCTGAAGGCATTCGTCGAGGGCTATGTCTTCAACGAAGCCGTGATGGCCTGCGAGCAGACCAAGAGCTCGACGCCGTTCAAATGGAACGGCGGCAAGAGCACCTCGGTGATCGGCCTGAACTCGGTCAAGACGGACAAATACACCGTCAGTGCCAGCTACACGCTGGTGGCGGACCTCGTTTATTGTGATTACGATCCCATCAAGAAAAAGGCCGAGATCGGCTCGAGCTTCCTGGAGCGCGAGTAACGGTTCGGCCTCGCCGGGCGTGAACTCGGCAAGGCCTGCACGATTCTCGCGCGAGGGCGTCCCTGCAAGGGAGGCTTTACGCGCGGCGGTCAGATGGCTCGGCGTTGCCGGCCTGCAACCATGCCATAGACGAACAGCACGATGATCGCCCCGACGACCGCACCGATCAATCCCGCGCCTTCTCCGGGACGATACCAGCCGAGTGACTGGCCGAGGTAGGTCGCAACGAAAGCGCCAACGATTCCGAGGATGGTCGTCAGGATGAAGCCCGACGGCTCGTTGTCCCCGGGCATGATGAACTTGGCTATGACGCCGGCGATGAAGCCGATGATGATCGTCCAGAGAATGCTCATGTCCAAAACCTCTTCACGTTGAGCAGATTCAAGCCTGGGGCAGGCGCCCGTCCGGCGTGTACTTGTCGACCGCTGCGGGCAATTCCCGGGACAGCCTTGCGAGGATCTCGTCCTGCGAGAGCCCCGTCTGCTGTTCGAGTTGCTCGAGCAGGTCGGCGCCGACGGCAGTTTTCAGCTCAGGCGGAGAGATTTCTTTGTTGGGGCCGGGCTTTACCCAGGAATCGGCGATCTCGCCCTTGCCATTCTGGTTAAACCTTTCCAGGAGCTCGCCAATTCCGCCATTGAGCAGACCCCCGATCCCGCCTGCGCCGAGCATGCCGCCGAGGTTGCCGAGCAGCCCCCCGAGCGGCTCCTGAGCATTCGCGCCGGCAGGTCCTCCGCCAGCAGATCCCGCGCCTGAACCTTTGAGCATTTCGGCCAGCTTGTCGCGGTTTTGGTAGCCAGCTATTGCCAGCATCGCCAGCAGGGCAGTCATGGAAGGCATTCCGCGGGCCATTGACGTCTCCGTGAGATCCAAGACAAGCGAAACTGTCTCAGCCCGCTTGAGTTCCCGAAGTCGCCAACGCTCATGCGCGGCGAAGCGTCCCGGCCCGCGCGGCCGTAGAAGCGCGCGCTGCAACGGCCGGCCGGGGACAGCGCGCCAGGACGTGGTAGATCGTCTTGAAACGGACCGGAGCCGGAGGAGCCCGGGACGAAGCACCGCGCGAGAACGAAAATGACATCATCCGACGCCGCCGACCGAATCGTCGATCTCTACCAGCGCCATGCATCGGACTGGATCGAGCGGCGTGCCCGGAGCGGCCTGTTCGAACGCGCCTGGGTCGACCGCTTCCGAGCGCTGCTGCCTCCGGGCGGCGCGGTGCTCGATTTGGGCTGCGGTTCGGCCATGCCGATTGCCGGATACCTGATCGGTTGCGGTCTCAGCGTCGCCGGCGTGGATTCTGCGCCGGCGATGATTGCAGCCTGCCGACGTCGTTTTCCGGAGCAGGAATGGATCGTCGGCGACATGCGGCGGCTTGCATTGCAGCGCCGCTTTTGCGGCATCCTGGCCTGGGACAGCTTCTTTCACTTGTCCTTTGATGACCAGCGCCGCATGTTTTCGCGCTTTCGCGAGCACGCCGCACCAGGCGCGGTGCTGATGTTCACGAGCGGTCCGGCGCATGGCGAGGCGACCGGACAATTGGGGGGTGAGACGCTGTATCACGCGAGCCTGGATGCAAGCGAATATCGCGCGCTGCTCGATCGGAACGGTTTTCGCGTCGCGGCGCATGTGGTCGAGGACCCCGCTTGCGGGGGCCACACCGTCTGGCTGGCACAGCTCATCGACGCGCCCGGTCGAGCTGAATGATCGTCGCGATAGGCGATGGCGTCCTTTGCGACTATGATGGCCTGAAAACAAGGCCGGCCTGAATCCTGACATGGGAGTGCACGATTGCTTCCGCCGGCAGAGGGGGGAGACCGGCATGAGTTCATCGCCTCGAACGTTGGCCGATCCGCGGCGCCAGGATTATCGGATTCTCCAGGAAGCCGATCTGCGGGACTACATTGCGGATGTCTTCGATGTCGCAGCCCGACTGGGCGGCCCGCCGGCATCCTGGGCGATCACCGAGGTCGGCGACGGCAATCTCAATCTCGTCTTCATCGTGAAGGGTGCACGTGGCGGCATCGCGGTGAAGCAGGCGCTGCCTTATGTCCGTCTCGTCGGCGAGAGCTGGCCGTTGCCGCTGTCGAGGGCCCATTACGAATATTTGGCGCTGTCCAGGCACGCCCGGTTCGCGCCCGGCCTCGTCCCGGTAGTGCTGCATCATAACGAGGCGCTGGCGCTGACGGTCATGGAGCTGCTCGAGCCCCACATCATCATGCGCAAGGGGCTGGTCGCGGGAACGCGCTATCCGCGCTTCGTGGACGACATCACCACGTTCATGGCGCGGACCCTGTTCTTCACCTCCGACCTCGCATTGTCGGCGGCAGAGAAGAAGGAGGGGATCGCCGCCTTCGCCGGCAACCACGCGCTCTGCAAGATCACCGAGGACCTGATCTTCACAGATCCCTACCGTATTGCCGAGCAGAACCGCTGGACCGCGCCCTATCTCGACGGCCTGGCTGCCGAGCTGCGCGACGACATGGAGCTGCACGTTGCGGTCTCCCGCCTCAAGCTTAAATTCATGGCGAGCCCGGAAGCTCTGCTGCACGGCGACCTCCACACCGGCTCGATCATGGTTACGGACAGCCAGACGCGGGTGATCGATCCGGAATTTGCTTTCTACGGCCCGATGGGGTTCGACGTCGGCGCCGTGCTGGCCAACCTCTTGATGGCCTTTTTCGCCTCCGCCGGCCACGAGCGCTCGCCGGGCGAGCGGGCCGCGTTCGAGACCTGGGTGCTGGAGACGGTCGAGCAGGTCTGGCACGGGTTCGTCCGGAAATTCCTCGAACTCTGGCGCGCGGGCGGAGCAGGCGACGCCTATCCGGCCTCGCTCTTCGCGGGGGAGCCGGGCGCAGCACGGCTGGAGGCCGAACGGCAGGCCTACATGCAGCGCCTGTTCACTGATGCCGTCGGCTTCGCCGCCGCAAAAATCATCCGCCGCATCTTCGGTCTCGCCCACAACATCGATTTCGAGCTGATCGAGGATCCGAAGAAGCGCGCCATCAGCGAAGCCCGCGCCGTGCGGCTCGCACGGGCGATGATGATGGAGACGGGGACATTTCGGACAATCGCCGACGTCACGAGCGCCGCGCGAAGACTGCGCGATTGGCAAGCGGAGCTATCCGGCTGAAGACGTCGCGAAAAGCGACCTCGCAGACTCCGTCATGGCGAGGAGCTCTTGCGACGTTGCCATCCAGCACAGACGCGCGCTCAATAAAGCCGCATCGGGAGCGGTGTGCCATCGGGGCCGACCAGCAGGCCCCAGGTCTCGTCGGCCGCGACCTCGAACTCCCGCTTCTGCGCCGCGCCGCCTTCGAGCTTGAGGGTGACCTTGTACCTGCCCGGCGGCAGATCGATCTTCTGGTTCTCGGGCAGCTTGTCTGCGGCGGCGTCGGTGTCCATCAGTTTCTCTCCGGCGCGAGCCGCCAGTCTGATGGTTCGCTCATTGATGGTGATGTCCGCCGCTTCATCCGTCTTGTTGCCGAGCAGCAACGTCACTTGTCCCGACGCCGGGCGAATACCGGCTGTGGCAGCCAACGGCTTGCGCAGCGAAAGGTCGGCGATCGTCGTGTTGTCCTGACGGACAAGCCGGAGCAGCCCCGGCCCATCCGACGTCGTGAAGGCGACAACGGCTCTGTCAGGCTCGACGACTGCACCGCCGTTTTCAGTCCAGCCGCGCTTTTCAAGGGCGGCGCGATAGACGCCGAGCACGGCCTCGAGACCGAGCGGCGTCTCGACGTGAGCCGACCTGATGTAGGGTGAATTCTTCGCGGTCATCAGGCTCCAACGGTCGGCGAGCGGCAGGCCAATGTCGTCGGACATCCTGGCTTCGAACGTCCGGCTCGTGGCCCGTGCCAGAAGCCCGACGGCATCGCAGAGCAGGCGCTCGCCAAGATAGTCCGGGGCGCAACGGTCCCTCAGTGCCCACCATGTATTGTCGACAAAACCGTTCGTCCGCGTGGTGCGGGACCAGTTGATCTGGATGGTGTTCGTCGGGCTGTCGCGAACAGGGTCTGGCGTGACAGGGATCGCCATTGCCGCCGTCGCGGCGACCAGGCTGCCGGCCAGCAGGATAGCCAGTGTTCCGCGTCTCATTTTTCGGCGGTCCTTGGGGCCCAGATAACGATCCTGAGCTTGGTCGCGTCGATCACGAAAAATGTTCAGTGCTTCTGGCTGGGCGACGACGCACCGCAAGGCGCCTCAACGTCCGCTGATGCCGACCAGGCGAGGGCGGTGGTGGCTTGCGCGCGGGTTCTCGGCCGGTAGAGCGCGTAGCCATTCACGGAAGCTGACGACTTCCGGGCAATCCGCCGTGCCTTCGGGCGCAATCAGCCAATCGCCTGGACCAGATCCCTCACTGATCCGATCGCAGCGATAGCCCGGATGGTGGCCAAGTCCGCGAGCTATCAGCAGGTCGACCTTGCCCTCGACCAGCTCGTGCAGGCCGGCAGGCTGCAGCACCCGCAGACCGATGTCCGAGTGTGCGCTGCGAAACTCCGCGAGATCGAGGCGGCGCAGGTCGATGGTGCCATGGACCCCCAATTGCAGCAGCACCGCACCTGCCGGCTTCAGATGCGAGGTCGCCTCGGCAATGTGACGAAAGCCCTCGGATATCCCGGGCAGATAGGCCCGGCCTGCTGGGGTGAGGATGAGCTGCTTGTGCAGCCGATCGAACAGGCGCACGCCGAGGCGCGCCTCCAGCGCCTTCACCTGCTGCCCCACGGCGGCGGGCGTGACGTGGAGCTCGTGCGCGGCCAGTTTGAAGCTGAGGTGTCGCGCGGCGGCCTCGAAGGCGCGCAGCGCGTTGAGCGGGGGAAGGGCGTAGGTCATCGCGCCGCACTTTGACACCGATGGAGCCCGGCCTTGCAATAGATTTTCTTGCGCTGAACCGCAGGAATGATGCTTTGCGCCGCGGCGCCGCCTCCGGATACGGTCATCCCGCAATCTGGAGAAACAACATGGCGCCAGCCCAAATCGTCACTCACAATCCCGCAACGATCCATGCTCCGGCCAGCGGCTACAGCATGGGACTTGAACTCAGTCAGCATCGTCGCCTGCTGTTCATCAGCGGACAGGTGCCGGCGACATCGGACGGCAGCGTGCCGGACGGTTTCGAGGCACAATGCGAGCAAGCCTGGCGCAATGTCATCGAGGTACTCGCCGCTGCCGGCCTCGATGTAACGAATCTGGTGAAGGTCACCACGTTCCTGACCGACCTCAGTCAGGTCGTGCCCAATCGTGGCGTGCGCCGCAAGATGCTGGCGGGACACGAGCCCGCGCTGACCGTCATGATCGCGCAAACCGTCGACAGCAAATGGCTGCTGGAGATCGAGGCGATCGCCGCGGCATGAAGCCAGCTCGGCGAACGCGCAATAAGTCAACTGCGTCAGGTGTACCCATGGCTGAGACCATCCATCCCTTTTACGAGGTCCATCGTGCGGCAATGGAAGCCGCAATGCGCCACCGGCTCGACCTCGCCGAACCAATGCTGCGCGAGCGCGCGGACCTGCCCGATTTCGATGCGATCCGGCAGGAGGTGATGAACGAATTCGCGCTTGTGCTTGCCCAGACGCCCTACGTTGGAGGAGCAGCAAACCGCATGAGCGATTTTTTCATGCGTCTCCTGGGCTTCATGGCCATCAGCCGCGTGCTCCGGCGACATGGCGTGCCGATGCCGGTGATCGGCGACATCGAGCGGGAAACCTACAAGGCGCAGTTGCTCACGGTGCCCGAGGCGGAACGTCTCGCCGCGGGACGCCAATTCATGTCGTCGGAAAACAAGAATTTGCTGCGCGAGCAAGCCGCGAAAAGCGTCACGAAAAGCCACAGGGACGCGTTCCCGGGCGATTTCGTCTACGATTTCGTCGAGCCGGGCCCGAATGACGATTTCGAATTCGGCATCAACTACAAGGCCTGCGGCTTCTGCAAATTCGCCGCACGCCACGGCGACAAGGATATCCTGCCGAACATCTGCGGGCTCGATTTCGACGCATACGCGACGCGCGGTATCCGTCTGGAACGGACGCAAACGCTGGCCGGCGGCGCCAGCCATTGCGATTTCAGGTTTTCGCAGCTGCCGCCGCACGGGAAGGAGGGAAGCTAACGGCGTTCTCGAGGTTCTTCCGCTCTCCGCCGCCGTGCAATGACAGAGGTACCCGGGGCATTCCACCATTCACGTTCGAGGTGACCGCCATGGAGACGGCATGGCGGTGTTTTGCCCGACGCGTCAAACGGATTGCGTCAAATCAGAAGTCGTCCGGCGGTTGCCGCAACCCATTGATATCGCTAGCCCCGGCTACTGTGCATGGGGTTGTTTTCGCACTTTTTGATGCGCGGGGCGCCTTACTCCGCGGCTTTCTCCCTCAAGCGCTGCGCATAGACGTTGATGACCAGCGCCGCCAGCAGGATCAGGCCGCGGATCAGGATCTTCAGGAAGCTGTCGATGTTGACGTGGTCGAGGCCGTTGTTGAGGACGCCGAGCACGAACAGGCCGACGATGGTGTTGCCGATGCCGCCGCGGCCGCCGAACAGGCTGGTACCGCCGACGACGACGGCGGCGATGGAGTCGAGCAGATAGGTGTCGAACTCGTTCTGCTGCGCGCTGCCGAAATGGGCGACGCCGAGCATGCCGCCGATGCCCGAGCAGACCGCCGAGATCACCATGACGGCGCCGAGGATGAGCTTGACGTTGAGGCCGGAATATTCGGCCGCCTCGCGATTGCCCCCGACCATGTAGACGTAGCGGCCGAAGCGCGTGTAGGTCAGCACCAGATGGCCGGCGAGCAGCATGATGGCGGCGACGATGACGAGCCAGGGGATGCCGCCGATCGAGCCCGAGCCGAGCGTCGTGATCAGGCTCGGCACCTTGTAGGCGATCTGGCCGCGCACCAGGAGCGCCGAGACGCCGGCGGCGATCTGCATCATCGCCAAGGTCATGATGAAGGAGGGGATTCCGATCACGGTCAGCCCCAGCGCATTGACGAGGCCGAGCAGGGCGCAGAGCAGGATCGAGAGGAGAATTGCGACCGCGCCGGGCAGCGGCACATTGGCGATGTTGACGTAGGATTCCTGGAGCGTGAAGTAGGCGACCGCGATGCCGGTGACGTTGGCGATGGCCGCGATCGAGAGGTCGATCTCGGCGCAGAGGATCACGAAGGTGAGGCCGACCGCGATGATGCCGGTGATCGACACTTGCGTGAGGATGTTGCCGAGATTGTCCAGCGTCGCGAAGGAGGGGCTGGCAAAGGCGAAGAAGGCGGTCAGGAAAATCAGCGTCAGGAACGGCGCAATGTTGCGCATCTGCGAGCGCAGGAAGGGCGCGAGCCCCCGCGCCCGCGCACCCGCCGCTGGAACCGTGTCACTGCTCGCCATAATGCTTCTCCGTCACGCCGCTTCCAGCAGGCGGTCCTTGCTGACCGGCTCGTTCCTGAATTCCCGCACCAAAGCGCCGCGCTTGAGCACGAGGATGCGGTTTGCCAGCGACAGCACCGTTTCCGGCTCGGTCGACAGCACGATGATCGCAAGCCCCTTGGCGCGGAGATCGCGGACGATGTTGATGACGTCGTTCTTGGCGCCGACATCCATGCCGCGGGTCGGCTCGCACAGCACCAGAAGCTTGGGCGGGTAGGTCAGCCATTTCGCTAGCGCGACCTTCTGCTGGTTGCCGCCCGAGAGCATGCCGAGGTCGAGACCGACCACCGGGGGCCTGATCTGCAACTGCTCGACCTGACGCTGAGCAATGTCGCGCTCCTGGGCCGGCTTCAACAGCAAAGACGAGATGCGATCCAGGATGCTGATCGAGATGTTCTTGTAGACCGGCTCCTGGTGAAACAGCATGTCGCGCCGGCTCTCGGGCACCAGCGCCACGCCGGCACGCCGTGCCGCCGCCGTGCTGGCGAAGGTCTTTGGCTTGCCATCGACGAGAAGCGTGCCGCTGTCCGGCTTCAGCTTGCCGAACAGGATGCGCGACAGCTCCTGCTGGCCGCAGCCCATGAAGCCGTAGATGCCGAGCACCTCGCCGGCGCGGGCCTCGAACGAGACGGCCCGCAAGCTGCGGGCCAGGGACAGCTGGTCGACCTTCAGGACGACCGGGCTCTCACTTGGGCGCGGCAGCAGCAGATCGTCGGTGTAGCTGTGCTCGAGCGCTTCGCCGCCGCGGCCGATCATGGCCTCGATCAACGCGCCCTTGCTGGTGGCAGCGCTCGCCGTCTCCGCGACCTTCCGCCCGTTGCGGAACACGGTCACGGTGTCGGAGACGCGTAAAATGTCCTCGATGAAGTGCGAGATGAAGACGATGGCAGTGCCTTCCTCGCGCAGTCGCCGGAGCGTGGCGAACAGGCGCTCGACCTCCGGCGGGGAGAGGGCGGAGGTCGGCTCGTCCAAGATGACGATGCGGGCGCCGGAGAACAGCACGCGGGCGATCTCGATCAGCTGCTGCAGCCCGATGGGTAAGTCGCCGAGTCTCGACATCGGATTAACGTCGATGCCGAAGCGGGCGAGCTGTTCGCCCGCTTCGCGCGCCATCCGTCGCCACTGCACGAGGCCGAGGGCGTTGGTCGGCTGGTTACCCAGGAAGACGTTCTCGGCGACGGTCAGGTCCGGTGCGACAGAGAGCTCCTGATGCACCATGGCGATGCCGGCCGCGTGTGCATCACGCGCCGAACGGAAATGCGTCTCCGCGCCGTCGATCAGGAAGCGGCCGGAGAACTCGGTGTGCACGCCGGCGATGATCTTCATCAGCGTGCTTTTTCCGGCGCCGTTCTCGCCGACGAGACCGTGGATCTCGCCGGGAAGGAGCGCCAAATCGACACCACGAAGCGCTTCGACACCGCCGAAGCTCTTCGTGATGCCCTGCAGTTCAAGGATGGGCGAGCGACCCTCTGACATGAAAGTTGAGATCTTGGAGGCTCAGATCAGGTAGTGATCCTGCATCCACTGCATCCCCGCGGCGTTGGCCTTGGTCACGACGGGGCCGTCGGTGACCACGTTCTTGGGAATGCCCTGACCGCTCTTCTCGCCGCCGACCACAGCCGAGACGCCCGCGATGATGGCGCCGCCGTGGATGCGGCAGGAAGGATTGCGCACGGTCGCGAACATGCGGCCTTCGCTCACTGCCTGGATCGCCGGCGGCATGGCGTCGACGCCGCCGATCAGGATGTTGGTGCGGCCCCGCGCCTTCATGATGTTGGCGGCGGCGAGCGCCATGTCGTCATTGTGGAAGAACGCCGCATCGATCTGCGGATATTTGGTCAGATACGTTTCCCACAGACGCGCCGTCTTGGAGACGTCCCAGTCGGCCGGCTGGGTGTCGAGCACCTCGATGCCCGGGAATTGCTTGACCACCGAGGTGAAGCCCTTGGCCCGTCCTTGCGCGCCGGTATGGCCGAGCGCGCCTTGCGTCATGATGATCTTGCCCTTGCCGCCCATGGCATTGCACAGCGCCTGGGTCACCGAGGCGCCCATGAACTCGTTGTCGGGAGCGAGGAAGGAGTGGACGTTGATCTGATCGAGCGGCGCGATCAGCGTGTCCATGTCGATCACAGGCGTGCCGGCGTCGATCATCTTCTGCACGGGCTGGGTGAGGGTGCCGATGCCGAAGGCCTGGATCGCGACGAAGTCCCATTTCTGCGAGGCCATGTTGTCGATTGCCGCGCGCTGCTTCACCGCGTCGAGCTGACCGTCGAACCAGGTCACCTCGACGTTGAACAGCTTGCCCCAGAATTCCGCGGCCTTCTTGCCTTGGGCGCACCAGGTGGCCTGGAGGCCCGCATTGGAGAACGCCGCCTTCAGCGGCTTCTCGCTGCGTCCGACTTCGGCGGCCAGTGCTGGATTGATACCCATGCTGCCGAACAGGGCAGCTCCGGCGCCGGCGGTCGCTGCCGCCTGAAGAAGATCGCGCCTCGTCGTCGAGAAATCTTTCGTCCCGGACATCGCTCGCTCCCATGTATTTTGTCGTCGGTGCGTCATTGATAGCGCTACCGATCTCCGAAAGTGTCTCACAAGAGTTGATGCCACTCAATCCGCAATCACTCGCGCGCGGCGAGCTGCGTTGGTGCAGCGCAAAGCGTCAGCGTGCTGCGCCGCTGAGTGTGTCGATGCCCACGAGCAACGTGTCCCAAGCCTGTGCGATCCCGGTTGACCATTCATCGCCCAGCAGATCGCGTAACGTATCCCTGATCACGGTGAAGAACGCGACGAACAGCTCCCGCGACGTGCCGTAGGCGTCGTGGGAGGCGGCCTCGCAGGCGATCAGCCGGAAGTGCCCATGGCGCTCACCGGCGAAATCGAGGATAGCCTCGATCGTCAGCGCGAGCATCGACCCCTTCACGAGGTCAGCGCCGCCCGAGCGGAACATCGCCTGCGTTTCGGGATGCGCGTCGAACAGGCGTTGGTAGACGAGGGGCGTGAGATCCGCACAGCGCGAGGCCGCGAGTTCGAAGCTGATTTCGATCGGATTGGACGACGCCTTCATCGGCGCTTCAGCCTCGCGGACAAAAAAAGAGCGGGGCCCTAGCCCCGCTCGAAAATTGTGTCGACCCTATTATCCCCGATTCTAAGATTTGCTCTTGATTGACGGGGCGACGCTGCGTTTTGCGCGCCAGGGGCTCCTCCCGAGACTTGGACCACCAGGCCTCGACCTTGCGGTCAGCGCCTGAGCAAGAGGGATGCTAGTTCAACTTTTCTCACTTGTCATCATTTTCAGCAACGAATGTTCAAAATTCGATCAGTAGACGAAACGATTGGGTTTCATCCCGTGCCAAGTATATGACAAACATAAGAAATCTGTGGAGGGGCCGGGGCGGTTGATGTGCCTCAAATGCCCCATCGGGGTGCCGTGCAGGGTTACCCGGGCACGGTTTTCGGCAGATTTGCGCTGGGCCAAGCAGGCGGCTGAACTGACCTCGACTTGGGGCCGGGTACCGTGTTTAGTCGGCAGGCGAACGAATGGTTCGGCGGATGCGCGCACGGCTACAGAAATTCCTACCCCTGGTCCTGCTCGCCCTGGTGATGCAGGTGCTGGCGCCGATTGCCGCCTGCGCTGCGGCCGGCCTGGCCGTTGCCGATCCGCTGTCCGCCGGAATCATCTGCCACAGTGCGAGCGATCAAGGCGGGCTGAGCGACCAAACCGGCGCGCCGATCGCGCATGCCGGCGCGTGCGCGCTGTGTTGCTTGGCCCAGGCCAACGCGTCGCTCGATTCGCCCGCACACGCGGCGCTCCCGATTCCCTTCCGTCATGCCGAGCGCGTGGTGTGGCATCCGGCGGATGCGCTCGCCATCGCCGTGCACGAGGGCTCGAGCGCCCGGGCGCGCGCGCCCCCTCACATTTCCTGACGTAGCGACGAATCTGCCCCGGCGGCTGCTGCACGGGGATTCGCAATGCACCGGCGCTCGTGCCGGCATCAGGAATTGTTATATGTCTCGCTTTGGTTTGTTCCAGCACGCTTCCGCGCGCGGAATCGTGCTTGCTTCTCTCTCTGCTCTCTCCCTCCCACAGCTTGCCGATGCGCAGGAAAGTCGGGGCGAACTTCCTCCGGTGATCGTGGACTCGCCGCGGGAGAAGCGCGCCGCGCCCGCCCACCCGCGGCGGACTCCCGTGCGGTCGACGCGCGCGCGCAGCTCGGCTCCGCAACATGAGGCGCGTCCGCAAGGGGAGGGCGCCAGCGGTCCGGGTGCGTTGACCGTCCTGACGGCGCAGCAGGCCCTTGCGGAAATCAACCAGACGCCGGGCGGCGTGGCGCTGGTGACGGCCGAGGCTTACCGGAATTCCACGCCCGCGAGCACAATCAAGGACGTTCTGGATTACGTGCCCGGTGTGTTTGCCCAGCCCAAATGGGGCGACGACACCCGGCTCTCGATCCGCGGCTCCGGGCTGTCGCGCAATTTCCATCTGCGCGGTGTGCAGCTTTATATGGACGGCATCCCGATCAACACTGCGGACGGTTACGGCGATTTCCAGGAGATCGACCCGACCGCCTACAAATACGTTGAGGTCTACAAGGGCGGGAACGCGCTCCAGTTCGGAGCGAACTCGCTTGGCGGAGCGATCAACTTCGTCACGCCGACCGGCCGCGATCCGTTTCCGAACGGGGTATCCGTCGATATTGGCGGCTTTGGATACAAGCGCGCCCAGGCCAACGCTGGCGGAACGAACGGTCCTTGGGACGGCTTCGTCACGGCCTCGACGCAGGCCGCGGATGGTTTTCGAGACCACAGCTTTGGCTCGAGCAACCGTCTCAGCGCCAATGTCGGCTATCAGTTTTCGCCGGACTTCGAGACACGCTTCTATCTCAATGCCAACGAGGTGCGCCAACGCATTCCCGGCACGGTCACCAAGACGTCTGCGCTGACCAATCCCGAGGCTGCAGTTCCGGCAAATGTTGCCATGGATCAGCAGCGCAATATCGACACGGTCAGGCTCGCAAACAAGACGACGATCCGTTTCGACGAGACCAAGGTTGAATTCGGCGCCTTTGGCGTCGATCGCCATCTGATGCATCCGATTTTCCAGTGGCTCGACTATCGCTACAGGGACTACGGGGGCTTCGCGAAAGTTACCGACGAGCGCTTCATCGGCGGCTTCCGCAACAGGCTGGTCGCGGGTGTCAACGTGCTGAATGGGAGCATCGACAATCAGCAATTCGCCAACATTGCCGGACAAAAGGGAGCTCTGCGCTCATCGTCGATCGATCGATCGAGGAACACGTCCGTCTACGTCGAAGACAGCTTCTATTTCCTTCCCAGCGTTGCAGCGATCGCGGGGACGCAGTTTCTCTATGCAACCCGTAGCCGGCAGGACCGTTTTCTCAGCGACGGCGATCAATCGGGGACAACCCGCTTCAATCTGTGGTCGCCGAAAGCGGGCTTGCTGTGGCAAATCGATCCGACATGGCAGGCTTTCGCCAACGTCTCGCGGAGCGCCGAGGTGCCGAGCTTCGGCGAGAGCTCAAATGGTCCGGGCATTCCGACGATTCCGTTCACCAGCATCCACGCCCAGCTCGCGACGACCTACGAGATCGGGACGCGCATGCGGCGGCCGGACTACTCGTGGGAGCTGACGGCCTATCGCGCCAACATCCGCGATGAACTGCTATGCCTCTATAGCGCCTTCGGCAATTGCAACGTGACCAATGCGGATCGGACCATCCACCAGGGCATCGAAGCCGGCGCAGGGGCCGCGATCTTCCGCGATATCTTCGTGGCGGGAAGCGCGCCGGACAAGGTGTGGCTCAACCTGGCCTACACCTACAACGACTTTCGCTTCGACAATGATGCCATGTTCCGCAACAATCAGTTGCCGGGAGCGCCTCGTCATTATCTGCGCGCCGAATTGCTCTACAAGCATCCGACCGGCCTCTATATCGGACCTAACGTCGAATGGGTGCCGAAGGCCTATTTCGTCGACAGCATGAATACGCTGACGACGGAGCCTTATGCATTGTTGGGACTGAAGGCCGGTTTTGACAACGGCGGTCCGTTCTCGGCCTACGTCGAGGGCCGCAACCTCACCAACCGAACCTATATTGCGAGCGCCAGCATCATCGATCGTGCGACTGCGGCGTCGACTTTGTTCGAACCCGGAACGGGGAGGGCAGTTTACACCGGAATGAGGTATCGATGGTGAGTGCTGCGGGTTCGCTGAGACAACCACGACCTTACGCGGTCGGTCAGATCAACCATGAGGAAACTAAAATGAGCAAGAGCCTGCAAACACTTTTCGCAATCGCCATTCTTCTGAACGGCAGCGCGGCCGCATTTGCCGACGACATCAAGGCCGGCGATCTCGTCATCTCGCAGGCATGGAGCCGCGCGACGCCGGGCGGCGCGAAGGTCGCCGGCGGTTATCTGACCATCGAGAACAAGGGCGCGGCAGCGGACAGGCTGGTCAGCGTGTCCGCCGATATCGCAGGCAAGGCCGAGATTCATGAGATGGCGATGGACAACGGCGTCATGAAGATGCGTGCGCTCGACAAGGGGCTCGCGATCGACCCCGGCAAGACGGTGAAGCTCGCGCCCGGGGGCAATCATTTAATGCTCCAGGAACTGAAAGGCGCGTTCAAGCAGGGCGACAAGGTGCCGGTGACGCTGCAATTCGAGAAGGCCGGCAAAGTCGCCGTCTCCCTCGATGTTCAGGGCGTCGGTGCGCAGGCGCCGGGTGGTGATGGACATTCAGGTCATATGGACATGAAGAAGATGCCGGATCATTCGGGAATGAAGATGAAATGAGACCGATCTGGGTTTTCGGGAGACTGAACATGAAGCGATCCTGCCTGTTCCTGATCACCGCGTTCGCCGCCTCGCCGGCGGCGGCGCATGTCTCGCTCGAGACCAAGCAAGCCGCGGTCGGCACGTCGTACAAGGCTGTGTTCACTGTGCCGCACGGTTGCTCGGGCTCGCCGACGGTGAAGATCCGCATTCAGATCCCGGAAGGGGTGATTGCGGTGAAGCCGATGCCGAAGGCGGGCTGGAATGTCGACGTCGTCGAGGGCAAATATGCCGGCGAATATGACTATCACGGCAACAAGCTGGCCTCCGGCGTCAAGGAGGTGGCTTGGTCCGGCGGCAAGCTGCCGGACAAGAACTATGACGAGTTCGTCATGCACACATTCCTGACCGACAAGCTCAAGCCGAACACGACGCTGTACTTCCCCGTCGTCCAGGAATGCGAAACCGGCATCAGCCGCTGGATCGAAATTCCGGCGGCGGGGGCAGGGCATTCGCATGAGGGCAAGTCGCCGGCGCCCGGCGTGAAATTGTTGCCAAAACCCTGATGCGCCTGCTCGCCGCGCTTGCGACGCTGCTCCTCGCTGCCGGCTTCGCCAGCGCGGCGTGGGCGCACGCCGCGCTGGTCTCGGTCGAGCCGGCGAGCGGCAGCATGCTCGATACTGCACCCAAGACGGTGGAGCTGCGCTTCAACGAGGCGGTGACGCCCGGCGCGATCCGGCTGATCGACGGTGCGGGCAGGACGCGGAACGATCCACGCGTCAGCGCATCGGGCGAGACGATTTCTGTCGCGATGCCGGCCGACTTGCCCGAGGGGACCGCGGTCGTCAGCTATCGCGTGATCTCGCAGGACGGCCATCCCATTACGGGATCGATGACCTTCTCGATCGGCATGCCGACGGCGACGAAACCGCCGGCCGCCGTGGATAACGGGTTGGCCGTGCTGATCTGGCTGACGCGGGTCGGCCTCTATGTCGGGCTGTTCGTCGGGGTCGGCGGCGTGTTCTTCGCGCGCTGGGTTGCGTGGTCGATGATCGGGATGGCTGTTCCGCGCCTTGCGCTCGGCCTCGGTTTTCCGAGCGCGGTAGCGTCCGTTGGCACGTTGGGGCTAGATCTCCTCGGGCTGCCCCCAGATGCTCTCTGGACGGCTGGTCCCTGGAAGGTCGCATTCGCGACCAGTGCGGGCCCTGCCTTGATGGTTGCCCTCGCGGCCATGCTGTCCGCATGGATGGCGCTGCGCAGCGCATGGTACGCGCGCGCTCTTGCGATGATCGCCTTCATCGGCGTCGGTCTGTCGCTCGCCATGACCGGGCATGCCGCAACGGCGCCGCCGGAGACGCTGACGCGGCCGGCGATCTTTCTCCATGGCCTCGGTGTTGCCTTCTGGATCGGCGCGCTGGCTCCACTCGTGGCGTTGGTGTCCAAGCCGACGACTGCGACGCTTCCGATCGTGAACCGCTTTTCCCGCATTGCCGCGCTCGCGGTCAGCGTGCTGGCCCTGACTGGCCTCGCACTCGCGATCGTGCAACTCGAAAAGCCGGGAGCGCTGGTCGCGACGAGTTATGGGCTGATCCTCTCGACCAAGCTCGTCCTGGTCACAGGATTGCTGGCGCTGGCCGCGCTCAATCGGTTCCGGCTGACTCCGGTTCTGGCCCGGAACGAGAACGGGACGCCCGCCCTCAAGCGATCGATCCTGCTCGAAAGCGTTGTCGCTCTCGCCATTCTCGCCGTGGTGGCCGGCTGGCGCTTCACGCCGCCGCCGCGGACGATCGTTCCGGAGGCACCGCTGGCGATCCACATCCACAGCGACAAGGCGATGTTCCAGGTCCTGGTCTCTCCGGGCAAGCCGGGGCTCGACGATTTCGTGCTCCAGCTCATGACCGGCGAGGGGATGTCGCTCAAGGCCAAGGAGGTGACGTTGACGCTGAGCCTGCCCGAACGCGGCATCGAGCCGATGGAGCGGAAGGCCACGCTGGGGCCGGACGGCTATTGGCATGCGCGCAAGGTGGAGCTTCCCTTTGCCGGCCGCTGGCGCGTGCGGATCGACGCGCTGGTGACCGACTTCGAGCAAATCACGCTCGAAGACGAACTCGACGTCCCATCGCCATGAGTCGCAGCTCAAGCTGAACCTGAAGCCCGACGGAGAAATGACAGGAATTCCGTTGCCTTAGCGGGTTTTCCTCATTCCCGGTCTTGTGTTTTCGCTCTCAATCCGGTTTCACTGCACCCGGTCACTGATTCCCAGAGTATTGCCATGCGGTTGTCGCGGTTCTTTCTGCCCATTTTGAAGGAAAATCCGAAAGAGGCGGAGATCGTCTCGCATCGGCTGATGCTGCGCGCGGGCATGATCCGGCAGGAGGCGGCCGGCATCTATGCCTGGCTGCCGCTCGGATTCCGCGTGCTGAAGAAGATCGAGCAGATCGTGCGCGAGGAGCAGGACCGCTCCGGCGCGCTGGAACTGTTGATGCCGACGCTCCAGCTTGCCGACCTCTGGCGCGAGAGTGGCCGCTACGACGCCTATGGCCCCGAGATGCTGCGCATCGCCGACCGCCACAAGCGCGAGCTGCTGTACGGGCCGACCAACGAGGAAATGATCACCGAGATCTTCCGCGCCTATGTGAAGTCCTACAAGAACCTGCCGCTCAATCTCTATCATATTCAATGGAAATTCCGCGACGAGCAGCGTCCGCGCTTCGGCGTGATGCGCGGCCGCGAGTTCCTGATGAAGGACGCCTATTCGTTCGACCTCAACGAGGCCGCCGCGCGCGTCGCCTACAACAAGATGTTCGTGGCTTACCTGCGCACGTTCGCGCGGATGGGGCTGAAGGCGATCCCGATGCGGGCCGAGACCGGCCCGATCGGCGGCGACCTCAGCCACGAGTTCATCGTGCTGGCCGAGACCGGCGAATCCGGCGTGTTCATCAATCGCGACGTGCTGGATCTGCCGGTGCCCGGCGAGGATGTCGATTATGAGAGCGACCTGACGCCGATCATCAAGCAATGGACGTCAGTCTATGCGGCGACGGAGGACGTGCACGACGCCGCGCGCTTCGAGCAGGAAGTGCCCGCAGATAAGCGGGTGAACACCCGCGGCATCGAGGTCGGCCAGATTTTCTATTTCGGCACGAAGTATTCCGAACCGATGAAGGCGCTGGTCGCCGGCCCCGATGGCGTCGACGTGCCGATCCATGGCGGCTCATACGGCGTCGGAGTCTCGCGCCTGCTCGGTGCCATCATCGAGGCCTGCCATGACGATGCCGGCATCAAATGGCCGGAGGCCGTTGCCCCGTTCCGCGTGTCGATTCTCAACCTCAAACAGGGGGATGCCGCGGTCGACGCAGCCTGCGAGAAGCTCTATGCCGAGCTCACCGCCAAGGGCGTCGACGTGCTCTATGACGACACCGACCAGCGCGCCGGCGCCAAGTTCGCCGCCGCCGACCTGATCGGGATCCCCTGGCAGATCATGATCGGCCCGAAGGGGCTCGCCGACGGCAAGGTCGAGATCAAGCGGCGAAGTGACGGCTCCCGCGAGACCATGTCGCCTGCCGACGCAGTCGCCCGGTTGGTCGGCTGAATAGTGTTCATCGCGCGATAGCGGGTCGGTAATCCGGCCACATTTGACCCCGAATCATGGGATTATCGAGCGATGGATGAGACCATGACCGAAACCGTGCAGACCGCGCCTTTTGCGCCATTCGAGTGGATGCTGTCGGGGCGCTATTTGCGGGCGCGCCGCAAGGAGGGATTCATCTCGGTCATCGCCGGATTCTCCTTTCTCGGCATCATGCTGGGCGTGGCGACACTGATCATCGTGATGGCCGTCATGAACGGCTTCCGCAAAGAGCTGCTCGACAAGATCCTGGGGCTGAACGGCCATATCCTGGTCCAGCCGTTGGAATCGCCGCTGACGGACTGGAAGGACGTCGCCGATCGCCTCAGTCAGGTCCAGGGCATCCGGCTCGCCGCGCCCGTGGTCGATGGCCAGGCGCTGGCATCGTCGCCCTGGAACGCCTCGGGCGTGCTGGTGCGCGGCATTCGCTCCGACGACCTCAACAACCTCACCTCGATCGCCAAGAACGTGAAGCAGGGCTCGCTTGAGGGCTTTGACGACGGGCAGGGCGTCGCGATCGGCCGGCGCCTCGCCGATCAGCTGTCGCTGCATGCCGGCGACAGCATCACGCTGGTGGCGCCGAAGGGCGCGGTCACGCCGATGGGCACGACGCCGCGCATCAAGCCGTACAAGATCGTTGCCGTGTTCGAGATCGGCATGTCCGAGTACGATCTCGGCTTCGTGTTCATGCCGCTCGCCGAAGCGCAGGCCTATTTCAACCGGAGCAACGACGTCACCTCGATCGAGGTGTTCACCGCCAACCCCGACAAGATCGACGCCTTCCGCAAGGCGGTGACGGAGGCCGCGGGGCGGCCGGTGTTCCTGGTGGATTGGCGACAGCGCAACTCGACCTTCTTCAACGCGCTCCAGGTCGAGCGCAACGTGATGTTCCTGATCCTGACCATGATCGTGCTGGTCGCGGCGCTGAACATCGTCTCCGGCCTGATCATGCTGGTGAAAGACAAGGGCAGCGACATCGCGATCCTGCGCACGATGGGCGCCTCGCAGGGATCGATCATGCGGATCTTCCTGATCACGGGCGCCTCGATCGGCGTCGTCGGCACGCTGGTCGGCTTCTTCGTCGGTCTCGTGATTTGCCTCAACATCGAATCGATCAGGCAATTCCTGTCCTGGCTGACCAGCACCGAGCTGTTCTCGCCGGAACTCTATTTCCTGTCGAAACTGCCTGCCGAGATCGACGTCGGCGAGACCACGGCCGTCGTCATCATGGCGCTGACGCTGTCGTTCCTGGCGACGCTGTATCCGTCGTGGCGCGCCGCACGCCTCGATCCCGTCGAAGCGCTCCGGTACGAGTGAGGGGCTGATGGATCAGCAGCAGGGGGCTGAAGATGTACCGGTCATTTATCTCCACGAGATAAAGCGGCAGTACTTGCAGGGCGAGGTGCCGCTGACGATCCTCGACGGCGCCAAGCTGGCGCTGTGGGCCGGTCAATCGGTCGCGCTGGTGGCGCCGTCCGGCTCGGGCAAATCGACCCTGTTGCACATCGCAGGGCTATTGGAAGCGCCCGATTCCGGCGAGGTCTATGTCTCGGGCGCGCCGACCTCGCAGCTGCCCGACATCGAGCGCACGCAGCTGCGCCGTACCGATATCGGCTTCGTCTACCAGTCGCACCGGCTGCTGCCGGAGTTCTCCGCGCTCGAGAACGTCATGATGCCGCAGATGATCCGCGGCCTCAAGAAGTCCGAGAGCGTCAAGCGCGCCAAGGAGATCCTTGGCTATCTCGGCCTCGGCGACCGCATCACCCATCGCCCCGCCGAGCTGTCAGGCGGCGAGCAGCAGCGCGTCGCGATCGCGCGTGCGGTTGCCAACGCGCCACGCGTGCTGTTCGCGGACGAGCCGACCGGCAATCTCGACCCGCACACCGCCGATCACGTCTTCCAGGCGCTGATGCAGCTCGTCAAGGCAACCAAGGTCTCGATGCTGATCGCGACTCACAACATGGAGCTCGCCGGCCGCATGGACCGGCGCGTCTCGCTGTCGAACGGCCAGGTGGTCGAGCTCGACTAGCAAAATGTGCGAAAACAACCCCATGCACAGTAGCCAAGTGCTTGGTTGGATTTAGGAAAAAATCGGCGACGGCGGCTCCGCCGCCGCCCGGATGCTCAAGGCTTGATCACCGTCATTTTGAACGGTCCGCCATTGGCGGCGGCATGGGCGACGGCCTCGTTGGCATGGTCGAGGTCGAAGGCCGTGGTCTCATATTCATCGAGCCGTAGCAGACCCGACCGCACCAGCGCGATCAGGCGGCTCGCGGCGTCCGGCGGATACATCCAGACGCCGTGGATGCTGATGCAGTTGCGCATGATCCAGGGGTAGGGCAGCTCGAGCCCCGGGCCGCCTGCCATGCCGACACCGCCCATCAGCACGACGCGTCCATAGGGGCGCACCGTCATGACCGCCGCCCGCACCACGTTGGTGCCGACCGAAGGCGGCATGATGTCGAACACGCAATCGATCGGCCCTGATGCGGCGCGCTTCATGCTTTCGCGGTCGTCGTGCTCATTGCCGGTGAGTTTCACCGGCTTCACGCGGGCGCCGAAGCGGCGGACGAGGTCGGCCAGGATCGTCTCGTTGCGGCCGGGGGCGACCACGCACGCCGCGCCCATCGCCAGCGCGACCGAGACGGCCGCGCTGCCGAAATTGCCGGTGGCCCCGCTCACCAGCACCGTCTCGCCTGCTTGCAGGTTGGCGGCGAGGAAGCCGCCGTAGGGCACCAGTAGCGTCCCAAGGGCACACCATTGCGTCGCTTGCTCCGATGTGATCGCGCCGAGGCGTTTGACGTTCTCGGTCGGCACGCGCATCTGCTCGGCGAAGGAGCCGTGGCGAAAATGCTGTTGCAGGAGCATGCCGCCGGGACCGGCGGCAGTCAGTCCTTGCAGCGCGATGTCGGGCGCAACGGCATCATCGCGCGAGCGCACCGTCGGGTCGCAGAACACCCAGTCGCCGATTGCGAGCCTGGTTGCGTCCGGGCCGATCGCGCGCACGCGGCCAATGCCGCCCGGACCCGGAATGATCGGCAAGTCGAGCGCGTAGTTGCGCTCTCCGCTGAAAACCTCGTTCATATAGGACAGCACGCGTGTGGCGACGACGTCGACGATGACCTCGCCGGTGCCGAGCACCGGTTCTGGGGCATTCTCGATCGCCAGCGGCGAACCGAAGGATTTGAGCACGGCAGCTTTCATGATGTTCACCTCAAAGTCGGGTGGAACCCATATGCGCTGGCTTGGAGGAGGCAAGAAGGCCTGGTATTATCCTAGTATTTCAGAGGCCCTCCATCGCGGGAGCGACAGCAATGGCAGATCCGCGCCGCGTCGAATTCGGCGATTTCCTCAGGTCCCGCCGGCAGAAGCTTTCGCCGAAGACGGTGGGGCTTCCGGCGGGCCGCCGGAGGCGCACCGCAGGGCTGCGGCGTGAGGAGGTCGCGCAACTCGCCGGCATCGGCGTCGACTGGTACATCCGCCTCGAGCAGGGCCGCACCGTCAGTCCGTCCGTCACCACCATCGACGCGCTGGCCCGCGCGCTCCGACTGAGCAAGACCGAGCACGCGCATCTGAAAGCGCTGGCTCGCGACGGGGCAAGAAGCCCGTTCACGCGCGAAATCGTGCCGCCGCCAATCCGGCGGATGATCGAGAGCCTGAAGCAGCCGGCCTATGTCACCGGCAGGCGCTGGGACGTATTGGCCTGGAACGACGCTGCCGATGATGTCTTCGCTTTCGGGCAATTGCCCGAGCAGGATCGCAATACGCTGTTGCTGGTCCTGACCAACAGGCAGACGCGAAAGTTCTACGGCGCGAGCTGGACCGACGTCGCCAAGAGCATGGTTGCGATGTTTCGCGCCACGCACGACGTTTGGGCCGGCGATCCCGCCTTCACGGAGCTGCTGACGCGGCTACGCCAGGGCAGTCCGGAATTCGTCAAATGGTGGGAAGCCCACGACATCCGCAGCACGATGTCCGGCCTCAAGACCATGAACCATCCGACCAGGGGCATGCTCCGGTTCGAGCACACCAGCTTCCAGGCCAACGACGACCCCGCGCTGAAGCTGGTGATCTACACGCCGGTGTCGGGCGTTGAGGCACCAAGCCGATAGTATTGGTCGGCCCGGCTGGGCGCCCGGGAACCCAAAAGCCATCATGCTGTTAACGACGGGCAGCTTGCGCTCGCCGCCTGCATCTGGATGTCGGGCAGCCTCGCGCTGCTCGATGCGTTATGTGGGTGAAGATCGTTTCATTGGCTCCTCGAGGAGACAGGAAGTGGCAGGGGAAGACCAATGACAACGGCGGCCGGGGAGACCTCGACCGATCGCAATGCCGTCCTGGCTGCACTTGGCGACTATATCCGAGAGATCAATAACCCTGACGATCTTGCCTACGCTGCGGCTGAGCTGCTTGGCCGGAGCCTGAGGGTCAGCAGGGCCGGCTACGGCACCGTCGATACGTCGGCCGAGACCATCACGATTGCGCGCGACTGGAATGCGCCGGGCATCAAGAGCCTGGCAGGGGTGCTTCGCTTCCGCGACTACGGCAGCTACATTGAAGACCTGAAGCGCGGCGAGACCGTCATCTGTGCCGATGCGGAGAAAGACCCTCGCGTCGGTGACCGTGCCCAGGCGCTCGAGGCCATCTCTGCGCGCGCGCTGGTCAACATGCCGATCTCCGAGCCCGACGGGGTCGTGGCGCTGCTGTACCTCAACAACGCTACGCCGCGAGAATGGAGCCCCGAGGAGCTCGAGCTCATCCACGACGTCGCCGAGCGCACACGGACCGCCGTCGAGCGGCGACGTGCCGAGGCGGCGGTGCGGGAGAACGAGGCGCGGCTGCTTTTTCTAGACGCCCTCAACAAGGAGACCGCGAGGACTCGTGATGCCGACGGGGTCATGGCGGTGACGACGAGGATGCTGGGTGAGCATCTCGGCGTCTCCAACTGCGCCTATGCCGACATGGATCCCGATCAGGACGGCTTCACCATTCGCGGTGATTGGGCTGCCCCAGGCGCGATGCATATTCTTGGGCACTACAGTCTGGCCGACTTCGGCGAGAAGGCGGTGCGAGAACTCGGCGCCGGCAGGCCCCTCATCATCAACGACAATTTGAAGGAGATCGCGCCCGAGGAGGCCGCAACCTTCCAGAATATCGGCATAGGCTCGACGATCTGCATGCCCCTGGTCAAGGAAGGGCAGCTCACTGCCCTGATGGCCATTCATCACCGCGGCCCGCATGGTTGGACGGCGCGCGAACTCGCCTTGCTCACCGAGGTCACCGAGCGATCATGGGCGCATATCGAGCGCGTCCGCTCGGAGCAGGCAGCCCGGGAAGCTGCCGAACGGCTGGTCCTGGCGAACAAGGCGGCCGGCATCGGCACCTGGGACTACGATCCGGTCAACGACGTCTTGCGGTGGGACAGTCGCTGCAAGGAGGTGTTCGGTCTCTCGCCGGACGCCGAGGTCAGCTACGAAGGGGCGTTCCTAAAGGGCATCCATCCCGACGACAGGCAGCGCGCCCACGAAGCCGTATCCGCCGCGCTCAGTCCTCATGCTCCGACGAGTTACAACATCGAATATCGCACCGTCGGTATCGAGGATGGCGTCGAACGCTGGATTGCGGCAACCGGCCAGGCCATCTTCACCAATGGTCAGGCTGTTCGTTTCATCGGGACGGTCCTGGACATCTCTGCGCAAAAGAAAACCGAGCGTCATCTCAGGATACTGAACGACACAGGTGCATCGGTCGCCCGCGAGCGCAACCTCGAAAAGATCGTGCAGATCGTGACGGATGCCGGCGTCGAGCTGACGGGCGCCCAGTTCGGGGCCTTCTTCTACAATGTTCTGACCTCGGATGGCGGCAGCTACATGCTGTATTCGCTGTCCGGCGTGCCGCGATCGGCCTTCGAGAACTTCCCGATGCCTCGCAATACGGCCGTGTTCGAGCCGACCTTCAAAGGCACGAGCGTGGTGAGGTCTGACGACATCCTGCAAGACCCGCGCTATGGCAAGAACACACCGCGAAAGGGCATGCCCGAGGGTCATCTTCCGGTTCGATCCTATCTCGCGGTCCCCGTGATCTCGCGGACGGGCGAGGTGCTTGGAGGGCTTTTCTTCGGTCATGCCGAGACGGCCATGTTCCAGCCCGAGCATGAAGCGGCGTTGCTCGGGATCGCCGGCCACGCCGCCACGGCCATCGACAACGCCCGGCTTCTGACCCGGCTCGAGACGCTCAATGCCGGGCTGGAGCAACGTGTCGCCGACGAGATCGCAGAGCGCATGAAGGCCGAGGAGCAATTGCGGCAATCCCAGAAGATGGAAGCCGTTGGGCAGTTGACCGGCGGGATCGCGCACGACTTCAACAACATGCTGGCCGTGATTCTCGGCAGCTTGAATCTCGCCAAGCGGCGGCTCGGCAAGGGAGAGGTCAACATCGACCGCTTCATCGAGGGCGCGATCGATGGCGCAAATCGCGCGGCCACGTTGACGCAAAGGCTGCTCGCGTTCTCGCGTCAACAGCCTCTGGCGCCCGAGGTCGTGGACCTCAACAAGATGGTCGGTGGGATGAGCGAGCTGCTGGAGCGCTCGCTCGGAGAGCTTGTTCGCCTCGAGGCCGTCCTGGCGGCCGGCCTTTGGCGCGTCAAGGCCGATCCGGCCCAGCTGGAAAGCGCTGTCATCAACCTTGCGGTCAATGCGCGCGACGCCATGCCGAAGGGCGGCCGGCTGACGATCGAGACGAGCAATGCTTCGATCGACCGGAAATACGCCCGCGAATATGCATTGTCGCCCGGGCAGTACGTTCTAATCGCCGTCACGGATAACGGCACTGGAATTCCGGCCGATGTGCTGGGGAAGGTGTTCGATCCGTTCTTCACGACCAAGGTCGTGGGCAAGGGCACTGGCCTCGGCCTCAGTCAGGTCTACGGCTTCGTGCGGCAGTCGGGTGGCCACGTCAAAATCTACTCGGAAGTCGACGTTGGCACGACGGTGAAGATCTATCTTCCACGCTTCGCGGGCGAGGAGGCGCCTTCAACGTCGTCGCAAGGCGTGACCCATCCTGGTGCAAGCCTTCAGAGCGAGACCATTCTCGTCGTAGAGGACGATGAGCGGGTTCGCAGCATCTCATCCGAAAGCCTGCGCGAGCTTGGCTATACGGTGGTCGAGGCCGCGAGCGCCAAGGAAGCGGTCAGGACGATCGAAAATGGCTTCGTTCCGGATCTGCTGTTTACCGACGTCGTCATGCCCGACATGACCGGCGCGGAACTTGCGGCCGAACTGTCGAAGCGATACCCGGATCTGAAGGTGCTGTTCACCACCGGCTATACGCGCAACGCGATCGTTCACAACGGCATGCTCGATGCCGGCAAGCATCTGCTTTCCAAGCCCTTCGCGATCGAAGACCTGGCCGCCAAGGTTCGCAATCTGCTCGACGAGGGTTGAAGACGTTTTGGGCGAGGCCCACGAGGAGGAAAGCGCGGTTTCTCGGCCGCGCCGCCGCGGCATGCAATGCGCCGGATGTCGACAGCAAGGCCAAGAGGAGCAGGATAGGGACGATCGTGGGATGTCGGACGCGCAGACGGAAGGTCTGCGCCGACGTTACGCCCGGCGGCTGTGCGCGCGACGATTCTGATAGGCGTAGGGGTCGTCGCTCTGTCCTGCGAAATACGGATTCGCGATGCAGGTCAGCGCGTCCCGATGCGGCTGCCCGACACTGTGCGTAAGCGTCGAACCTTGCTCGGACCCGGCCATCATCGCCAGTGAGGCGGAGCGGATGCCGAACACGCGCGCCGGTGCGCTTGTGCTCGACACGAGTCCAAATGTGGCAAGCGCGAGCGAAAATGTGGCGACAATGGGGATCTGCCTCGTCTAGGCATTTCAATTCTTCATCACGCGAACGTGCGCGCGACGTCGTTACGCGTATATGCACTTTATCTCGTCTCGCCTGGACGAGAACTACAGAAAACACTTGTTCCAAAGGGTTTCCAGCGCACGCTGAGAAATCTTCATTCATGAAGCGCGGGCCTTTGGAGCCAACTGTGTCGTCGAGGTTACAGCAATTCCGTCGATCGCTGTTATGACCACGGCACGGCCAGGGGGCCTAACGACGAAACTGGAACGGGACTCAAATGAAGAAGAATTTGTTGCTTGCCGCTGTGAGCCTTGTCGCGCTGAGCGCGACTGCGCCGGCGCTGGCTGCTGACCTCGCGGCGCGACCCTACACCAAGGCGCCTGCGATGGTCGCCGCGGTCTATGACTGGAGCGGCTTCTACATCGGTATCAACGGCGGCGGCGGTTCGTCGAGCGCGAAATGGGACCTGGTCGGTTTCGGCCGTGATGGTTCGCACGATGCGACCGGGGGCACCGTCGGTGGCCAGATCGGGTATCGCTGGCAGTCCGGCCAGTTCGTGTTCGGCTTGGAAGGCCAGGGCAACTGGGCCGACTTCTCCGGCAGCCATGTCGGCGCGATCTCCGGCTTCACCAACAACACCAAGATCGATTCGTTCGGTCTGATCACCGGTCAGGTCGGCTACGCCTGGAATAACGTGCTGCTCTACGTCAAGGGCGGTGCGGCTGTGGTCGGCACCAAGTACGACGCCTCTTTCGCGGGCGTGTCCCTGGCATCAGCCAACGACACCCGTTGGGGCGGCACGGTCGGCGCGGGCCTCGAGTTCGGTTTCGCCCCGAACTGGTCGGTTGGCGCCGAGTACAACCACATCTTCCTCGGTGGCAACGACCGCAACCTGACCGGCCCCATTGGTGTTTTGGCGGTCAACGTCAAGCAGGACGTCGACATGGGTCTCGTTCGCCTGAACTACAAGTTCGGCGGCCCGATGCTCGGCCGTTACTGATACCGATCGCTCTTTCAGCGTTCGTGGAAAGCCCCGGCCTTGCGCCGGGGCTTTTTTATTGTGTCAATTCCGCGAGTTAACCATTCCGTCGCGGGATGGTGGAGATCACTTGACTCCCGAGAACGAAATGAGAACAATGTTCTTCATACGTTCTAGCAAAGGAGCGAGATCATGTTCAAGATTTTCGTGGAAGAAGCGGCTGCCCTGGCCTCGATCACGCTGTTCGTGGGGATGATTGCGATCTGGGCCCAGGTCATACCGCAGCTTTGATTCCGCCCGTCTCGGGCAGGCGGTTTTGGAAACCTGTGCTCCTCCTTCGGTGGCCCTGGGGAAAAGCGGGAGGACGCGGTCAATCGGCCGCTGCGGCGTGGACTCTGACGCTGCGACACCTCACCATTGTGAGGCGAGTCGGCAGAGCAGGCAGATGGCGAGAGCATGATGCCTTGAAGAGCCGGCAACCGCTCCATCCCATCTGCAAGAGGCCGTCACGCGACCATGCCGAGCGCCGGATTTGTTCACCTTCACGTTCACTCGGCCTATTCGCTGCTCAAGGGCTCGATCAAGATCGCCAAGCTCGCCGAGCTTGCCAAGAAGGATCACCAACCGGCCCTGGCGCTGACGGACACCGACAATCTGTTCGGTGCGCTGGAGTTCTCCGACAAGATGGCGGGCTCCGGTATCCAGCCGATCGTCGGCTGCGAGCTGGCGGTCGATTTCGGTGATCAGGATCCGAACGCGCGCAACGCGATGGGGCCCTCGCGCGTGGTGCTGCTGGCGGCGCAGGAGCGCGGCTATCGCAGCCTGATGCGGCTGAACTCGCGCGCGTTCCTCGAATCGCCGGACAGCCATGCGCCCTTCGTCAAACTCGACTGGTTCGACGGGGAGACAGAAGGCCTGATCGCGCTGACGGGCGGACCGGACGGGCCGGTCTCGCTGGCGCTGGCCGGCGGCCATGCCGAACTCGCCGCGCAGCGCTGCGAGCGTCTGGCCGGCCTGTTCGGCGACCGCCTCTACATCGAATTGCAGCGCCACAACACCGACAAGGAGCGGCGTGTCGAAAGCGGCCTGATCGACATGGCCTACGCCAAGGGATTGCCGCTGGTTGCGACCAACGAGCCGTATTTCGCCTCGACCGACGATTACGAAGCGCATGACGCGCTGCTGTGCATCGCCGGCGGTCGGCTGATCGCCGAGACCGAGCGGGAGCAGCTCACGCCCGATCACCGTTTCAAGACCCGCGCCGAGATGGCGGTGCTGTTCGCCGACATTCCGGAGGCGCTGGCCTCGACGGTGGAGATCGCCGAGCGCTGCTCCTTCCGCCCCATGACGCGCAAGCCGATCCTGCCGTTCTTCACTGTCGGCGCCGCGCAGAGCTCGGACGCTGCAGCGGTCGAGTCGGCGGAATTGAAGCGCCAGGCGGAGGCGGGGCTTGCCAACCGCCTCAGCGTCCACGGCCTGTCCCAGGGCACCACGGAAGAAGACTACAACAAGCGCCTGGCGTTCGAGCTCGACGTCATCATGCGCATGAAATACGCGGGCTACTTCCTGATCGTGTCCGACTTCATCAAATGGGCGAAGAGCCAAGGCATTCCGGTCGGGCCGGGCCGCGGCTCCGGCGCAGGGTCGCTGGTCGCCTGGGCGCTGACCATCACCGACCTCGACCCGATCAAGTTCGGCCTGCTGTTCGAGCGCTTCCTCAATCCCGAGCGCGTCTCGATGCCGGACTTCGACATCGACTTCTGCCAGGATCGCCGCGGCGAAGTGATCAGTTACGTGCAGCAGCGCTACGGCCGCGACCAGGTCGCGCAGATCATCACCTTCGGGACGCTGCAGGCGCGCGGTGTGCTGCGCGACGTCGGCCGCGTCCTGCAAATGCCTTACGGGCAGGTCGACAAGCTCACAAAACTCGTGCCGCAGAATCCGGCCGCGCCGGTGACGCTGGCCGCCGCGATCGAGAGCGAGCCAAAGCTCCAGGCGTTTCGCGATGAAGATCCGGTGGTGGCACGCGCCTTCGACATCGCCCAGCGCCTGGAAGGCCTGACGCGCCACGCCTCGACCCATGCGGCCGGCATCGTGATCGGCGATCGTCCCCTGAGCGAGCTCGTGCCGCTCTACCGCGATCCCAAATCCGACATGCCGGTGACCCAGTTCAACATGAAATGGGTCGAGCCGGCCGGCCTCGTGAAGTTCGACTTCCTTGGCCTGAAGACGCTCACCGTGCTCGACGTCGCGTGCAAACTCTTGAAGCCGCGCAACATCCATGTCGATCTTGCGACGCTGCCGATCGACGATGCCGAGAGCTACCAGATGCTGGCCCGCGGCGAGGTGGTCGGCGTGTTCCAGGTTGAAAGCCAGGGCATGCGGCGCGCGCTGGTCGACATGCGCCCGGACCGTTTCGAGGACATCATCGCGCTGGTGGCGCTGTATCGGCCGGGCCCGATGGCGAACATCCCGACCTATTGCGCGCGCAAGCACGGCGACGAGGAGCCGGAATATCTGCATCCCGTGCTGGAGCCGATCCTGAAAGAGACCTTCGGCGTCATCATCTACCAGGAACAGGTGATGCAGATCGCGCAGGTGATGTCGGGCTACTCGCTCGGCGACGCCGACCTCCTGCGCCGCGCCATGGGCAAGAAGATCCGCGCCGAGATGGACAAGCAGCGCGACATCTTCGTCGCAGGCGCGGTCAAGAACGGCGTCCCGAAGGGACAGGCCGAGACCATCTTCGAGCTGCTCGCCAAGTTCGCGGACTACGGCTTCAACAAGAGCCACGCGGCGGCCTATGCGCTGGTGTCCTACCACACCGCCTACATGAAGGCGCATTATCCGGTGGAGTTCATCGCGGCGTCGATGACGCTCGATCTCAACAACACGGACAAGCTCTCCGAATTCCGCTCGGAGGCGCAGCGCCTCGGCATCAAGGTCGAGCCGCCGAACATCAACCGCTCCGGCGCGACATTCGAGGTCGGCGAGAAGACGATCTACTACGCGCTCGCAGCGCTCAAGGGCGTCGGCATCCAGGCGATCGAGCAGATCATCGAGGAGCGCACCAAGCGGGGATTGTTCACCTCGCTCGCCGACTTTGCCGCACGGGTCAATCCGCGCGCGATCAACAAGCGCATCATCGAAAGTCTCGCGGCCGCCGGCGCCTTCGACACGCTGGAGTCGAACCGCGCCCGCGTCTTCGCCGGCGCGGACTCGATCCTGGCCGCCTGCCAGCGCGCGCATCAAGCCGAAACCATCGGCCAGAACGACATGTTCGGGATGTCGGCGGATGCACCGACCATCATGCTGCCGCAGATCGAGCCGTGGCTGCCGGCCGAAAAGCTCCGCCGCGAATACGACGCCGTCGGCTTCTTCCTGTCGGGCCATCCGCTCGACGATTACGCCACCGTGCTGAAGCGGCTGCGGGTGCAGAGCTGGGCGGAATTCTCGCGCGCGGTGAAAACCGGCGCCACCGCCGGCAAGGTCGCGGCCACCGTGGTCTCGCGCATGGAGCGGCGCACAAAGACCGGCAACAAGATGGGCATCATGGGACTTTCGGATCCCACGGGCCATTTCGAGGCGGTGCTGTTCTCCGAAGGCCTCGCGCAATATCGCGACGTGCTGGAGCCGGGCGCCGCCGTGCTGCTGCAGCTCGGCGCCGAGCTCCAGGGCGAAGACGTCCGCGCCCGCGTGCTGCACGCCGAACCGCTGGATGATGCCGCCGCCAAGACGCAGAAGGGGCTGCGCATCTTCCTGCGCGACACCAAGCCGCTGGACTCGATCGCCAAGCGTCTGGCGAATCCCGACATCGCGGCATCGAACGGCGCCGCGCCAAAGATCGGCAGTCCGGCCATCGCGCCGCGCTCCAATGGCGACGGCGAGGTCTCGCTGGTGATGATGCTCGACCTCGAGACCGAGGTCGAGATGAAGCTGCCCGGCCGCTTCAAGGTCTCGCCGCAGATCGCCGGCGCGATCAAGGCGGTCGCGGGCGTAGTGGACGTGCAGCAGATCTGACGCTTGCGCGCATTGCCGCAAACCAAAGCTTAACTAACAAGGTCACGCATGGTTTCGAAGTCTGCCGGCTACAGCTATCAGTTGTTCCCGGCGGGAACCAAGGAAGACGAATCATGTGTGACAAATGCTCTGAAAATCTGGATCAATCGCTGGCGACGTCCCGGCGCTCGATGATGCTTCTTGCCGCCTCGGCGCTGGGCGCAGCGGCCTTTGGCGGGGGCGCATCGGCCAAGGAGGCGAAGGCGCCGCCGAAGCCCCAGAACGTGCTGTCGCCCGATGCGGCGCTCAAGCGGTTGATGGAGGGCAATTCGCGCTATGTGTCGGGTGTGTCGCGCCGGCACGATTTCAAGCACGAGCGCGAGGCACTGGTCGGCGGTCAGAATCCGTACGCGGCCGTGTTGAGCTGCGCCGATTCGCGTATCGCGCCAGAATATGCCTTCGACAGCGGACGCGGTGATCTGTTCGTGTGCCGCGTCGCCGGAAACTTTGCCGGCGATGAGACCGTTGCGAGCATGGAGTACACCGTCGCCGTGCTCGGCACGCCCCTGATCCTGGTGCTCGGCCATGACAATTGCGGCGCCGTCGACGCGACGATCAAGTCGCTGAAGGACGACAAGCCGCTGCCGGGGCACATCCCGACGCTGGTTTCCGCGATCGCGCCGTCGGTGAAGGCGGCGGCCCAGCAGAGCGGGAACGCGCTCGACAACGCCATTCGTCAGAACGTCCTCGACAACGTCGCCAAACTGAAGTCGGCCGCCCCGATCCTCAACGCAGCGGTCGAGCAGGGCAAGCTCAAGGTGCTCGGCGGCATCTATCGTTTGAGCACCGGGACCGTCGAGTTGCTTGCCCAGAGCTGAGCCCGACTCCCGGGCTACCGGAGCCAGGCGGCCGCGCCTCTGCCGTTGAAGGGCGGCCGCCAGGGCGGGACTTGAAGGAGCCTCGCGCAGTTTCCAGGCTGCGCCGAGGCTGGCTTGAGGGTGGCACAAGGCTGACCTCGGGCCGACGCCGGTCGCGGCGTGGCCACGCCAACGCCTCAATCCGCGCCTTTCGTTCAACCGCCGTTCAGGCGGCCGAGCGCCTCATGCGCGGTGGCACCTCAACTGGAATAATGGGCAAGTAAACCATGCGTGCGACGCTCAGGATCTTTATCTGCCTTTTCCTGCCGATCGTGATCGTTGCCGCCGGCGCGCCGGGACCAGTACGCGCCCAGCACCAGGAGAAGCGCATCGCGCTCGTGGTCGGCAACGGCGCCTACGCCAAGTCGCCGCTGGCGACGACCGCGAACGATGCCGGCCTGATCGCCCAGACGCTGCAGGCGGCGGGCTTCGACGTGGTCGGCGCGCGCGATCTCGACGGCGACACGCTGCGCAAGAGCTTTCGCGATTTCGTCCAAAAGGCGCAGGCGTCCGGACCTGGCACGGTCGCGATGGTCTATCTGGCCGGCTACGGCGTGCAGCTTGCCGGCGAGAACTATTTCATCCCGGTCGATTCCAACATCACCCGCGACACCGACATCCCGACCGAGGCCCTGCGCATCAGCGACTACGCGCGCCAGCTCGCCGCCATCCCGCTCAAGGCCAACATCGTCGTGCTCGACGCCGCCCGAGCGCAGCCCTTCATCGAGGGTGGCCAGCCGATCGCCAGCGGGCTGGCGCTGGTCGAACCCGACGCGAACATGCTGATCGCCTTCAACGCCGCGCCCGGCACGGCGGCGCCGGAGGAGGCGGGGCCCTACGGCATCTACGCCCAGTCGCTGGCGGAGATGATCCGCACCGGCGGCCTGCCGTTGGCCGAGGTATTCGATCGCGTCCGCCTGCGCGTCAACGAGGCCAGCAAGGGCGCGCAAGTGCCCTGGAACGAGCAGAAGATCACGGCCCCGTTTTCGTTCTTCGAACGTGGGCCGGACGCGCCGCCGGAGGCCGCGAACGACCAGGTCGCCGCGATCCGGAGTAAGCCGATCCGCGATCTCGGCGTGCAGGATGCCTATGCCGCCGCGCTCGAGCGCGACACGCTGCCGGCCTATGAGGAATTCCTCGCGGCCTATCCCGGTGATCCGCTCGCCAAGCGCGTCAGGGCGATCGCGGCGGCGCGCCGCGAGGCGATCACGTGGCGGCGGACCTACCGCACCGACACGCCGGAGGCCTATTGGTCGTATCTGCGCCGCTATCCGCGCGGGCCCCATGCGGCGGATGCGCGTCGGCGCCTGGCGATCCTCACCGCGCCGCCCGAGCCCCCGCCAACCTTCGCGATGATCGATTACGACGTGCCGCCACCGCCGGCGGAGGAGGTCTTCTATGTCGATCGCCCCGTGCTGTATTTCGGCGATCCTGATTTCGGCTTCGCGCCGCCACCGCCGCCGCCGGTCTATTATCTGCCGCCGCCGCCGCCGGATTTCGTCGTGCTGTCGCCGCCGCTGCCCGTGATCGGCCTGTTCGTGCTGCCGCAGCCAGTGTTCGTGCCGATCCCTGTGTTCGTCAGGCCGCCGGTGTATGTCGCGCCGCCGCCGAACAACATCATCTACCAGAACATCCACAACACCACGGTCATCAACACCGTGATCAATCGCCCGCCGCCTCCGCCGACGGGCGCGGGGCCCGCGCTCGGCAATCTGGCGCCGGCCGTCGCCGGCCGCGCCAACCCGGCGGGTCCGGCGGTGCCGCAGGCCGTCGTCCAGCGCGCTACCCTGATCCAGCAGGGCAAAGCGCCGATGCCGCCGAGCTCGACCATTCAGCCGACGGCAAGGCCCGGTATCGCGGCACCGGGGCCGGCCAATGTCGCTCCCGCCGCAATTGCGCAGCCGCCGGTCGGAGCCAAGCCGCCGCAGGCCAATACCTTGCCGGCGCCAAGCATTCCTGGCGCGCCACCGGCCGGGGCAGGGGCGGCGCCCGGCGCTGTCACGCCCGGCGGTACACCGAGCCCGACCGCCACGGCCCCGGCCGGCAATGCTGCCGTGACCCCGCAAGCACCGGCACCTGCCAAGCTGCCGCAGGCCGATAAGCTGCCGCAGGCTAATACGTTGCCGACGCCCGGCACCCCGGGGGGGCCGCCGCCTCCGGCAAGGCCAGGGGGCGGGCCCGGCGCTGCACCGTCGCAGGGCAAGCCCGTTGCGACGACCACGCCGCCCGCCGGCACGATCCCCCCGGCGCAGCCAAACGCTGCAACAACTCCGGCGCCTAACCAGCCGGTCCCGGGAGGTGCGCCGGCGCCATCCGCTGGGCTGCCCAGGCCCGGTGCATCGCCGCCATCCGCGACTGATCCCCGCGGCCGGCCGGGCGGCGCCCAGCCGGGCGTTTTGCCGTCCCCGAGCACGGCCGGTAGACCGGCGATCCCGACGCCGGTCAGGCCGGCGACGCCTCCACCGCCGCCCGTAGCAGCGCGGGAGCCTTCCAGGATTCAGGATCACCGGCCCGCTCCGCCACCGCAGGCGGCCAGGCCCGCCTCGCCCGCAGCGCCTCCGCAAGCTCTGGCCAGACCGACGCCGCCGCCACGCGTCGCACCACCTCCGCCGCCGCGTGCAGCGCCTCCGCCCGTAGCGGCGCGACCTGCAGCCCCGCCGCCTATGGCCCGGCCCGCACCGCCGCCTCCAATGGCGCGGCCGGCGCCACCACCGCCGCCGCCGATGGCGCGGCCTGCGCCGCCGCCACCTCCCGTGGCACGGCCGGCTCCGCCTCCCATGGCCGCCGCACCGCCGCGTATGGCAGCACCGCCGCCACAGCCAGCGCGACCGGCCGGACCGGCACCAAGGGGTTGCCCGCCCGGCCAGCCCAGGTGTTAGGCGATAGGTGTTAGGCGATGGGCGCTAGGCCATCGGTGCCAGCCATCGGGCGCCGGGAAGCGACCGAGGCTTTCAGGCGCCCGGATCGGCCGTTATTTCCTTGCTTCTGGCCGAAATGGCGCTATATAGCGCGCCATCTCACACGGAAACATGGCTCGCAAGGCCGTCCGGTGGCAACCGGGGCGAGGACGCTCCGTCTTGCTCACACGTTTCCGGAGGAACCAACCGGAGAATTAGAACGATGGCACTACCCGATTTCACTATGCGTCAGCTGCTCGAAGCTGGCGTGCACTTTGGTCACCAGTCTCACCGCTGGAATCCGAAAATGGCCCCCTTCATTTTCGGTGCTCGCAACAACATCCACATCGTCGACCTCGCGCAGACCGTGCCGATGCTGCACACGGCATTGCAGGCGGTCAGCGACACCGTCGCCAAGGGCGGCCGTATCCTGTTCGTCGGCACCAAGCGCCAGGCGCAGGATGGCGTCGCGGACGCTGCCAAGCGCTGCGCGCAGTATTTCGTCAATTCGCGCTGGCTCGGCGGCACGCTGACCAACTGGAAGACCATCTCGGCCTCGATCAAGCGCCTGCGTCACCTCGACGACGTGCTGGCCGGCGGCGATGCCAGCTCCTACACCAAGAAGGAACGCCTGACGCTTCAGCGCGAGCGCGACAAGCTCGACCGCTCGCTCGGCGGCATCAAGGACATGGGCGGTCTGCCTGACCTGATCTTCGTGATCGACACCAACAAGGAAGACATCGCGATCCAGGAGGCCCAGCGCCTCAACATCCCGGTCGCCGCGATCGTCGACACCAATTCGGACCCCAAGGGCATCACCTACGTGGTGCCGGGCAATGACGACGCCGGCCGCGCGATCGCGCTCTATTGCGACCTGATCGCGCGCGCGGCGATCGACGGCATCTCGCGCGCCCAGGGCGATTCGGGCATCGACATCGGTGCTTCGGCCAAGCCGATCGCCGAGGAGCTGCCGGCCGCTTCGTCGAGCGGCTTCCAGGGCCTTGCGGGTCCCCGCGGCACCGCCGACGACCTCAAGAAGCTCCCGGGCGTGTCGGGTACGATCGAGAAGAAGTTCAACGACCTCGGCATCTTCCATTACTGGCAGCTCGCCGAGCTCGATCACGACACCGCGCACAAGATCGGCGAAGAAGTCGGTCTGCCCAGCCGTGCGGATGCCTGGGTGGCCAAGGCCAAGGCGCTGACCGCGGAAGCGGAATAGTCAAAAAGAGCGATGGATTGGCCGGATAGGATCCGGCCACCGTTTCAGTTGACGCGAATCCCTGAGATGGACCGCGGCGAGGCGATCAGGCCGCGCCGCGGCGAACCGGCAGGCACAAAGGATTTTCAACGATGGCAACGATCACAGCTGCGATGGTCAAGGACCTGCGCGAGTCGACCGGCGCAGGCATGATGGACTGCAAGGCCGCGCTGACCGAGAACGACGGTAACATGGAAGCGGCGCAGGATTGGCTGCGCAAGAAGGGTTTGTCCAAGGCCGCCAAGAAGTCGGGCCGCGTCGCGGCCGAGGGTCTGATCGGCGCGCTCACCAAGGGCACCAAGGGCGTCGTGGTCGAGGTCAACTCCGAGACCGATTTCGTCGCGCGCAATGGTCAGTTCCAGGGCCTGGTCAAGATGATCGCCCAGGTCGCATTCGACGTCGGCGCCGATGTCGAGAAGATCAAGGCCGCCAAGGTCGGTGAGGTCACGGTCGAAGCCGCGATCAATGATGCGATCGCCACCATCGGCGAGAACATGACGCTGCGCCGCGCAGCTTCGCTCGAGGTGAGCCAGGGCGTCGTGGCCCATTACGTCCACGGTGCCGTCATCGACGGCGCCGGCAAGATGGGCGTGATCGTGGCGCTGGAATCGGCCGGCAAGGCCGACGAGCTCGCGGCCCTCGGCCGCCAGATCGCGATGCACGTCGCCGCCGCCAACCCGCTGGCGCTCGATCCGTCCGGCCTCGACCCGGCGGTCGTCAAGCGCGAGAAGGACGTGCTCGCCGACAAGTATCGCCAGCAGGGCAAGCCGGAGAACGTGATCGAGAAGATCGTCGAGTCCGGCCTCAAGACCTACTACAAGGAAGTCTGTCTGCTCGAGCAGGCCTTCATCCACGACACCGGCAAGTCGGTGGCGCAGGCGGTGAAGGAGGCCGAGGGCAAGGTCGGCGGCGCTGTGAAGATCGCGGGCTTTGTGCGCTATGCTCTCGGTGAGGGAATCGAGAAGCAGGAAAGCGACTTCGCAGCAGAGGTCGCCGCGGCCAGCGGCAAGAAGTAAGCGCCGGAACGTTCCTTCCGGCGTGCCGCCGGAAGCGGCGCCCGGACAAGGAAAGTGCTCATGACTGATCCGGTCTATCGTCGCGTCGTGATCAAGCTGTCCGGCGAATATCTCGCGGGACAGCAAGGGTTTGGCATCGATCAGCCGACCGTCGACCGGGTTGCGGACGATCTGATCGCGGCTCGCAAGCTCGGCACCGAGGTTGCGGTCGTGATCGGCGGCGGCAATATCGTGCGCGGCGTCGAGGTCTCGGCCCGCGGCGTGTCGCGCCCGACCGGCGACACCATGGGCATGCTCGCCACCATGATGAACTGCCTCGCGCTGGAAGCGGCGATCGAGCGCAAGGGCACGCCGGCGCGCACGCTGTCGGCCTTCGTCATGCCCGAGATTTCCGAGCTGTTCACCCGTACTGCGGCGCACAAATATCTCGCCGAGGGCCGCATCGTTCTGCTTGGCGGCGGCACCGGCAATCCGTTCTTCACCACCGATACGACCGCCGTGCTGCGCGCCGCCGAGATCGGCGCTCAGGCGGTGCTGAAGGCGACCAATGTCGACGGCGTCTACTCGGCGGATCCGAAGAAGGATCCGTCCGCGACGCGGTTCGACCGGCTGAGCCATTCGCAGGCGATCGAGGGCGGCTACAAGGTGATGGATGCGACCGCCTTCGCGCTTGCCCGCGAGACGTCGCTGCCTATCATCGTATTCTCGATCGCGGAGCCGGGGTCGATCGGCGCGATTCTGCGTGGCGGCGGCCACGGAACCATCGTCGCCGGCTGACGGCTCACGGGCGCGCCCTTCGGGAAGGGTGCCGAGCGGTCGCCGGGATTTTGAAGGAGAAACGTGATGCCCACGGGTAATTTCGACCTCAACGAAGTGAAGCGCCGCATGCAGGGCGCCGTCCAGTCCCTCAAACACGAACTCGGCGGTCTGCGGACGGGGCGCGCCTCCGCCTCGATGCTCGATCCGGTGCAGGTCGACGCTTACGGCACTCACATGCCGCTGAATCAGCTCGCCACCGTCAGCGTGCCGGAGCCGCGCCTGATCTCTGTGCAGGTCTGGGACAAGTCGATGGTCAAGGCGGTGGAGAAGGCGATCGTCGATTCCAATCTCGGCCTGTCGCCCGCGACCGAGGGCCAGGTGCTGCGTCTGCGCATCCCCGAGCTCAACGAGGAGCGACGCAAGGAGCTGGTGAAGGTCGCGCACAAATATGCGGAAGCCGCAAAGGTCGCCGCGCGCCACGTCCGCCGCGACGGTCTCGACGTCCTCAAGAAGCTCGAGAAGAATCACGAGATGTCGGAGGACGACCAGAAGCGCCACGCCGACGAGGTGCAGAAGGCGACCGACGGCACTATCGCCGAAATCGACCAGCTGCTGGCCGCCAAGGAAAAAGAAATCCTCACCGTTTAAGGCCGCCTTCATGTCCAACGCCGCCGCGCCCGCAACGGAAGGACCCGATCGGTCCGAGGCGCCCGCACATGTCGCCATCATCATGGATGGCAACGGGCGTTGGGCGGCCGCGCGCGGTCTGCCGCGTGCGGAGGGGCATCGCCGCGGTGTCGAGGCTCTGCGCCGCGTCGTGCGTGCCTCGCACGAGCTCGGCATCCGCTATCTCACCATCTTCTCCTTCTCTTCGGAGAACTGGTCGCGCCCGGCGAGCGAGATCGGCGATCTCTTCGGTCTGCTCCGCCGCTTCATCCGCAACGACCTGGCGAGCCTGCATCGTGACGGCGTCAAGGTCCGCATCATCGGCGAGCGCGAAGGGCTGGAGAGCGACATCTGCGCGCTTTTGAACGAGGCCGAAGAGCTGACACGCGACAACACGCGCCTCACGCTCGTCGTCGCCTTCAATTACGGCTCGCGGCACGAGATCGCGAAGGCGGCGCAGAAGCTCGCCCGTGAGGTCGCGGAAGGGAAGCGCGATCCTGATACGATCGACGCCGAGACGCTCGGGGCGCATCTCGATGCGCCCGATATTCCGGATCCCGATCTCATCATCCGCACCAGCGGCGAGCAGCGCCTGTCCAATTTCCTGATGTGGCAGGCCGCCTATAGCGAGCTCGTGTTCGTGCCGATCCACTGGCCCGATTTCGACAAGGCGGCGCTGGAAAGCGCGATCGCCGAATACGCCAGGCGCGAGCGCCGCTTCGGCGGTCTGGTCGCAAAGACCGCCTCGTGAGCGAACAAGATTCCGCACCGGCGGGCGCCAAGCCTGCCCCAAGCAATCTCGTGATGCGGGTCCTCGCAGCGCTGGTGCTGGCGCCGCTGACCGTTGCGATCGCTTATGCCGGCGGCTGGCTGTGGGCGCTGCTCGTCACTTTGGTCTCGATCGGACTGTTCGCAGAATGGCTGATGGTGGTGGGCGCGGGATCGGCCGCGCTGACCGGGGCAGGGACGGTGGTCATCGCGATGATGGGGGCCGCTGTCGCTTTTGGCGGGCTCAAGACCTCCCTCATCGTCGGCCTCGTCGGCGGCGCGGTCGTGACGCTGATCGCGCGCGGCAAGTTCATTTGGGCGGCGACCGGATTTGCTTATGCAGCGGCGGCGCTGCTCGCCTCGATCCTGCTGCGGAAGGATCTCGCCAACGGTTTCTCCGCATTGATGTTCGTGCTGCTCGTGGTGTGGGCGACCGATATCGGCGGCTATTTCGCCGGCCGCAGCATCGGTGGACCGAAGCTCTGGCCGCGCGTGAGCCCCAAGAAGACCTGGGCGGGCGCTCTCGGCGGCTTTGGCGCGAGCCTCCTGGTTGCGGTCGGCTTCGCCGCTTGCGGGCTCGGAAAGATGGCGCCATTGCTCCTCGTCAGCGCCATCCTCTCGGTGGTGTCGGCGCTGGGCGATCTGTTCGAATCCGCCGTGAAGCGGCGCTTCGGTGTCAAGGATTCCAGTCACTTAATTCCCGGCCATGGCGGGCTTATGGACCGTCTGGACGGCTTTGTCGCCGCCATCCTGGCGGCATGGATTATCGGCTTTCTCCGCCATGGTGTGCATAGCGCCGGAAGCGGTCTTATGGTTTGGTGAGGATATGAGCGCGGTCCCATTGCGTAATAACAGGCTTGCTGCGTCGTCCGTCCGCAGCGTCACGGTTCTCGGCGCCACCGGCTCGATCGGCGACAGCACGATGGATCTGCTGCGCGCCTCGCCAGAGCGCTACCGCGTCGAGGCGCTGACGGCGAACGGCAACGTCGAAGCGCTGGCAAAGCTTGCGAAGGAATTTTCCGCGCGTTACGTCGCTATCGCCGACACCTCCAAGCTCGCCGAGCTCAAGTCCGCACTGGCGGGAACGAGCACGGAATGCGGTGCCGGCGAAAGCGCGGTGATCGAGGCGGGCGCGCGTCCGGCCGATTGGGTCATGGCGGCCGTGAGCGGCGCCGCCGGATTGAAGCCGGCACTGGCTGCGGTCGATCGCGGCGCGCATGTGGCGCTCGCCAACAAGGAATGTCTGGTCTGCGCCGGTGATTTCTTCATGCAGCGCGCGGCCAAGGCGGGAGCCTGCATCCTGCCGGCCGATTCCGAGCACAACGCGCTGTTCCAGGCGCTCGCTTCAGGCAATCGCGACGAGCTCGTCCGCGTCATCATCACGGCCTCGGGCGGTCCGTTCCGCACCTGGAAGCCGGCGGATATCGAGCAGGCGACCCTCGCACAGGCCCTGAAGCATCCGAACTGGAGCATGGGCCAGAAGATCACGATCGATTCCGCCTCGATGATGAACAAGGGACTCGAGGTGATCGAGGCGTCCTATCTGTTCGCGCTCACGCCCGACGAGATCGATGTTCTCGTTCATCCGCAGTCGATCATCCACGGCATGGTCGAGTTTTCCGACTGCTCGGTGGTGGCCCAGCTCGGTGCGCCCGACATGCGCACCCCGATCGCGCACTGCCTCGGCTGGCCCGATCGCATCAAGGGGCCGGCGGCCAAGCTGGATCTCGCCAAGATCGGCCAGCTGACCTTCGAGGCCCCCGATTTCGAGCGCTTCCCCGGACTTCGGCTGGCTTACGATTCGCTCCGGACGGGGAAGGGGGCGACCACCGTCTATAACGCGGCCAACGAGGTTGCCGTCGCCGCGTTCATCGCCGGCAAGATCCGGTTCGGCGCGATTGCCCGGCTGGTGGAGGCGACACTGGACGACTGGATCCGCGGCGGGAACCCGGCGCCTCTGACCTCCGCCGACGATGCAATCTCTGTTGACCATGTTGCTCGAAATAGGGCTGCCGCCCTATTGCCTCAAATTGCCTTAAAGGCATCCTAGATGGTTCGCGGCCAGGGCCTTGCGGCGCTGGATGAGGGAATTCGATGATCGATTTTTTTGCTCATAGTTTCAATACGTTGAGCCATGGGGTCCTGGGCTACGCCATTCCCTTCCTGTTCGTCCTGACAATCGTCGTGTTCTTTCACGAGCTCGGCCACTTTCTGGTCGCGCGCTGGGCGGGCGTTCGCGTGTTAACTTTCTCGCTCGGTTTCGGACCCGAGCTGGTCGGTTTCAATGACCGCCACGGCACCCGCTGGAAGATCTCGGCCATTCCGCTCGGCGGCTACGTCAAGTTCTTCGGCGACGAGAGCGAGGCATCGACCCCGTCGGCCCAGACGCTCGAGGCCATGACGACCGAGGAGCGCGCCGGCAGCTTCCACCACAAGAAAGTCGGCCCGCGCGCCGCCATCGTCGCGGCCGGCCCGATCGCCAATTTCATTCTGGGTGCGCTGATCTTCGCGGGCATGGCGCTGTACTACGGCAAGCCGAGCACGATCGCGCGCGTTGACGGCGTCGTCGCCGACGGCGCTGCGGCCGCGGCCGGCTTCAAGGTCGGGGACGTCGTTGTTCAGATCGACGGCAAGCCGATCGAGAGCTTTGCGGACATGCAGCGAATCGTTGCGATGAATGCCGGTTCGGCGCTTGCCTTCCAGGTGAAGCGGGACGGTAGCATCGTCTCGCTGACGGCCACCCCGGCGCTGCTCGAGCGCAAGGATCCGTTCGGCAACAGCCACCGGCTCGGTGTGCTCGGCATCGAGCACAAGGCCCAGGCCGGCGAGGCCTCGACCGCGCCGGTCGGCGTCGGCGAGGCGCTCAAGATCGGCGTCGAGCAGGTCTGGTTCATCATCACCAGCACATTCAAGTTCCTGGGAGCGCTGTTCGTTGGTCAGGGCAATCCCAACGAGGTCAGCGGCGTCCTGGGAATCGCGAAGATGTCGGGGCAGGCGGCCAGCGCCGGGTTCCAGTTCGTGATCAATTTGTGCGCAGTGCTGTCGGTGTCGATCGGCCTGTTGAACCTATTCCCGATCCCGCTGCTCGATGGCGGTCACCTTATGTTCTATGCGGCCGAAGTGGCCCGCGGCCGGCCCCTGTCGGAGCGGACTCAGGAGATGGGGTTCCGAATCGGGCTCGGCCTGGTGCTGATGTTGATGGTGTTTGCGACCTACAACGACATCCTGCGGATGGCGGCATCCTGATGGAGGCTTTTTTGTGGCGTTGCTGTTGAGCAACGTCTTGGAATGAAATTGAAATCACGACGCTTTCGGCCGTTTGCGGCGTCGGCGAAATTGGCTACAAGCGGCCTCGACTTGGGGAATCTCCAGACCGGCGTTGGGGTTGGGTCTGGCTCGGAATGATAAGGGCGCGTTGCGCGATGAAGTTTGGACTGCGACTCCGGGGGGGCTTGCTCGCAACCCTGATCATGTTCGGCGCGCCGGTGGTTGCCCCGGTCGGGGCTGTTTTTGTGTCTTCGTCTGCGCTCGCTCAGACCGTTCAGTCGATTTCCGTCGAAGGAAATCGCCGCGTCGAGGTGGAGACGATCCGCTCCTACTTCAAGCCCGGTCCGGGCGGTCGCCTGGATCAAGGCGCCGTCGACGACGGCCTCAAGGCGTTGATCGAGACCGGCCTGTTCCAGGACGTCAGGATCAACCGCGGCGCCGGTGGCCAGATCATCGTCTCGGTGGTGGAAAACCCGGTGATCGGCCGGATCGCCTTCGAGGGCAACAAGAAGATCAAGGACGAACAGCTCACCGCTGAAGTCCAGTCCAAGGCGCGCGGCACCTTCTCCCGCGCCATGGTGCAGTCCGACACGCTGCGAATCGCCGAAATCTATCGCCGGTCGGGCCGCTACGACGTGCGCGTCACGCCCGAAATCATCGAGCAGCCGAACAACCGCGTCGATCTCATCTTCACGGTCGAGGAGGGCGTCAAGACCGGCGTCAAATCGATCGAGTTCGTCGGCAACGTTGCGTTCTCGTCCTATCGTCTCAGGGACATCATCAAGACGCGCGAAACGAACCTGCTGAGCTTCCTCGGCAGCGGCGACGTCTATGATCCCGATCGCGTCGAAGCCGACCGCGACCTGATCCGCCGCTTCTATCTCAAGCACGGTTTCGCCGACGTCCAGGTCGTGGCCGCGCTCACCGAATACGATCCCGAGAAGAAGGGCTTCAACGTCACCTTCAAGATCGAGGAAGGCTTTCAGTACCGCGTTGGCGCGGTCGAATTCCGCTCCAGCATTCCGAACTTCGATCCCAACTCGATGCGCGGCTATTCCCGCGTCAATGCCGGCTCTCTCTACAATGTCGAGTCGGTCGAGAAGTCGGTCGAGGAGATGCAGATCGAGGCCTCGCGGCGCGGCTATGCCTTCGCCGTGGTCCGGCCCGGTGGCGACCGCAACTTCGAGGCGCACACCGTCTCCGTCGTGTTCAACATCGACGAGGGCCCGCGCACCTATATCGAGCGCATCAATCTGCGCGGCAACACGCGCACGCGCGACTACGTGATCCGTCGCGAGTTCGACCTCTCCGAGGGCGATGCCTACAACCGCGCGCTGGTCGACCGTGCCGAGCGGCGCCTGAAGAACCTCGACTATTTCAAGAGCGTGAAGATCACGACGGAGCCCGGCTCGTCGACCGACCGCGTGATCCTGATCGTCGACATGGAAGAGAAATCGACCGGCGACTTCTCGGTCTCGGGCGGTTACTCCACGACGGACGGTGCGCTGGCCGAAGTCTCGGTTGCCGAGCGCAATCTGCTCGGCCGCGGCCTGTTCGCCAAGGCGGCCGTGACCTATGGCCAGTACGCACGCGGCTACTCGCTGTCGTTCGTCGAGCCGTATCTGCTCGACTACCGCGTCGCGCTCGGCCTCGACCTCTATCAGCGCCAGCAGCTGTCCAACAGCTACATCTCCTACGGCACCAAGACGATCGGCTTCTCGCCGCGCCTCGGCTTCTCCCTGCGTGAAGATCTGGCGCTGCAGCTGCGCTACTCGATCTACCAGCAGGAAATCACGCTGCCGGGCTATCTGGCGAACTGTAACAACGACCCGCTCTCCTCGGCGTTCAACCCGAGCCCGGCTTACGCCGCTGCCAATGGCATTAGTCTCGCCTCCACCAACGGCCTCGGCTGCTACAACGACGGCGAAGCCTCGCTGCCGGTGCGCAAGGAGCTTGCCAACGGCAAGACCCTGACCTCCGCGCTCGGCTACACGCTGACCTACAACACGCTCGACAACAACAAGAACCCCACCGATGGTCTGCTCGTCGACTTCCGTCAGGATTTCGCCGGCGTCGGCGGCGACGTCTCCTATCTGAAGTCGGTGATCGACGCGAAGTACTATACGCCGCTGGTGTCCGACATCGTCGGCCTCGTCCGCGTGCAGAGCGGCATGCTGAACAAGATCGGCACCGATCTGCGCATGCTCGACCACTTCCAGATGGGTCCGAATCTGGTTCGCGGTTTTGCCCCGAACGGCATCGGCCCGCGCGATCTGAACCCCTTCGGTAGCCAGGACGCGCTCGGCGGCACCAAGTACTGGGGCGCTTCGCTCGAACTGCAGATGCCGTTCTGGTTCCTGCCGAAGGAAGTGGGTCTGAAGGGCGCGGTGTATGCCGATGCCGGCGGTCTCTACGATTATAAGGGGCCGACGAGCTGGACCACGACCAACGAGGTCAATGCACCCGGCTGTATCCCCTCGAGCATCAATCCGTCCAGCACCGGAACCTGTACCGGCCTCGTCTACGACGACAGCAAGGTGGTTCGGTCCTCGGTCGGTGTCGGCCTGATCTGGCAGTCGCCGTTCGGTCCGCTGCGCTTCGACTACGCCGTGCCGCTCAGCAAGGGCAAGTACGACCGCACGCAGGAGTTCCGGTTCGGCGGCGGCACCACGTTCTAGTTCGATCAGCACGGCACGATCCGGATCGCTGGAGCCGGTTTCCGAAAGGGATCGTGCCATTCCAAGAGATGGGGCATGATGCGGCCTGACCGCTTCATGCCGAAGCCGGACCGCGACGGGGTGGAATGGCGCAGCCGATCTTCTTCACAAAGCCGCCTGCCTCAGCCCTGGCTGACATCGCTACGCTGATTCAGGCGCAGCTGGTCGATCCGGGCAGAGGCGGTAACGTCATCACAGGCCTTGCTTCGCTCGACGAAGCGGGGCCGATGCATTTGGCGTTCTTCGACAATTTGAAATACGCCGACGAGCTCAAGGCGACCAAGGCCGGCGCGTGCCTGGTGAGCCCGCGCTTCGAGGCCCAGGTGCCCGCGCATGTGGCTGTGCTGCGGGTGACGCAACCGTTCCGGGCCTTCGTCAGGCTCGCGCGGGAATGGCACGGCGATGCGCTCAGGCCGCAATCCTGGGTCGGCAATGACGGTATCGCACCGTCCGCGATCATCGATCCCACGGCCCGGCTCGAGGACGGCGTGATCGTCGATCCCCTGGCGGTGATCGGCCCGGATGTCGAGATCGGCAGCGGCACGGTGGTCGGCGCCGGGGCGGTGATCGGTCCCGGGGTCAAGATCGGCCGGGACTGCAATGTCGGTGCCCGTACCGCCATCCAGTGCGCGCTGATCGGCAACGACGTGCTGATCCATCCCGGCTGCTCGATCGGCCAGGACGGTTACGGTTTCATCTTCTTCGGCCCCGAGGGCCATCTGAAGGTGCCGCAGACCGGCCGCGTGCTGATCCAGAACAATGTGGAGGTCGGCGCCGGCACCACCATCGATCGCGGATCCTTGCGCGACACCGTGATCGGGGAGGGCACCAAAATCGACAATCAGGTCCAGATCGGCCACAATGTGACCATCGGCCGGAATTGCCTGCTGGCGGCTCAGATCGGTCTCGCCGGCAGCCTGACCATCGGCGACAACGTTGCGCTGGGAGCCAAGGTTGGCATCAACAACCACCTCAAGATCGGAGATGGGGCCCAGGTCACCGCGATGAGCGGCGTCAAGGACGACATCCCGGCTGGCGGACGCTGGGGTGGCTTCTTTGCCAAACCGACCAAGCAGTGGTTCAAGGAGATCATCGCGGTGGAGCGCCTGGTGCGCGACAGCAAGGCCGATGCGAAGGACGAGGGACGGGAATGACGGCGGAATCACCTGTTAAGTTCGAGCTGGTGGATATCAACGCCATCCTCCAGACCCTGCCGCACCGCTTTCCGATGCTGTTGATCGACCGCGTGATCAACATCCGCGCCGACTACAGCGGCATCGGCATCAAGAACGTCACCTTCAACGAGCCGGCCTTCCAGGGGCATTTCCCGGAGCGCCCGGTCTATCCCGGCGTCATGATGATCGAGGCGATGGCGCAGACCGCTGGCGTGATCGGCATCAAGTCGGTCGAAGGCACGGAGAAACCGCGGGCGGTTTATTTCCTCACCATCGACAAGTGCAAGTTCCGCAAGCCCGTGCTGCCCGGCGACACCATCGAGTACCACATGCGCTCGGTCGGCCGCCGCAAGGCCATGTGGTGGTTTCACGGCGATGCCAAGGTCAACGGGCAGGTGGTTGCGGAAGCCGATGTCGGCGCGATGCTGACGGACTGAGCTGGCGCGGGCCGGGGCTCACGCGTTGCAATCGTAGCGGCCGCCGGCCGCCTCGCGCCTAATATGCCGGTTGAAGAACTGGCCCATGGACGGCGCGCCCAGGAGGCGGTCGACCGTCTCGGCCGCGACGCCGCAATAGCGCGCATAGAAGCCGCCGGTCGCGACGACGAGGTCGTGCTGCGCGCGGTCGTAGCAGACACGTTGAAGCACCGTGCTGCGACTGATGTCGCGGCACTCGAATGTCGCGAGGTCGATCGGGCGGCGATCGCCGGTCTCGACCATCTCGGACACGATCGGTCCGGCTGCGAGCTGTACGAGCAGAAATGCCAGGGCCCTGACCACGCGTGCTGAAGCTCCACATGAAGGTGTTGAGGCGCCGGGAAGGCGCCTCATCCGAACCTTGAAACAGGCAGAGATGATACGTCACTGGACAGATCGGGCATAGTCGCGCTAACCACCGGAAAACTAAGCGACTTCAACACATAGTCAGCGCTTCCTAACGAGTAAGATTGGCTTGATGAGCACAATTGATCCCACCGCACGGGTCGCGGACGGCGCCGTGATCGGCGAGGGCACCGAGATCGGACCCTATTGCATCATCGGCCCGCATGTCGTGATCGGCGCGAACTGCAAGCTGATCGGGCATGTGCACATCACCGCGCAGACCACGATCGGCGACGATTGCACCATCTACCCGTTCGCCTCACTCGGCACGCCGCCGCAGTCGCTCAGCTACCGGGGCGAGCTGACACAGCTCAAGATCGGTTCGGGCTGCACCATCCGCGAATCCGTGACCATGAACGCGGGGACCGTCGCCGGCGGCGGGGTCACCACGGTTGGCGACCGCGGCTATTTCATGAATTGCAGCCATGTCGGCCACGATTGCCATGTCGGCAATGACGTCATCTTCGCGACGTCGGCAACGCTCGGCGGTCATTGCGAGATCGGCGACTTCGTCTTCATCGGCGGGCTGTCCGCCGTGCATCAGTTTACCCGTATCGGGCCGCAGGTCATGGTCGGCGGGGTGTGCGGCGTGCGCGACGACATCATCCCGTTTGGCCTCGCCAACGGCCAATATGCGGTGCTGGAGGGCCTCAACCTGATCGGGATGAAGCGGCGCAAGTTCACCAAGCAGCGGCTGGCGACCGTGCGCGGGTTCTACCAAAAGCTCTTCCACGGCCCCGGCACCTTCGCCGAGCGACTGGAGGCATCAAGGCCGCTCGCGGGCGAGGATCCGGCGATCGCCGAGATCCTCGACTTCATCGGCAAGGGTAAGCGCCCGCTCTGTCTTCCTGCCATCGCGAAGTGATGTCGAGATGGCCGCGGGCATGACATCGGCGGCTTCTGAGACGTCTTCGCCGGTCGGCATCGTCGCCGGCGGCGGCGCGATGCCGTTCGCGGTTGCGGACTCGCTTGCGACGCGCGGCATCACGCCGGTGCTGTTTCCGCTTCGGGGGGCCTGCGATCCGGCGCGGGTGGAGAAATTCCGCCACCGCTGGATTTCGGTCGGCCAGCTCGGCCGCGCGATGCGGCTGTTCCGCGAGGAGGGCTGCCGCGACCTGATCTTCATCGGCACGCTGGTGCGGCCCTCGTTGACCGAAATAAGGTTCGACGTCACGACGCTGCGCCTGCTCGGCAACGTCATCCGCGCCTTCCGCGGCGGCGACGATCATCTCTTGTCCGGTGTCGGCCGCATCCTTGAGCAGGGCGGCTTTCGCATGGTCGGCATCAAGGACGTCGCGCCCGATCTGCTGATGCCCGAGGGCTGCATCAGCCGCGCCTGGCCGAACGACAACAGCAAGACAGACATCGAGCGCGGCCGTGCGGTGCTGACCGCGCTCGGGCCGTTCGATATCGGCCAAGCCGCCGTTGTGATCGACGGACATGTCGTGGCGGTCGAGGACATCGAGGGCACCGACGCGCTGCTCGCGCGCGTCAGGCGGCTGCGCGAAGAGGGGCGCATCCGCGCCGCCGCGGGTCGCGGCGTGCTGGTGAAGGCGCCCAAGAGCGGCCAGGACCTGCGCTTCGATCTGCCGACGATCGGCCCGCGCACGCTCGAAGGTGTTGCCACCGCAGGTCTGGCCGGCATCGCCGTCATCGCCGGCAACACCATCGCCGCCGAGCCGCAGGCGATGATCGCGCTGGCCGACGCGAAATATCTCTTCGTCATTGGTCTGCCGGCGTGATGCAGTCGCGCGATCCCAAGCGCAAGATATTCCTGATCGCCACCGAGGAATCCGGCGACCGGCTCGGCAGTGCCTTGATGAAGGTGCTGCGCCAGCGCCTCGGCGACGGCGTCGAATTCGCAGGCGTCGGCGGCCGCACCATGGCGCGCGAGGGGATGGAATCGCTGTTTCCGATCGAAGAGCTCTCGATCGTCGGCTTCGCCGCGGTCGTGCAGCAATTGCCGAAGATCCTGCGGCTGATCCGCGAGACGGCCGACGCCGTGCTGGAGGCCGCGCCGGACACGCTCGTCATCATCGACAGTCCCGATTTCACCCATCGCGTCGCCCGCCGCGTGCGCGCGAAGAATCCCGCGATCCCCGTCGTCGACTATGTCTCGCCGCAGCTGTGGGCATGGCGGCCGGGACGGGCGCGGACCATGCTCGGCTATGTCGACCACGTCCTTGGTCTCCTGCCGTTCGAGCCGGAGGAATACCGCAAGCTCGGCGGACCGCCGTGCAGCTATGTCGGCCATCCCTTAGTCGAGCAATTGTCCTCGCTGCGGCCGAGCGCCGAGGAGCAGGCGCGCCGTAACAGCGAGCCGCCGGTGCTGCTGGTGCTGCCCGGCAGCCGTCGCAGCGAGGTCAGGCATCATCTCGAAGTGTTCGGTGCAACGCTCGGCCGCCTGAAGGCGGAGGGGCGCGCGTTCGAGCTGATGCTGCCGACCATGCCGCACCTCGAAGCCACCATCCGTGAGGGCATCGCGAGCTGGCCGGTCAAGCCGAGAATCGTGACCGGCGAGAACGAGAAGCGCGCCGCCTTCCGCATCGCTCATGCGGCGCTGGCCAAATCCGGCACTGTGACGCTGGAGCTCGCGCTATCTGGCATTCCGATGGTGACGGCCTACCGCGTCGGCGCCATCGAGGCCTTCATTCTGCGCCGCGCGATCCGCGTCTCCTCGGTGATCCTCGCCAATCTCGTGATCGGAAGGGACGTCATTCCGGAGTACTTGCAGGAGGAGTGCACGCCGGAGAAGCTGGCGCTCGCGCTTCATGACGTGCTGACGGATTCTCCGCTGCGGCGGCGACAGGTCGACGCCTTCGCCCAGCTCGATCAGATCATGTCGACCGGCAACAAGTCACCGAGCGTGCTGGCGGCCGATATTGTGCTCGCCACGATGCGGAAAGGCAGGGGCGTGAGCTAAGGCGTATCGTCAGTTCTATGCTTCTGAAACCGATGGAATTCGAATTGCGCCTGGTCACAAGCCAAGTGCGATCTCGGCCCATTGCAACATGCGGTCGCTATTGAGGAACGCCAGGACCGTCGGCTCCGCGAATGCGGGCGCGTCCGACCCGACCAAAGCCACCGCTGCCACCATGTCACAGCGCTGATTGAAAGCGAGTGAAAGTGCGGCTTTGCTATTCCCTTCGATGCGATAGGTCCGACTGCGGCCGCGCATCGGACCGACGATGATCTCGCGGCCCGCCCCGGTCGGCGTTGCCTTGCCGACCAGCGCAAGGTCGCCCATCTGGTCCAGGTCGGAATCGTCGGCGACGCCCGTGGCGCAATTGCAAAAGCCCAGCTTGGCGCGAACGTAGAGCTGGACCTCGGTGCCGCAATCAGCGGCCTTGCAGCGGAACGCCTTTCCTCTCCCCCAGGGATCTGCGCCGAAAGGCCAGTCGGTTTCCGTCCACACCGGGCGGACCTCACCGTACGCCGCTGTTGCGCGTGCCGGTTCGCCGGATCGCAAGATCCAGACCGCCGCAGCCGCGCAGAGCAGGGCGGTTGCTGCGCTGATCGCAACGAATTTGCTCGCCAGGCGCATGGAAGCCATCGCGGCACTTTTGCTAATTCTGAGCCATGAAGTTTCGTGCGGCCGCGAGGTCCGCTCGCGCAGGGTCGCCATCGCGGGCCATGTCCACGACTTTCCGGTAGTACTGGCGTGACTTCACGGCGTCCCCCGCCTTCGCGGCGGCGTGAGCGGCTCCGACCGTCGCGCCAAAGCGGTTCGGCTCCTTGCGCATGGTGCTTTCGAACGCAGCCAGTGCCTCATTGGCCTCGCCACGCTCGAGCAGCATGGTGCCGTAAAGCTCGCGTGCCGGGGCAAGCGGTCCTGGCGTCACGATGGATTTTTCGGTCTTATCTTCGGCATCGGCGGCCAGGCGCATCGCCTCCAACGCTTCCGCCTGCTTTCCTTGGGCATTGAGCTGCCAAGCTGTGGCCACCTGCCGCTGAATGTCGACGATCTCGGCCCAATAGGCGTCCTTGTCCTGCTGCAGCTTGTCCCGCAGCTCCGCCAGCTTGGCGATGTCCGCCGTTGCTGCGTCGGCATTGCCGGAACGCGCGGCGCCCATGGCGCGGGCGAAATAGGTGATCGCATCGACGTAGGCAAACCGGCTCGGCTCGACCTTCAGCGCGGCCGCGCCCTGCCAATCGCCGCGCTCGACCATGTAACGCGCCTGGCTGGCCGCTATCGCGTAGGGGCCGGCGCGGACGGCCGGCGCGTAGCCCGTGGTCGCAACCATGTCCGCAATGACGTCGCGGGCTCGGCTGTCCTGCGCCAGCTGGAGCAGGGCGTAGACCATATAGTCGTTGGCATGCAACTGCTCGCCGGCGTCCTTGCCCTCCTTGGCGGCCTTGGCGGAACGGCTATTGGCCTCGATGGATTCGTTCCAGTAGCCGACGCGCGTGAAGATGTGCGATGGCATATGCAAAGCGTGCGGCGCTGCGGGCGCGATCTCGGAATAGCGCTTCGCAGCATCGAGACCTTTCTCCGCGATCGCGGGATAGTCGTAGAGGTGGATCAAGTAGTGTGCCACGCCGGGGTGCCGCGGCTGCCGCTTGAAGATCGGCTCCAGAATGGCAGCGCCCTTGAGCTGGTTGGCATAGGTCTTGTCGTTTGGCGATGCCGTGACATTCAGTGTGATGGCGTAGGCGATCTGCGCCTCGTCATCATCGGGATAGCGCGCGGCGACGGCTTCGGCCGCCTTGAGATAGGCCTGCGCGCGTTGGCCAAACGTCGTCTTTTCGTCTCCCGAATAGAAGGCGAGCAACGCGTCGATATAGTCGCGTTCGCGTTCACTCTTGGCGCCGAGCGCCTTGGCCTTCTGCAGCGCGGCGGCGCCCTCAGTGAGGTTTTCCTTCGGCGCGGGAAAATGCGGGTTATAAAGCAGGCTCAAGGCAATGCCCCAATAGGCGATCGCGCATTCCGGATCGGCCTGCAACGTCTCCTGGAAAATCTCTTTCGCTGGTCGGTACCAGAACGAGTGCTGATAGCGCATGCCGCGGTCAAAGCGGCGCTGCGCGACCTCGTTGCAAGTGGTCCGGAAGTGCACCTTGCCAAACTGCTCTTCGGTCCCGTCCTCTGCGCGGGCTGCAGGCGTGGTTGGGATCGAGGCCAGGGTAGCGAGGACGAGAAGAGAGGCGGTTCTCAAGACGAGCGCGCGCATCGTGCCCTCCGTTTTCTCCAGAAAATTTGGCTGGACGGCGCCGATAAGGATCGGGCCGCCGAAGTTTCGTAATTCTGAAATTAGCGATGGCAATCTTGTCGTGGGGAGGATTTGCCCATTCGCGATGCGAGTCAACAGTAACTGGCAGCTTGTGTAGGGAAGCAAGCCTGTCAGACCCATCCGGCCGTAAGGCTCTCGGTCACCGAGGGGTGCCAGCGCAGAAGCAGCTATTTGTGGGGAGGCAGGGCGGGTGGGTCGCTCCGCAAAACGCGGATCACGTGATTGAATGCTGTCTCTCGTTTGGCCGCGAAGTAGGCAGGGGCGACGTCTCTTATTGGCTCAAGGGCGGCATGCATCGTCGTCAGCTTGACGTCTCCCTGGGAAAGCAACCCGGATGAGCAAGAAGTGCACGCCCCTACGCAACGCCGCCATCCACCCGAAAACACTGTCCAGTGATGCGCCGGCTTTCGTCGGAGGCGAGGAACAGCGCCATGTTGGCGATGTCCTCGGGCGTCACGGCATCGGGAACGGCCTGACGCGAGCGCATCTCGGCGATGACCCGATCGTCCGGATACCACAGCCGGCGCTGGCGCTCGGTGATCACCATGCCCGGCGCGATCGCGTTGACGCGAATGCGGTCGGGACCGACCGACCGCGCCAGCGAATTGGTGAAGCCGACGATCGCCGCTTTCGCCGCGGCGTAGACCGGCAGCGCCGGCGCGCCGCGCATCCAGGCGATCGAGGACATGTTGATGATCGAGCCGCCGCCGCGCGCCTGCATCTGCGGCACCACCGCTTGCGCGGCGAAGAAGACGTGCTTGAGATTGACGCCGATCATCCAGTCGAACTCGGCGGGTGTCACCTCCGCCAGCACCTGGCGCTGGTCGTTGGCGGCGTTGTTGACGAGCACCGCGGCGTCACCGAGCGATCGCTGGATCTCCGCCAAGCCGGCGCGCAACGCGTCGACGTCCAGCAGATCGCAGGGCACGAACAGCGGCGTGGTCTCGGTAGCTTCAGCCACCTCGTCAACCAGCGCTCTGCCCGCCGTCTGGTCGATATCGAGGAAAGCGACCCGGGCGCGCTGGGCGGCGAAGGCGCGCACGAAGGCGGCACCGATGCCGCTGGCGCCGCCGGTGATCAGCACCACGCGGTCGGCGAGGCCTGAATAGGTCGTCTTGGTCATGCGATCAGTCGCTCCGTCTCGGGGTCGAACAGGCAAACGCGGCGGGTGTCGAGCGCGAAAGAGGCGGACGCGCCGGGCACGGGCCGGATATCGGGCGAGATGCGCGCCATCGCCGGCTCACCTCCGAGCCGCAGCGAGACCATCGTCTCGGCACCGGTCGGCTCGACCATTTCCACGGGTGCCTCGACGAGGACGGGCGCGTCTGTCGAAAAGGCGCGGCTGCTCTCGGCAATGCATTCCGGCCTGATTCCGAACACCACCTCCCGCCCGACAAAGGACGCTGCACCGTCATAGTCCCTCAGGCGCAGACGGATCTCGTCCGGCCGGCCCGCGCCGATCACGACCACCAGCCCGTCATTTTCGGTCTCGAGCCGTGCCGGCATGGTGTTCATCGGCGGCGAGCCCATGAAGCGCGCGACGAACAGGTTGGCGGGATAACGGTACACGGTATCGGGGTCGGCGAATTGCTGCACGCTGCCTTGATGCATCACCGCAATTCGCGTCGCCATCGTCATCGCCTCGATCTGGTCGTGGGTGACGTAGACGATGGTGGCGCCGATGCGCTGGTGCAGTCGCTTGATCTCCATCCGCATCTCGACGCGCAGCTTGGCGTCGAGATTGGACAGCGGTTCGTCGAACAGGAAGAGCAGGGGATCGCGCACCAGCGCGCGCCCCATCGCCACGCGCTGGCGCTGGCCGCCGGACAATTGCGAGGGTTTGCGGCCGAGCAGCGGCTCGATCTGGAGCAGTCTTGCGACATTCGCGACCGCAGTGTCCTGCGCGGCCTTGGGCACGTGGCGGCATTCCATGCCGAAGGTGATGTTCTGGCGCACCGTCATCGAGGGATAGAGTGCGTAGGACTGGAACACCATGGCGATGTCGCGGTCCTTGGGCGGAACGTCGTTGACGACGCGCCCGCCGATCTCGATCGTTCCCGCGCTCGGTCGATCGAGGCCGGCGACGATGTTGAGCAGCGTGGACTTGCCGCAGCCTGATGGGCCGACCAGGACGGTGAACTCGCCGCTCTCGATGTCGAGCGCGATGTCCTTCAGCACCTCGAGATTGGCGTAGCGCTTCGACAGGGCGCGAATGCTCAGTGCTGCCATGGCAATCCCATCATTTCACGGCCCCGGCCGTGAGGCCGCGGACGAAGTACTTACCGCCGAGGAGATAGATCAACAGAGTGGGCAGCGCTGCGATGATCACCGCTGCACTCTGCACACCATGCTGCGGGATATCCGCGACAGCCGCAGACAGCGCGATCAAGGCGGCCGTGACGGGCTGCTGCTGGCCGGTCGTGAATGTCACGCCATAGAGGAACTCGTTCCAGATATGGGTGAACTGCCAGATCACCGTGACGATCAGGATCGGACCCGAGAGCGGCAGGATGATGCGCCAGAAGATGCGGAAGAAGCCGGCGCCGTCGATTCGTGCGGCCCTGATCAATTCAGGGGGAATGGCGACGTAGTAGTTCCGGCAGAACAGTGTGGTGAAGGAGAGGCCCTGGATGGTGTGGATCAGCACCAGACCCGCCAACGTGTTGATGAGGCCGATGTCCCGCAGGACGATGGTCCAGGGCAGCAGACGCATCTGCTGCGGAAGAAAAAGGCCCAGGGTCACGATGCCGTAGATCCAGTTGTCGCCGCGGAAGCGCCAGAGCGACACGGCGTAGCCGGCGATCGCACCGAGCAGGGTCGAGAAGATCGTTGCGGGAATGGTGACGAGCGCCGAGTTCAGCATGTACGGCCGGATGCCGGCGCAGGTCTCGGCGACGCAGAATCCGCTCCAGGCGGTTGCGTAATTGCTCCAAGCCCATTGCTGCGGCCAGCCGATCATCGAGGCCTGCGCGATCTCCTCGTTGCTGCGGAGCGAGTTCAGCACCACAACGACCAGCGGCGCGAGCCAGGCCGCCGCGATCAGCGACACGGCGAGATAGATCAAGATCCGGCTTGGCGCGAAGGAACGGTCACGCATGGGCGGCCCGCCGTCGCTGGATATATCGCCACGCCGCATAGGGCAGCAGCACCGCAAGCAGAATGAGCAACATCAGCACCGCCGCCGCCGCGCCGCGGCCAAGCAGGCTGCGCTGGAACATCAGGTCGTAGACGACGAGCGCCGGCAACTGGGTCGCGATTCCCGGACCGCCATTGGTGAGCGCGCGGACGAGGTCGAACGTCGAAATCGCGAACTGCAACTGGATCACCACCACGGTGATGGTGATCGGCCACAGCGACGGCAGGATGATGCGCCGGTAGATGCGGGCCGGTCCCGCGCCGTCGATCTGCGCGGCCTTGATGATGTCGACGTCGACGGAGCGAAGGCCGGCGAGGAAGAGTGCCATGGCAAAGCCGGAGGATTGCCAGATCGCGGCGATGACGATGGTCCAGATCGCCATGTCGCGGTCGATCAGCCAGTCGAACTTGAAGGAGGTCCAGCCGAGATCGTGGACCAGCTTCTGGATCCCGAGGCCGGGATTGAGCAGCCAGCTCCAGACCGTGCCGGTGACCACGAAGGACACCGCGAGGGGATAGAGGAAGACGGAGCGCAGCACGTTTTCGCCGCGAATGCGCTGGTCGAGCAGGATCGCAAGGATGAGGCCGGTCGTCGCACTCAGCACCACGAAAGCGATGCCGAACAGCAGCAGGTTATCGAACGCGATCTGCCAGTTCCGCGATGCCAAGACGGCCGAGTAATTGCGAAGGCCCACCCAGCCCGAGACCGGGACGAGGGTGGATGGTGTGAAGGAGATCCAGATCGTCCACAATGAGAACGAGACGAGGTGCGCGGCGGACAACAGCAGCGGCACCCAGATCATCAGATATTCAGGCAGCCGGCGCACCCATTCAGGAAGCGCCGGCCGGCCCGGTCTCATCGCGGCCGCATTGTTCAACGTGCGCCCTCGACGGCCTCGGCGAGACGAGTGGCCGCCTGCTCGGGCTTGATCGTCTTGTTCTTCACGTATTCCGTGATCACGTCGATCATCGCTGCGGTCATGCCGTTTTCCTGCGCCATGTTGTGCGCGAGGCTGAGGACCGCCTGATTGCTGGCGATGGCGTCCTTCAGGGCCTTTGCGGTCGTTCGTTGCCCCTCGGACCAGCCTTCACCTGACAGATCGACATCGGTGCGTACCGGGATCGATCCCGTGATCTGCGAATACATGGTCTGGATTGCGGGATCCATGACGAGCTGGGCCATCAGCGTCTGACCGGCCTGCAGGTCCGCCTCCTTGCGCTGCCAGAAGATGAAGGCATCGGCATTCAACAGGAAGACCGGCTTGCCGTTGTCACTGGGGCCTGGCGCAATCATGAAGTCCTCAAACTTGAACCCGGCATTGCGCAATACGCCTTGCGCCCATCCGCCCATGATCATCATGCCCATGTCGCCGTCGATGAAGCGCTTCAAATTGGTCGAGAAGTGCTGGGCGCCGACATTGGGGTCCATCCAGTCGGCGATCTTGCGCAGCTGCGCGAACGCAGCCTTGATCTCAGGACCCTCCAGAGCCTTCTTGTCGAGATTCATGATGGCGGCGCGGTAAGCAGCGGGATTGATGCCGGCGAGAGCGGCCTCGAATTTTTGCCCGTCGTCCGGGCGGGTGCCACCGTTGGCGATGGGAGCGGCGACACCGCCTGCCTTCATCTTTTCCGCGAGGTCGTTGAACTCCGCCCATGTGACCGGAATCTTGTCGGCCTTGGCCTTGTCCATCGCGCGTTTGGACAGGAACAGCATATTGGTGCTGTAGATCTGTAACGGTAGGGCGATCCACTTGCCGGCCGGCTTGTGCAGTTTCGCAAGGTCAGGCGCGACGACCTTTTCGTAACCGGCGGCTGCGACGACGGCGTCGAGATCGACGGTCGGGGCGATCTTCGACCAGGCTGCGATCTCCGGACCTTTGAGTTGCGAACAGGCCGGGGGATCGCCGGCCATGATCTGCGCGCGCAACTTGTTCATCATCTCGGTGGTGAAGCCGGGGACGGGCGAATGCTGCCAAACCCCGCCTTTCTCCTCGAATTTCTTGCCGAGCGCGGTGATGGCAGCCCCGTCGCTGCCGGCGGACCATTGCGAGATCGCGGTCAGGCGCGGCTTGGCCGCGCCTTGCGCCCGGGCAAAGGCGGGCAGTGCGAGCGCGGCGGCAGATCCAGCGAGCAGACGGCGCCTTGTTGTCGTGATCGGCATGGCAGTTCCTCCCGGTGTGAAGTTCTTTGCACAGGCATTGGCGCGTACGGCGCGCAGGCTCAGGGCATGTCAGGCCGCCTCCGTCGAGCTGGCCGGCATGCCGCCGCGGCTGGCGAGACAAAAGGCGGCGAAGGCGAGCGCAGCCTGCGGATCGTTGCCGGTCGAGGGCGGAACGAAGGCGAGGGACACTTGCGCCAGTTTACGGCCGCCCAGCAGGCAGGCGTCAATTCCTTCGACCACAGCGTTGCGATCGTCATCGGAGAGAAGCGACGGCCAGCCGCTGATCGCGACGCCGCCGCACGGCTTGACGTTCAACGTATTGCCGATCGCAAGGCCAAGCCGGAACAGCCGTCGCCGCAGCTCCTGGCGCACGCGCGACGAGAGCGGGATCGTGGTCACCCATTCGCTGCCGAGCTCGAGCAATTCGGCTTCGGCAATGCCAAGGAGCTCGGCCAGGGCAGGAAGCGACGTGTATGCCTCGACGCAGCCGTGGTGGCCGCAGCGGCAGCGTGGCCCGTCGGGACCGAACACCATGTGGCCGAGCTCGACCGGCTGCAGGGCGTCGGCCTCGGTTGGATCGTCCATCCAGGCGCCGGCAACGCCCTGGCTGACGAAGACGAACAGATGGGTGTCGCTGAACGGATAGTTTTCCGTGCGGCAGCGGTGAAAGGTGGCGTGCGCGACGACCGAATTGGTGAATGCCAGCGGCACGCCGGCGAACATCTCGCCGAACATGTCGCTGATGCGTGCGACGTCGCAGGGAATGATCGGATTGGCCGATATGCTCAGACGACCGAGGCCGGGAATGGAGACGCCGATCTGGGAGAGGGTGATGCGGCGGCGCCGCGTCCAGTCGCGCAGCAACGTCATCGCTTCGCGAAACGCCCGGCCGACGGTCTCGGCGGTCGGCGTATTCGGCAGCGGCACACGCTCGGTGTAGTGCAGTTCGCCCGACAGGGCGCCCACGCCGACGCTGAGCCGCTGAGCGGTCAGCTCGAAGGCTGCGAGGGCGACCGAGCCATCGAGCGACACGAGACCGGTCGGGCCGCCGACGTAAGGGGCAGGGCGCCGCACCTCCTCGATCAGGCCTTCGGCCTTCAGGTCGAACAGGATGCGCGACAGGCTCGCCTCGGACAGGCGCACGGCCTTGGCCAGCGGCGGGCGAAACGATCCGCCCGACTGTAGCAGATGAGTCAAAATGGCAGCGCGCGTCTGCCGCCGACTTCTCGGCTGCTCCGGCATTTCCGTCCCTGTCGTCATTCTTACTTAGTGTAAGAATGCGCGCGGTGCGTTTCGACTGTCAAGCGTTCGGCGGCGCGATGCCTGGATTTGTTGTTGTGCGTGGCAGCAAAGCGTGGATGCACAAACAAAAACGGCGCCATCTTGCGATGGCGCCGTTTCGTTGGACACTTCCGTCCGATCTTACTTGCGATCCTTGATCGCGACGTAGTCGCGGCGAGTGACGCCGGTGTAGAGCTGGCGCGGACGGCCGATCTTCTGCTGCGGATCCTCGATCATCTCGCTCCACTGGCTGATCCAGCCGACGGTACGGGCGACCGCGAACAGCACGGTGAACATCGAGACCGGGAAGCCCATCGCCTTCAGCGTGATGCCCGAATAGAAGTCGACGTTCGGGTAGAGCTTGCGGTCGATGAAGTACTGGTCGCTGAGCGCAATCTTCTCCAGCTCCATCGCCACCTTCAGCATCGGATCGTCGCCATGGCCGGTCTCCTTGAGCACGGCGTGACACATCTTCTGCATGATCTTGGCGCGCGGATCATAGTTCTTGTAGACGCGGTGGCCGAAGCCCATCAGGCGGACTTCGGAGTTCTTGTCCTTCACCTTGGCGATGAACTCGGGGATCTTGTCCACGGTACCGATCTCGGCGAGCATCGCGAGCGCGGCTTCGTTGGCGCCGCCATGCGCCGGGCCCCACAGGCAGGCGATGCCGGCGGCGATGCAGGCAAACGGGTTGGCGCCGGAAGAGCCGGCGATGCGCACCGTCGAGGTCGAGGCGTTCTGCTCGTGATCGGCGTGCAGGATGAAGATCTTGTCCAGCGCGTCAGCCAGCACCGGGTTGATCTTGTAGTCCTCGCACGGCACGGCGAAGCACATGTTGAGGAAGTTCTCGGAGAACGTGAGCGAGTTCTTCGGATACACGAAGGGCTGGCCGACGGTATACTTGTAGGCCATCGCCGCCAGCGTCGGGATCTTCGCGATCATGCGCATGGACGCGATCATGCGCTGCTTCGGATCGTTGATGTCGGTGCTGTCGTGATAGAACGCGGCGAGCGCGCCGACCGAGGCCACCATCACCGCCATCGGATGGGCGTCGCGGCGGAAGCCCTGGAAGAAGCGGGCCATCTGCTCGTGCACCATCGTGTGATGGATCACGCGGTCGTCGAAATCCTTCTTCTGCGCGGCAGTCGGCAGGTTCCCGTAGAGCAGGAGATAGCAGGTCTCGAGGAAGTCGCCGTTCTCGGCGAGCTGCTCGATCGGGTAGCCACGGTATTCCAGCACGCCGGCGTCGCCGTCGATATAGGTGATCTTGGACTGGCAGCTCGCGGTGGAGGTGAAGCCGGGATCATAGGTGAACAGGCCGGACTGGCCGTAGAGCTTGCCGATGTCGATGACATCAGGCCCGACGCTGCCGCTATGGATCGGGAGATCGTAGTTCTTGTTTCCGACCGTCAGCGTAGCGGTCTTATTGCTCGGTTTTGCGTCCATCGTAGGTCCCCGATGTATGGTGAAACGGGCCGGAGCCGGAGGCCCCTTGCGAGATGATGGGGCAGGCCGGAAGTTCCAGAAGGTACGGGGGAGATGGGTATATTATTGCTGTGTGCGCTGCAAGATCACCCCACGCATGGTCGACTTACGTCGTAGCCTGGTCCTTGAGCCGGGCGAGGCTTTCCTGGCGTCCCAGGACGTCCAAAACCTCAAATATACCAGGCGATGTCGTTCGTCCGGTCAGCGCAGCCCTGAGCGGCTGGGCGACCGCGCCAAGCTTGAGACTGTTTTCCTCGGCGAAAGCGCGCAGCGCAGCTTCAGTGGTGGCGCCGCTCCAGGTCTCGACTTTCTCCAGTGCGGAATGAAGCTGCCCGATCAGCTTGCGGTTCTCTTGTGTCAGCAGCGCCTGCGCCTTGGGATCGAGCTCCAGGGGGCGGTCGGCGAAGATGAAATAGGCGCCGTCGATCAGCTCGATCAGCGTCTTGGCGCGCTCCTTCAGGGCCGGCATGGCTTTGAGAAGCTGTGCGCGCGTGCTGTCGTTTAACTTGGCCTTAAGCTCGTCGCGGCTGGGCACGAGATGGTCGAGCACGTCCTCGAACATCTTCACGAGTGATTGATCGTCGGCGTGGCGGATGTAGTGGCCGTTGAGATTTTCCAGCTTGGCAAAATCGAAGCGGGCAGCGGCGCGGCCGACGCTGGCGAGGTCGAACGCCGCGATCATCTCCTCGGTCGAGAAGATCTCCTGGTCGCCATGGCTCCAGCCCAGCCGGACGAGGTAATTGCGGACCGCGGCCGGCAGGTATCCCATGGCGCGGTAGGCATCGACGCCCAGCGCGCCGTGCCGCTTGGACAGCTTCGAGCCGTCAGGGCCGTGGATCAGGGGAATGTGGGACATGCTCGGCAGGGTCCAGCCCATCGCATCGTAAATCTGCTTCTGGCGGGCCGCGTTGATCAGATGGTCGTCGCCGCGGATCACATGGGTGACGCCCATGTCGTGGTCGTCGACCACCACGGCGAGCATATAGGTCGGGTTGCCATCGCCGCGCAGGAGGACGAGGTCGTCGAGGTTTTCGTTCTGCCAGACCACGCGGCCCTGGACCTGATCCTCGATCACGGTCTCGCCGGTCTGCGGCGCGCGCAGGCGGATGGTCGGTTTCACGTCGGACGGGGCGGTCGCGGCATCGCGGTCGCGCCACATGCCGTCATAGAGGCGGGTGCGTCCTTCAGCGCGCGCCTTCTCGCGCATGGCGGCGAGCTCCTCGGCGGTCGCGTAGCAGCGATAGGCCTTGCCGTCGGCGAGCAGCTGCTCGGCGACCTCGCGGTGACGGGCGGCGCGGCTGAACTGGTAGATGACCTCGCCGTCCCAGCCGAGCTCGAGCCATTTCAACCCGTCGAGGATGGCGCCGATCGCGGCTTCGGTGGAGCGCTCCCGGTCGGTGTCCTCGATCCGCAGCAGCATCTTGCCGCCATGTTTCTTCGCATAGAGCCAATTGAACAGCGCCGTGCGGGCGCCCCCGATATGGAGGAAGCCGGTCGGCGAGGGAGCGAAGCGGGTGACGACGGAATCGGTCATTCTTGGCGGGGCCTATGCATGGGAAGCGGTGGTGTATAGCAGGACCGGAGCATAACTAAAGCCCGTCGGCGGACCTCGTGGGCCTTGGCGCGGCCACGCGAATTTGGCAGAAGGACCGCTGATTTCCCGACAGGATTTTCGTAATGACAGAACCGGTGGCTGCTGAGGTTGGGCGCGATTTCATTCGTGACATCATCCAGGCCGACCTCGATCAGGGCAAATACAAGGAGATCGTGACCCGGTTCCCGCCGGAGCCGAACGGCTATTTGCATATCGGCCACGCCAAGTCGATCGCACTCAATTTCGGCATCGCCCAGGAGTTTCCGGGCCGCTGCCATTTGCGCTTCGACGACACCAATCCGGTCAAGGAAGAGCAGGAATACATCGATTCCATCCAGGCCGACGTGCGCTGGCTGGGCTTCGACTGGGGCAAGAACCTGTTCTTCGCCTCGGATTATTTCGACCGCCTGTACGAATGGGCGGAGAAGCTGATCCGCGACGGGCTCGCCTATGTCGACGACCAGACCCAGGAGGAAATCCGCACCTCCCGCGGCACGCTGACCGAGCCCGGAAAGAACTCGCCGTTCCGCGACCGCAGCGTGGAGGAAAATCTCGACCTGTTCCGGCGCATGAAGGCCGGTGAATTCCCGAACGGCGCGCGCGTGCTGCGGGCTAAGATCGACATGGCGGCCGGCAACATCAATCTGCGCGACCCCGTGCTGTACCGCATCCTGCACGCGCATCATCCGCGCACCGGCACCAAATGGAGCATCTATCCGAGCTACGATTATGCGCACGGCCAGTCGGACGCGATCGAGGGCATCACGCATTCGATCTGCACGCTGGAGTTCGAGGACCACCGGCCGCTTTACGACTGGTTCATCGAGAAGCTGCCGGTGCCGTCACAGCCGCACCAGTATGAGTTCGCGCGGCTGAACCTGACCTACACGCTGCTGTCCAAGCGCGTGCTGACCCAGCTCGTGCGCGACGGCCATGTCGCAGGCTGGGACGATCCGCGGATGCCGACCATGGCGGGCATGCGGCGCCGCGGCGTGCCGCCGGCAGCCTTGCGCGAGTTCGTCAAGCGCATTGGGGTTGCGAAAGCCAACAGCGTGGTCGACGTCGGCATGCTGGAGTTCTGCATTCGCGAGGAGCTGAACCGCACGTCGCAGCGGCGCATGGGCGTGCTGCGGCCGCTCAAGGTGGTGATCGAGAACTATCCGGAAGGGCAGACCGAGGAGCTCGAGGCGATCAACCACCCGGACGATCCCAGCGCGGGCACGCGGAAAATCACGTTCGGCCGCGAGCTCTATATCGAGCAGGACGACTTCATGGAGAACCCGCCGAAGAAGTTCTTCCGCCTGTCGCCGGGCAACGAGGTGAGGCTGCGCTACGCCTATTTCGTCAAGTGCACCGGCGTGATCAAGAACGACAAGGGCGAGGTGGTGGAGCTGCGCTGCACCTATGATCCCGCGACCAAGGGCGGTAACGCGCCCGACGGCCGCAAGGTCAAGGCGACCATGCACTGGCTGCCGGCGGCGACATCGGTGCCCGCGGAGATCCGCATCTACAACCAGCTGTTCTCCAACCCCAGCCCGGATGCGTCGAATTTTGCGGCCGATCTCAATCCGAATTCGCTGGAGATCCTGTCCGACGCACGGATCGAGGCATCGGTCGCGGAGAGCAATTCGACCGAGCCGATGCAGTTCGAGCGCCAGGGCTATTTCGTGCGCGACAAGGACTCGACGCCCGGCAAACCAGTGTTCTCGCGCACCATCGGCCTGCGCGACACGTTCGCGAAGGAAGTCGCCAAGGGCGAGCCGCCCAGGCAGGGCAAGTCCAACGAAACTGCGCCCCAGCAGGGCGAGGTCTCGGAAGCTAGTACTCCGGTCGGAAAGGGCCGTGCGATTCCGGGCGACTCACCGCTGGCCAGCGTCCTTAGTGACGTTCAGCGAGCAATTAGCGTTGGACTCTATTACCCCGCTCTCTTAGCCGCACTGACGCTTCCCGAGATTTGCGTCGGACTGACACTTGATGCAAAGGACTTCGTAAAGAAAAGCCACTACGTGGACTTTGTGAATAGGTACACGACGCCTTCGAGCCTGGGGACAGACGGTGAGAACTGTTACCATCTTCGTGGTGGACTTGTTCACCGCGGAAATCTAGCTGGTCACCCCTACGTCGGATGTACACATGTGATATTTGTCAGCCCTCAAGCTAGGGCAACGATGCACGCGCTCTCACTTGTGGTCGGCGAAAAGCAAGCAGCAATGTTTGACTTGGTTTTGTTCTGCAATGAGATGATCACTGCTGTCCAGAGATGGTACGAGAAACATCACGCGGACGCTAAGGTCGAGGCAAATATGAAGAATCTTATTCGCTTCTGCCCTGATGGACTTGCGCCCTTCGTTAAGGGGCCAATTGTAGCGAGCGGATCGTGAATATGCGGTCTACGAGCGGTATCTAACGGCAGCTTGCTATGTCAGATGAAGCCGACGCCATTGTTTCCACCATCATCGCGAAATGGTGCGCCGGTTTCGCGAGCCTCGATGCGGCCGCGCTCTCGTCGCTGTATTCGAAGAACGCGTTCTTCTTCGGCTCCAATCCAAAGCTCTATCGGGGCAGGAACGGCGTGGCCGAGTATTTCGACGGCTTGCCGCGGTGGCGCAAGCCGAGCGCCGTGTTCTCCGACGTGAACGCAGCGCAGGCCGGCCCTGATCTGATCAACATGGCCGCGACGATCTCGTTCGATCTCGCCGGCGAGCGGGACGATCTCATCGTGAAGATGAGCTGGGTGATCATCCGCGAGGACGGCGAGTGGAAGATCGTCAATCACCACGCCTCGTCGCAGGCGCCGCTGATCTGACGCGACTCCATCGGTTTCGTCATTCCGGGGCGCGCCACTTGGCGCGAGCCCGGAATGACGACTCGTGCCGTAGGGTGGGCAAAGGTGCAAAGCGCCGTGCCCACCATCTCTCGGTGACGAGAAAAACTCGTGGGCACGCTTTGCTTTGCCTACCCTACGGCACCTGCCAAGCAGCAGCACACGGCATCGTCATTCTCGTGAGAGAACAGACGCGCATCCTGCGCGTTGAGGTGGGTCCAACAAGGAACCCACCATGCAGAACATCGCAGAGCATATGGAAGTCATCGGCGCCGACGGCGTCCATGTCGGTACCGTCGACAAGGTCGAAGGCAACCGGATCAAGCTGACCAAGAAGGACAGCGGCCAGGGCAGCCACAAGGGCCATCATCATTTCATCGACAAGGGCCTGGTCGCCGACGTCGAGGGCAACAAGGTCCGTCTCTCGGCCAAGGCCTCGGTGGCCGTGACCATGGAAGAGGAAAAGTAGGGCGCCCTCTCGCGTTCCCGATCTGTACCGCTATTCGCCCGACCGCACGTTCCGGTAGCCTTGGCGGCAATCGCGTCGCGTAGGGTGCAGGGAAGATGGCGGAGCCGGGCCGGCCAGTACGGTCCCAAGGTATTGCCGGGACGTGGCCGGTCGGCCGTGCTGCGCCCGCCGGCGGCTTTGTTCCGGCGGGCTTTGGCATCTGGCCCGCGATCGTCGAAACAATCCGCGCATGGGCCCGCGCCGAGGCCGGTCCCGGGCGTCTGTTGCCGTGGGTGCCGGTCGCCTTCGGCGGCGGCATCGCGTTCTATTTTGCCGCCGATCATGAGCCGGTGCTGTGGGTTGTCGCGACGACGGCGATCGTGCTGCTGCTCGGCGCGATCCTGTTACGGCGGAGCCGGCTGTTCGCGCCCGCGATCATGATCGCTGTGGTCGCCGCGGGCTTTGCCGTGGCGACCTGGAAGACGGCGCGCATCGCCCATCCGGTGCTGGCAAAACCGCTCTATTCGGTGTCGCTGTCGGGCTTCGTCGAGACGCGCGATATCCGCGAGCGCACCGATCGTTTCGTGCTGCGCGTCACCGCCATGGAGGCGCAGCGCAGCGACGTCAAGCTGGAACGCGTCCGCCTCTCCGTGCGCAAGGGCACGGCGCCCGAGGTCGGCAGCTTCGTGCAGCTCAAGGCGCGGCTGATGCCGCCGCTCGCGCCGGTCCGCCCCGGCAGCTACGATTTTTCACGCGACATGTTCTTCCAGGGTATCGGCGCCTCCGGCTTCGTGATGGGCGCGATCACGGCTTCTGTCCCGCCGGATGCCGGTGGCCTGCGGCTGCGCTATGCCGCTTTCATGCAGGGCCTGCGCGATGCCATCGACGCCCGCATCCGCTCAACGCTCGAGGGCGACAACCGCGCGATCGCGACGGCGCTGCTCACCGGACGGCGTGATGCGATTTCCGCGCCCGTGAACGATGCGATGTTCATCTCGGGACTCGGACACGTTCTTTCGATCTCGGGCTATCACATGGCGGTGGTCGCGGGCGTCGTCTTCTTCGCGGTGCGCGCGTTGCTGGCCCTGATCCCGGGCCTCGCAGTCGGCTTCGCCATCAAGAAATGGTCGGCCGCAGCCGCCCTGGTGGCGGCCGCGTTCTATCTTCTGCTGTCGGGTGCGGAGGTCGCGACGCAACGCTCGTTTTTCATGACCGCCGTGGTGCTGATCGCGGTGATGGTCGATCGCCGCGCCATCACCTTCCGCACCCTGGCCGTGGCGGCGCTGATCGTGCTCGCGGTTGCGCCCGAGGCGCTGGTGCATCCCAGTTTTCAGATGTCCTTCGCCGCGACGCTCGGGCTGGTGGCGCTGGTGCAGATCGGCATGCCGAACCTGCTTGCCTCGCCTGATCATTCGGCGACGGCGCGCGTCGCGCTGTGGGGCGGCCGCGAGATCGCGATGCTGTTCCTGGCCTCCCTGATCGCGGGGCTTGCGACCACGCCCTATGCCGCCTTCCACTTCCATCGCGTCACGCCCTACGGCGTGCTCGCCAATCTCGGTGCGATGCCGGTGGTCTCCGCACTGGTGATGCCGGCAGGCCTGTTGGGATTGCTCGCGGCGCCCTTCGGGCTCGACGGCGCGTTCTGGTGGCTGATGGGGATTGGCATCGACTGGATGGTTGCGGTCTCGCGCTGGGTGGCGGCCTTGCCGGGCGCGGTCGGCCGCATTCCAGCCTTTGGCATCGCGCCACTGATTGCAGCAAGCCTCGGCATCATCGTGATGGGTCTGCTGCGGACGCCCCTGCGCTGGTGCGGTGCCGTGGTGCTGCTGGCCTCCATCGCCTGGGGCCTGTCGGTGCGGCAGCCCGATATCCTGATTGCAGGGGATGGCGCGAGCGTCGCGGTGCGCGGCGGGGACGGGCGGTTGCACCTGATCAGGACGGGCAAGGACAATTTCCTGCTGAAGGAGTGGCTGGCGGCCGACGCTGATCCGCGCGATGCCGGCAGCAGCGCGCTGGCCGAGGGCGTGTCGTGCGACGAGTCCGGCTGCGTGACGCCGCTCGCCGACGGGCGGCTGGTCGCGCTGGCCTCGCGCATCGACGCGCTGGCGGACGATTGCAGCCGGGCTGCACTGGTGGTGGCGTCGCGGCCCGCGCCGCCCGATTGCGCGGCAATGGTGGTCGATCGGCAGCGGCTCGCTCGCCAGGGTGCGCTGGCCCTGACGCAGCGTGGCGAGGGTTTTTCCGTGCAGGCGGTGAGGGCGAGAGGCACGAACCGCCCGTGGTTGCCCGCCGGTGCCGGCGAAGGTGATTTCGACGGCAGCCTTGCGCCGAAGGTGGCGCTCCGCAACCGGGACGCTACGCCGTCGGAGGCTGACTTGCAGGCCGACGATTGATTGCGATTTACAGATACCAGGCCAGCACGGCTTCCAGCCTTGCGTTGTCGATGACCGGCAGGGCCACCATCCGGCTCAGCCCGGCTACGCGGGCCTCGGAGCCGGCGATCGAGCTGTCATGGGTGAGATCGTCGTCGAGCGCCGGCATGCCGGTGGCCCATGCGCCGCCGATGCTGCCTTCGCCCCTGCCGATGGATCTACCCGCGTAGAGCGCGGCAAGGTCGGTCTGCGCGCTGCAATCGCCGGCGCGAAAGACCAGCACTGAGCGGGCCTCGTTCGGGACCCAGATCTCGAAGCGTCGCGCAATCGGGGTTGCCTGCGCGGAGAGCAATGTCAGAACCCACGTCTCGGTGCCGGTTCGGTAGGGCACGCCGACCCCCAAATTGATCCCGATCTTGGCCGCGTCCTCCCAGCGCAGGAAGCTCTTGGCGTCGTGCAGGTCCTTGATGATCAGCGGCAGACCCGCCTTCCAGGTGCGTCCGGGCAGGCCGAAGCCGCGCGGAAACCTGGTGTGGCGGGAGTTGAATTCGAACATGTCCGCCATGCCGTAATAGCCGTTGACGAGCGCCATCTCGTGGGAGCGATCGGGATCGTTGTGCCAGAGTTCGATCGCGCCGACATGCGCCTCGTCGTCCCCGCAGAACAGCACCATCACGGCTTGCAGGAATTCGCCCGCGAACACCGGCACCGCCACGCCGCAGGTGAGGCCGGCCGCGACGGCCTGCTCGGTCCGTTTGAAATAGGAGTTGGCGAAGGTCGTGAGGATGACGGGATGGCCAGAGGCCCAGGCCTTGCCGGGAAGTCCCTCGTCATATCCGAAGTGCAGGTCCTCGCTCACGGACTTGAACGCGGACAGCCCTTCGCCGTAGAGGCCGCCGCCGAATTCCAGACGCCTGCGCGTCCGGTCGGGCACCCAGAGTTCAACGACGCGAATGAAGGTCTTCATCGAGCGTGTCCGCCGCCTCAAACCACGACAGCATCGGTCATTTGGCTGCGGAGCGGACGTTCAAAATTCAGGCAGGACGGCTCAAACTTCGTGCGGCGCCGGGCGGGCCGATCGATGTTCGTGAAAACACGAACCATGCCATCTCGCCGGCGTCTGCCGGCGATGGCACTTCAATCCTGGCGGCATCCAGTTGTCAGTCGAGGTGGCGTCAGCCGATCGGCAGGCGCGTGACCGGCGACCGGCTGTCGTCGATGATCTGCGGCTTGTGCTCGCGCTCGCCGACGGGCTGGGTCACCGGCAATTGCAACACGGTGGCACGCTGGCCTTCGACGAGTTGTGTCACAAGCACGTATTTACCGTCAGGGAATTCGATCGCGTCGTGGTGGCGATCGGGAATGTGCGGATCGATCTTGCCGAACTTGCCGACGCGCGAATTGACGGTGCGCGTCCAGATCCAGCGATTGTCGTAGCGGACGTTGTCGGCGAAGGCGAGCTCCGTCCCGGGCAGCAGACAGACGGCCACGGTCGGATCGGCGGCAGAAGCAAAGCCACGCGTCGAGGTGCCGCGGAACGTTGTCGACACGATCGTCTCGCCGACTTCGGCGGGGCGCGATGCAACGGCATGCAGGCTGTAGTCACACATCGGGTGCTCCTCATTCGAAGATAGCAACCCGCGCCTCCCTCGGAGGCGCAAGCCTCTATCAGAGTGGAAGCACGCAACGCTCTGCTTGGTTGTAGGCAAATCTGCGGCTGGTCTGCGGGACGCGATCAAATTATCTTTTCGAATCCGACAGGAACAAAGCTCACATCAATGCATTCGGCGAGGACCAACGTCAGCGGCGCGCGGGCGCCGATGCGTCATGTCTGCTCGAGGACTCGAGACCGCGAAGCAATGGGGGCTTGTGGCGACACGCCGAGGCGTCGCCTCTGAAGAGGGGCCGGACAATCTGCGCAAGACCAGAAGATTGTCCAGCAGGAGCGGATCAGATCCGCTCCAGTCGGAATCATGGGTATCGAATGACCGCCGAGGGCTCTCAGTACTTCCGGTAAAGCCCGATCAGCTTGCCCTGAATCTTCACGCGGTTCGGCGGCAGGATGCGCACCTCATAAGCGGCATTGGCGGGCTCGAGTGCGATCGAGGCGCCGCGGCGGCGGAAGCGCTTGAGCGTGGCCTCCTCGTCGTCGATCAGCGCCACCACGATGTCGCCGGTATCGGCGCTCTCGTTGCGCTGGATCAGCGCCATGTCGCCGTCGAGGATGCCGGCCTCGACCATGGAATCGCCGCGCACTTCGAGCGCGTAGTGCTCGCCGGAGCCGAGCATGTCGGGCGGCACGCTGATGGTGTGGCTGCGGGTCTGCAACGCCTCGATCGGCGTGCCGGCCGCGATGCGGCCCATCACGGGCACTGCGACGGGCCGCTCGCCCTCGTCGACGGGCGGGCTGGAGCTCGCGCGCACCTTGCCGAGATTGCCCTCGATGACGCTCGGCGTGAAGCCGCGCCGGTTGCCGGCCGCAGCCTGAAGCTCCGGCAGCTTGATGACTTCGATGGCCCGAGCGCGGTTGGGCAGGCGGCGGATGAAGCCGCGCTCCTCGAGCGCGGTGATCAGGCGGTGGATGCCCGACTTCGAGCGCAGGTCGAGCGCATCCTTCATCTCGTCGAAGGACGGCGGCACGCCGCTTTCCTTCAAACGTTCACTGATGAACCGCAGAAGCTCGTATTGTTTGCGCGTTAACATCTCGACCTAAGTCCCCCGGTTGATGCCGTTCGATTCCGAGACGATGAATTCAGCGATAAGCCGCTACATGCTCGAAACAAATCATGAACGGACACTATATGTTCGATACATGTTCCGCAACTGCTTAATTTACCGTGAACAGGGGCGAGTTCGCGGAATGCGTGTGGCCGCGCAGTTCAGACGGGGAGGCGCAGCACCTCGCAAGGGCTGCCCGCCTCGGCCTTCGGCGCGAACGGCGGGCGCACGAGAAGTACCTGTGCTGCAGCAAGATTCGCAAGCAGAGAGGAGTCCTGATGGCTAACGGGAACGGCGACGAGCGCGCCGTCGTCGCGCAGCTCCAGGCGCGCGCGCAGATAATCCTCGCGCTGGTCGTTGGCGCCGAGATCGCGGCCCAGTACGGCCCGCTCGCGGCGATGATGAATCACCGAACGGCCCGACAGCGCGCGAATCAGCGGCACCATGAACAGGAAGGCGCACACATAGGAGGACACCGGATTGCCGGGCAGGCCGATCACGCGCATCGCGCCGAGCCGTCCGTGCATCATCGGCTTGCCGGGCCGAATCGCGATCTTCCAGAACGCCATTGAGATGCCTTCGTCCCGGAGCGCTTGCTGGACCAGATCGTGGTCGCCGACAGATGCGCCGCCCGTCGTGACCAGGATATCGGTTTCGGTCTCGCGGGCGCGGCGGATGCCGGCGGAGGTGGCTGCAAGCGTATCTGCGGCAACACCGAGGTCGATGGTCTCGGCGCCCTCGCTGCGGGCGAGCGCGTGCAGGGCGTAGCCATTGGAATAGACGATCTGGCCGTGCCCGGGCGTTGAGCCCGGCATCACCAGTTCGTCGCCGGTGGCGAGGATCGCGACCTTCGGACGGCGGCAGACGGCGAGGTGGGGGTAGTTCATGGCGGCGGCGAGCGCGAGATCGCGCTCCGTCAGCCGGGTTCCCTTGCGCAAGAGGACGTCGCCTTCACGGAAGTCGACGCCTACCGGGCGGATGTGCCGTCCGGCGATCGCGGCTTGCTTGATCGTGACGCAGCTGTCGTCCGCGACGGTGTCCTCCTGGATCACGACGGCGTCGGCGCCGTCGGGAATGACGCCGCCGGTGAAGATCCGTACGGCTTCGCCGGCGCCGACCGTTCTTGCGAAAGGACGGCCCGCCGCGACCTCGCCGATGACCGTCAGCCGGGAATCGATCGTTGCCGCATCGGCGGCGCGGACGGCATAGCCGTCCATCGCCGACATCGCCTGCGGCGGCTGCGTGCGCCGCGCCGCGACGTCGCGCGCGAGCACGCGATGGTAGGCATCGTCGAGCGGAGCCATCTGTTCAGCCAGCGGCTCCGCACCCGCCAGTACCGCGGCAAGCGCGTCAGAAACGGGCATCAAAGCCAAGGGCTAAACTCCTGCTGAGCACATCGATAAATGGCCGGCGAGAGTTCTATCCGAGTGCGGGCGCGAGGCAAAGCAGCACGCAGGGTGATTTAGCCTGCGTGGCCCCAGCGGAGGACGCAGCTCACGTCCGTCGCGGCATGATCCGGAAGGCGAGACAGACCGGGATGAGGATGGCCATGGCGAGCACGAGAAGGACGAGCACCACGGCCAGCATCGGTCAACTCCCGCTCGGTCGGTCCGAGCCGTCGTCCAGTGCGACGTCGGGAGCTTTGGGACCTTGATCCTTGTCCGGTAGCGGATCGGCCAAGGATTTCAGGTCGGCGGCCTTGCTGATCAGCTTGGCGGAAAGGTCAGAATCCGAGGTGGTTCTTGCGAATTCAAGCAGGAGAGAGGCTTGCTTGGTGAGATAGGTTTTGCCCAGCACGTCGATAAGTCCGATGTAGAAGTCCCAACGGACTCATGAGTCCTAAGGGCGGTATTCCGTTCCCGGAACTCTGTACAAAAATGCACAAAGGGAACTGGTTCCCCATTCTGTGCAAATTTTGCCTTCGGGAGGCCGGTTCCGCGGCGACGGCCGGCTGGCCTCAGATGCCCAGTGCCTTCAATGCGTTCCCGACATCGCGCGGCGAGGTGACATGCACGGCGGTCAGGCCGCGTGCCCGGGCTCCCTCGATGTTCTCGGCGAGATCGTCGAAAAACAGGATGCGCTCCGCCGGGACGCCGATCGCCGCGACGACATGGTCGAAAGCCGCCGCATCCGGTTTGCGCAGGCCGATGCTGGACGACAGATACAGCTCGCGGAAATGGCCGAGCAGGCCGGCATATTCCTTCGAGAAATAATCGACATGCGGCCGATTGGTGTTGGAGAATGCGTAGAGCGGCATCCGCTTTGCCGCACGCGGCAACAGCTCGGCGATATCAGGCATCTCGCCGGCGAAGATCGCGTTCCAGCCCTCGAGGAACTGCGCGTCCGAAATGCCGATTCCGAGCGAGCTGCGCAGCGAGGCGAAATAATCCTCGTCGCTGATCCTGCCGACCTCGTGCAGCCGGTAGGCCTCGTCACGCACATAGCGCGCGACGATCGCCTCGGGCCGGCAGCCGGCATGTCCCGCCCAGCAGGCGATCGCCTTGGAGAAGTCGATGTCGAGCACAACGCGCCCGAGATCGAACAGAAGCGCATCCGCGCTGCCGGGAGAGAGCGATGTCATTGCGTCCTTTTCAGTTCAGCATCGGTGGGCAAGTCACCTTCGACGGGTCGCTTTCGACAAGTCAGTATCGATAAGGCTCGTGGTCGAACAGCGGGAACGCGCTGAACACGCTCGGTGCGTTGGTGGCGGTGGCCGGACGCAGGCAGGATCTGTCGACTTCGGCAAACGAGGTGGCGCCCAACAGGCCGAGGCAGCGCAGCACCTCGTCCTCCAACAGCTCCAGCATCCGCGTGATGCCGGCTTCGCCGGCCGCCGCCAGCGCCCAGCATTGCAGCCGGCCGATGCCGACGAGGTCTGCGCCTGCCGCGATCGCCTTGACGATGTCGGTGCCGCGACAGACCCCGCCATCGACCATGATTTTGGCACGCCCCTTCACGGCCTCGACGATCTCGGGCAGCACATGCATGGCGCCGAGGCCATGGTCGAGTTGGCGTCCGCCATGATTGGAGACGTAGATCCATTCGACGCCGTGATCGACCGCGATCAGGGCGTCCTCGGCGGTGGCGATGCCCTTCAGGATTAGCGGGATCTTGAACTTGTCCTTGACCATTTTCACCGTCCGCCACTCCAGGCCCTTCTGGAAATCGCCGCCGGTGGCACGCAGGCGGCTCTCGCGAACGTAGCGCTTGGCGATGTCACGTTCGCGACGGCTGTAATGGGCGGTGTCGACGGTCAGGCAGAAGGCGGCATAGGCCTTCTTCTCGGCGCGGCTGACGACATCGGCGACGAAAGCGTCGTCGCCGCGGACATAGAGCTGATAGAGCCGGAGCGCATCGGGGGCTGCCTCGGCGGTCTTCTCCAGTCCCGGCTCGGAGACCGAGCTCAGCATGTGCGATGCGCCGAAGGCGCCGGCACCGCGCGCGACGCTCGCCGCGCCGTCCGGGTCGAAGATCTCGAGCGCGCCGACGGGGGCGAGCACCACCGGCAGACGCATCTTGCGGCCGAACTGCTGAACCGAGCCGTCCACCTTGCGGACGTCGCGCAGCACGCGCGGGCGAAAGGCGATCTCGTCCAGCGCCATGCGGTTGCGGCGCATCGTGGTTTCGGTCTCGGCGGCACCGATGATGTAGTCCCAGGCGTTCTGGTTGAGATTGGCCCGCGCTTTCCGGACGAATTCGTGCAGGTTCTGGAACGGCTCGTTGCTGGCGCCGAGCTCGACGTTCCGTTCCGCCCGGATGCGGGGTGCTTCGTTCATTGTTATCCTCCCGAGAATTTGAAGCCTTATGTCATCGCCTAACCCGTCCAGCCCTCCAAAACTATCCTAAAATCGCATAGCTGCGAGGCGTGACCGGCCGACCGATTTCCCTTGCGGGCGGACCAGTCCTGCAACGTTGCCAAAAGTTTAGGTCCGGACGAAGCAATTTCTGCGGCGGTCCCGTTGGCGCGGCGTCCCGGCCTTGAAGAAACCAGAATGGTATTGTGAGAAGCGGACTGGATCGCCAATTGCATGGCGCTCCAAAGCCCCAAGCGAGAAGGTCAGACTACATGCGGAAATCCCTGCTGTTCCCTCTGGGCGCGCTCACCGGAGCGTGTCTGACCCTTCTGGTAGCCAGCCCGCACGGCGGCGTATGGGCGGCACGGGCGGCAGTGGGCGCGAATGATGCCTATTCCCAGCTCAACCTGTTCGGCGAAGTGTTCGAGCGCGTGAAGGCGAGCTATGTCGAAAAACCCGACAATGCCAAGCTGGTCGAGGGCGCGATCACGGGCATGGTGACCTCGCTCGATCCGCATTCGCGCTACATGAATGCGAAGGCCTGGACGGAGATGCAGGAGACCACCTCCGGCGAGTTCGGCGGCCTCGGCATCGAAGTCACGATGGAAGACGGCCTCGTCAAGGTCGTCTCGCCGATCGACGATACCCCCGCCTCGAAGGCCGGCCTCATGTCCGGCGACCTCATCAGCAAGATCGACGGCGAGGCCGTGCAGGGCATGACGCTCGAGCAGGCCGTCAACAAGATGAAGGGCCCGGTCGATACGCAGACCAAGCTCACCATCCTGCGCAAGGGCGCCGACGCCCCGCTCGATGTCGCGATCAAGCGCGAGATCATTCATGTGCGTCCGGTCCGCTTCCATGTCGAGAACGGCGACATCGGCTATATCCGCATCACATCGTTCAACGAGCAGACCACCGACGGCCTGAAGAAGGCGATCGCCTCGATCTCCAGGGACGTCCCGCAGGACAAGCTCGTCGGCTATGTCGTGGATCTGCGCAACAATCCGGGCGGACTTCTCGACCAGGCCGTGTCGGTGTCGAGCGCGTTCCTGCAACGCGGCGAGGTCGTTTCGACCCGCGGCCGTACTGCCGAAGAGACCCAGCGCTTCACCGCGCATGGCGGCGACCTCACCAAGGGCAAGCCGCTGGTGGTCCTGGTCAATGGCGGCTCGGCCTCGGCCTCGGAGATCGTGGCCGGCGCACTGCATGACCACAAGCGTGCCACGATCATCGGCACGCGCTCTTTCGGCAAGGGCTCGGTGCAGACCATCATTCCGCTCGGCGCCGCCAACGGTGCGCTGGCGCTGACCACGGCGCGCTATTACACGCCGTCAGGACGCTCGATCCAGGCTCAGGGCATCGCCCCCGACATCGAGATCCTGCAGGACGTGCCGCCCGAGCTGAAGGGCCGGATGGACACCATGGCGGAGTCGCAGATGCGCGGGCATCTGTCGGCCGGTGAGGGCGGCGAGCAGACCGGATCGCAGTCCTACGTGCCGCCGAAGGCGGAGGACGACAAGGCCCTGCACGCGGCCTATGACTTCCTGCACGGCGTCACCGCGAATGCGGTTGCATCGAAGCGCGCGTCGAAGGCTGCGGTGCCGAACTAGACTCTTCGCGACGTCCAGACAATCGCCCGGCAGCGGATGACCGCTGCCGGGCGATTTCGTTTGGTCGTGTCTCAGTTCGGTGTGATGGCTCGCGGCGAGCCGCGGATCACTGCAATCGTCATTGCTGCTTTTTGGGACCCGTGTGGTGCGGGACTTCGGACTTCGGTCCGCCGCCGTAATGATGGCTGCCGCCCGAACCGCTGGTTGACCCGCCATCGTTTTCTTTCTTGCCCATGTGATGCGGGACCTCGGTTTTCGGTCCACCCGTGTAGTGGTGGCCGTTCTTCTCGTCGGAGGCGCGCGTCTGCGCCATGGCAGGCAGCGTGACAAAGGACATGATCGCGGCAACCACGATCAGCTTGCGGTGACTCATTTGGGATTCTCCTGTTCGATCTTTCAAGTTGGTGCCAATCAAGTCCCGGTGGCTTGATCGAGCCGCCAGCAAACCCGGAGCGTGATCATCCGGGTTGAGCAAGATCAACATGGTGATGTGCGTGCCTTCGCCGATCGATGCGAACATCGTCGAATTGCTGCAGGCGACGGGAAGCGGCGCGCTTCTTACAGAAAAAAATAGAACGAACCGCCGAAAATAATGAGGCGCGTGCAATGCCCTCGATCGTGCTGCTGGGCGGCCCAGCGCTGTCGTCGGCAAGTGCCCTCCGCTTGAGGACGAGATGCGTCTCGATTCATTACGCGAGTGAATCACAAAAAGATTTGGCTGGCGCGTCGACCGAGTTTGAGGTCGATCAAACTTGGGCCAGTGGCGCAACCTAGCGTGTCGGCGCGAATGAGCAGCGACGAGGTTGCGATCCCAAAGGCCGATCGTAAAGATGGAGAGCGCGCCGTTGACTGACGAAGCTATTCACGATCCTGGTCGGCCCCTGCAAATCGTACTTCAGTTGCGTCGTCGGCTCTGGGAGACGATCACGATCAGATCGATGCTGGTCGAGCCGCGGCGCGATGTCCGCCTGGATCTGTTTCGCGGGCTGGCGAACTGGCTGATTTTTCTCGGACACATTCCGGAGTCCGCGCTCGTCTGGTTTACGACGCGCAATTACGGCTTTAGCGAAAAGTCCGAGCGGACGGAAAGGGCTGCACTCGATTGCGCCGGCTGCCACAGCAACCGGGAGCCGCACAGCGGATTGTTTGGCCGGGAATGTGCAGCCTGCCACGCGCTCGCGTCCTGGAAAGTCGTGGGGTTCCTGCATCCCTCGCCAACCTCGAAGGACTGCGCCCAGTGCCATCAGGCGCCGCCGAGCCACTATATGGGCCACTTCATCATGATGGATCGCGTCATCGCGGGGCAGGAGCACGCATCGGTCGATCAGTGCTTTCTGTGCCACATGACGGATTCGTTCAACAACATCAAAAGCGTCGGCTGGATGAAGCATCATTGACCGGTGCGACGCAGATGGGTCTCGTAAATTACAGAGTCAGCGAAGAATATTTTGCGAGGTGTTCGCGCCGCACCGCCAGAGCTCGACGGCCTCGCGAGCTCCAGAATTCCGCCGGCCTAACGTGGCGTAAGGCGTGTCCTGGATTGTCGGGTTGGCATGCGCCGTTTTCTGTTGGCCGTCAGTACAACCAGGGTTATATGTTGCAGGACGGATCGCAGGTGCTGGAATGATTGGCTTGATGAAGCCAAGGCGAAGGTGGTGGGGATGGCTTGTCGCCACCGCCTATCTGCTTGCGTCGATGACGCCGTCTCTCGCGATCTCGATCTCTCCTGCCACGGCGAACCCGTGCGAGCATCAGTCCACGCATGGGCACGATCATGCCGATGCCGGATCGGCGCCGCATTCGCATGACGGTGCGATGGCCGGAGATTGTGACGGCGACCACGACCAGTCCGGCGATCGGCATGCAGCCTGCTGCGGCTCGGTGCTGTGCTTCACCGCAGTGTCGCCCCAAGCTCCCGCGATCGCGGGGTTCGTGGCGCCGCACGCGCGCTGCGAAGCGCGGCCGGACGTGATCTGCGACGAAGGCGCATCCCGCCGCCACTACCGGCCCCCCATCGCCTGAAATAGCTCCCGAAGATCGAACTGTGCCGCTCCTGGTCCGAGCGCGGATCGACACGTCTGTGACGGGTGCAACACCCGGCGGATGATGGCGGTGCGCCAGGTCTCGCGCGCGCGGCGCGTCGAGTGGAAGAACGTCGACGTGGCGATCATTGGCCTGCGGAAGGCGAGATCGGCCGCGCAGGCACCACCGTAGCGACGATCTCTCGCGAATATCGTTCGGGAGCTACTGCATCCGCGGATCGCAGCCGCGTGCGATCCGACCAATTTCGCTCCGATGAAGCGATCGGCCGAATGGCATGCAAGGACGATGAGTCATGAAATCGCCGAACAAGAGTCCATCGGTGCAGACACCAGCTTTCCTGGAATCGCAGGAAGCGGTCGTGCGTTCCGCCCTTGTCGGCAGCTACGATCGCCTGCGCGGTTATCTGCAGCGACGCTTTGGCGGTACGGCGGAAGCGGAGGAGGTGCTCCAGGCGTTCATGTTACGCGCACTGGAGCGGTCCGGCGACGTTCGCGATGCGGACTCGGTTCGAGGCTGGCTGAGCAGGGTTCTGGCGACGACCATCGCGGACTTCCACCGCCAGGCATCAAGGAGCAGGACGCGGGAGATGCCGTTCCCGCATGAACTCAACGATCGTCTTGCCGTCGACCAGGATGCCGCGGCCAATGCCGTAGTCTGCGAGTGTCTTCATATCCATCTGTCTCTGCTCAAGCCGGAGCATGCCGAGGTCATTAGAAGGGTCGATCTCGCCGGCGAGCCGCGGGAACTGGTTGCCGCCGATCTGGGCGTGACCGTGAACAACCTGACCGTTCGGCTTCATCGCGCACGACAAGCGTTGAAGGAGCGCCTCGAGCAGACCTGCGTTGTCTGTCTCGAGGAAAGCTTCTGGGAGTGCCGTTGCGCCGACAACCGAGGTCGGAGCTAACCGGCCTCGCGCCGGCGGCTCTTGCCGCCGTCGCGCTGTGCGAGCCGGCTGCGATGCAGCGCGAACAGCTCCAGCACCTTGTCGGCGGGCTTCGCGGCGCTGAAAAGATAGCCCTGCATCTCGGAACAGCCGAGCGCGCGGAGCAGGCGCTGCTGCTCCTCGGTCTCGACGCCCTCGGCCGTGGTGGTCATGCGGCGCGCGGCCGCCAGATTGACCACGGCCTGGACGATGCTGGCGGAGCCGTCGGGACCGGCGATGTCGTCAACGAAACAGCGATCAATCTTGATCTTGTCGAACGGGAAACGGTGCAGATAGCTCAGCGACGAGTAGCCGGTCCCGAAATCGTCGAGCGCGATGCGCACGCCGATGGCCCGGAGCTGGTGCAGGATTGCAAGCGCGGCATCGTCGTCGCGGATCAGCACCGCCTCGGTGATTTCGAGCTCCAGTCGGCTCGCCGGCAGATTCGAAGCGGCGAGCGCCGCCATGATCTTCAGCGCCAGCGTGCCGCTCTTGAATTGCACCGGCGAGACGTTGACGGCGAGGCGGATGTCGTCGGGCCAGCTTGCCGCGTCCCGGCAGGCGGTCGCCAGCACCCATTCGCCGATTTCGTTGATCAGGCCCGTATCTTCTGCGATCGGGATAAACTCCGCGGGCGAGACCATGCCGCGCTCGGGATGGCGCCAGCGCACCAGTGCCTCGCAGCCGGTGATGCGATCATCCTTCAGGCCGAGACAGGGCTGGTAGTGGACCTCGAGGCCGCCTTCGAGACCCCCTTGGGCGATGGCGTGGCGCAGATCGCTCTCGAGCTGCCGGCGTTCGCGGGCCTTGGCGTCCATCTCCGGCTCGAAGAAGCGATAGGTGCGGCGTCCGGCGGACTTGGCGGCGTACATCGCCATGTCCGCGTTCTTGAGGATCTGGTCGAGCGCGGTACCGTGTTCAGGCGCGAGCGCGATGCCGATGCTGGCGTCGGTGTTGAGATGATGGCCCAGGCAGTCGAACGGCGCGCGGATGGCCGCGAAGACCCGCGCGACGAGCTCGTTGACCTGGTCCCGCGACGTCACCGCGCTCTGGACGATGGCGAACTCGTCGCCGCCGAGCCGCGCCACGAAATTCTCTGGGCCCGCACAGTGGCGCAGGCTTGCGGCAACCGATTTCAACAGCTCGTCGCCGACAAGATGGCCGAGCGCGTCGTTGACGCCCTTGAACTCGTCGATGTCGATGTAGTGCACCGCGATCTCTTCGCCACGGCCGACAGCGGCGAGCTCTTCGCGCAGATGCTCGTGGAACATGGTGCGGTTGGGTAGATCGGTCAGCGCGTCGTAATGAGCGAGGTGAGTGATGCGCTCCTCGGTTCGCCGGCGCTCGGTGATGTCCTCGTGGGTTGCCACCCAGCCGCCGTCCGCGAGCGGTTCGTTGAGGATTTGGATCGAGCGGCCGTCGGAGGTCTCAACCACCATCGAGTTGCGCGCATGAACGTCGTTCAGCACGCGCGCGACATAATCGTCGACGTTGCCCGTGAACGAGCCGGTTACCTTGCGATGGGCGATGATGTCGCGGAAGCTGCATCCGGGCATCACGATCTCGGCCGACAATCCGTACATTTCGATGTAGCGCTGGTTGCAGACCACCAGCCGCCGCTCGGCGTCGAACAGCAGGAGGCCCTGCGTCATGTTGTTTACGGCGCGATCGAGCCGCTGCTTTTCCAGCGTCAACCGTTCCCGCGAGAGGCGGTGCTGCTCCAGCAGCTTGCGCACGACCGCAATCAGCACGCCTGCGATGGCGAGCGCGGACGAGGCGGCGACCGAGATCAGAATGCCGATCTGCTCGCGCCAGTCCCTCAGTGCAGCCGCACGCGTCGTGGTGGCCATCATCAGGATCGGGAAGTGGGGCAGGGCGCGCGATGAGATCAGCCGGTCTTCACCGTCGACCGGGCTCACGAAACGGCCGGCGAAGTGATCGAGGCCGAAAACCCGCTGCTGCTCGAATGCACCGTTCTTGAAGTTCCGACCCATCAATTCGCTGGAATGCGGATACCGGGCGAGCAGCGTACCATCGCGGTGCAGCATCGAGATCGTCGCGTCTTCGCCGAGCGCGAGGGAGGCGAAGAACTTCTCGAAATTGGCGGGCTCGATGCCGCGTCCGACGACACCCAGGAACTCGCCGTTCGGCCCGACGATCTTTCGGGCCACGAGGATGGTCCATGCTCCGGTGATGCGACTGTGCAAGGGTTCGATCAGGACGTCAGGCGAATAGGGATCGTATTTGAAGGTGCGAAAATAGCCGCGATCGGCAACGTTCACTTTCGGAGCCGGCCATGCCGTCGATGAATTGATCAGATCCCCGTCGGCATCGATGATGTTGACGCCGCCGATGTAGGGCAGCGCCTCGATCTTCGAGCGCAACATCCGGTGGACGTCCTGGCCCGAAAGGCGCCTGCGATAGTCCTCGGCATTGTTGATTCCGGTCGTGCGGACCTGGTCGACGAAATCCTTCTGGATGACCGCGAAGTCCTGCAGTTGCTGATCGAAATGGTGGGCGACCAGCAGCACCGTGTTCTCCAGCTCGCGGCCGGAGTTGCGCAGCGCCCGCTCGCGGAAATTCTGCGCCATCAGGACCGAACCTATGGCAATTGCTGCGATCAGCAACGTGCCGCCCACCACCAGCCAGCGGATTGGTCCGCCGCGCACGAAGGCCTGGTCAAAGAGGCGATTGCCGAAGCTCGTCATCATGCTGGATCATTGCCGTACACACGCCAGGATCAATTCTTGGCCTCGCAAACATCCGTCGGTTTACGGAAACGGTATGGAGGTGAAGTTAGGAAGCGCGGTTAATGCCAGGTGAACGATCGCGCAAGAAACCGATCGATGTGCGGGCGCAACACCGTGCAGGAATTGCCGCGGGGCTCCCGCGATGCCGGTCAATTCCTGCCGCCCGTGGCGTGATCAACTAGGGCTTAACCATCTAACATGTTGGCGTTCCTCGAAGGCGCATTGGCACGCGATTTGCGAATTCATCTGCCAACCACACCGCGAGGACATGATCATGACGAGCATTCTGAAGAGCTTCATCGACGACGAGAGTGGCGCGACCGCGATCGAATACGGCCTGATCGCCGCCGGCATCGCGCTTGCGATCATCACCGTCGTGAACGGCATGGGCACCAGGCTCAGCACGAAATTCGCGTCGATCAGCACGTCGCTGAAGTAACGATCACGCGCGATAGTGCCCTGACTTGCCGCCGAGCTTCTCGACCAGATGGATGCCTTCGATGCGCACGCCGCGCTCGACCGCCTTGATCATGTCGTAGATGGTGAGACAGGCGACCGACACCGCGGTGAGGGCCTCCATCTCGACACCGGTCGGGCCCGTCACCTTCACGCTGGCGCGAACCAGGCAGCCCGGCAGTTTCGCGTCGGGCTCGATGTCGAGCGTCACCTTCGACAGCGCGAGCGGATGGCAGAGCGGGATCAGCTCCGCGGTGCGCTTGGCGGCCATGATGCCGGCGATGCGGGCTGTGCCGAGCACGTCGCCCTTCTTGGCGTTGCCTGATACGATCAGGTCGAGCGTCGCCCTGGTCATGACGACGCGGCCCTCCGCGACGGCAAGCCGCTCGGTGGCCGGCTTGTCGGACACGTCGACCATTCGCGCCTCGCCGGAGGCGCCGATATGGGTGAGGGCGGGGCCGGCCTTGGGCGGTTTGGTCTTCGCGGGCTTGCGCGCCATGTCAGGTCGTGCCCGTCGCGCGCGCCGTTGTCTCGCGCGCGAGCAGAATGCGCGTCGCCGCGGTGACGTCGGCCTGTCGCATCAGGCTCTCGCCGACCAGGAAGGTCGACATGCCGACGCGCTCGAGCCGGGCGAGATCGGCCGGCGTGAAGATGCCGCTCTCGCCGACCATCAGCCGGTCCTGAGGAATCAGCGGCGCCAGCGTTTCGCTGGTCGCGAGCGTGGTTTCGAAGGTGCGAAGATTACGGTTGTTGACGCCGATCATCGGCGAACGGAGTTTCAGCGCCCGGTCGAGCTCGGCGCGGTCGTGGATCTCGATCAGCACGTCCATGCCGAAGGCAGTCGCGGCGTCCTCGAGATCCCGGGCGGCGGCATCGTCGAGTGCCGCCATGATGATCAGGATGCAATCTGCGCCGTGCGCACGGGCCTCGACCACCTGATAGGTGTCGAACATGAAATCCTTGCGCAGCACCGGCAGGGACGTCGCCGCCCGCGCCGTCACCATGAAGTCGAGATGGCCCTGGAACGAGGGCGTGTCGGTCAGCACCGACAGACAGGCCGCGCCGCCGGCTTCATAGGCCTTGGCAAGCTCCGGCGGGTCGAAATCGGCGCGGATCAGTCCCTTCGAAGGCGAGGCTTTCTTCACTTCCGCGATCAACGCGTAGTCGCCAGCGGCGTGCTTGGCCCTGATTGCGCGCAGGAAGCCGCGCGGCGCGGCTTGCGCGTTGGCCTTCGCCTCGACCGCCGAGAGCGGCTGCGCGCGCTTGGCCGCGGCGATCTCCTCGCGCTTGTAGGTTTCGATCTTGGCCAGGATATCCGACATGGGGGCGCTCAGCCGTTCGAGACCGTGATCAAGTGCTTCAGCTTCGCGTTCGCCGCGCCGCTGTCGATCGACTTGGTGCCGATTGCAACGCCCTCCTTGAGGTCCTTGGCGCGGCCGGCCACAACCAGCGCGGCAGCGGCATTCATTAGTGCCACGTCGCGGTAGGGGCTCGGCTTGCCGCTGAGCACGCTCTGCAAGGCGATTGCGTTGGCGTCGGCGTCGGCGCCCTTGAGTGCGCCGGCCTCGCAGCGCGGCAGGCCGGCCTCCTCGGGCGTCACCTCGAAATTGCGGATCTCGCCATTGTGGAGCGCGGAGACGAAGGTGGGGCCGGTGAGGGTGATCTCGTCGAGGCCATCGGAGCCGTGCACCACCCAGGCGGACTGGGAGCCGAGGTTCTTCAGCACCAGCGCCAACGGCTGCACCCATTGCCGCGAGAATACGCCGACCATCTGGCGCTTGACGCCGGCGGGGTTCGACAGGGGGCCGAGCAGGTTGAAGATCGTGCGCGTCGCGAGCTCGACCCGGGTCGGACCGACGTTCTTCATGGCGGGATGATGGGCGGGGGCGAACATGAAGCCGATGCCGCATTCGCGCACGCAGCGGCCGACCTGCTCGGGCTTGAGGTCGATCTTCACCCCGAGCGCGGCCAGCACGTCGGCCGCGCCCGAGCGCGACGACAGCGCGCGGTTGCCGTGCTTGGCCACCGGCACGCCGGCGCCCGCAACAATGAAGGAGGCGCAGGTCGAGACATTCACCGAGCCGGAGCCGTCGCCGCCGGTGCCGACGATATCGACGGCGTCAGCCGGCGCCGTCACGGTCAGCATCTTCGAGCGCATCGCCGCAACGGCGCCGGTGATTTCGTCCACGGTCTCGCCGCGCACCCTGAGCGCCATCAACAGGCCACCCATCTGCGAGGGCGTGGCCTCGCCGGACATCATGGCGTCGAAGGCGGCAGCGGCTTCGTCACGCGACAGGCTGGCGCCGGTCGCCACTTTTCCAATGATCGATTTCAGGTCGTCCATCGCGTGCTTTCAACTCACTGGTTCGCGCCGGTCACCTGCGCGAAGGCGGCCTGATTAATGGTGGTCCCGATGTCGGTTTCAAGCTTGTTGACGTAGGAAGCGACCTGCTCCTCGGTCTGGGCGCGGTCGAGGCTCTCCTTCAGCTTCTTGACCGCGTCGGAAGCGGCGTCGATCGCCGGCTCGACGATGTCCGTGACGCGGAAGACGACCACTTCGCTGCCGCCGCTGACGGCCGTCTGTCCGACGCCGTCCTTGGCGGTGCGGAAGGCGGCTGACACCACGGCTGCGGGCACGCCGGCGGGAGAATCGTCGCGCTTGAAGCCGGACGCGGTCTCGACCTTGGCGCCGATCGCCGCTGCTTCATCGGCGAGCTTGCCGCCCGCTTCGAGCTTCTGCACCATCTCGCTCGCCCTGGTCTTGAGCTTGGCCGCGATCTGGTCCTGGCGCCAGCGCGCCTCGACCTGGTCACGGACCTCGTCGAGATTGCGGTCGCGCGAGGGCGTGACGGCGAGCACGTCGTACCAGACATAGCCGCCCTTGAACGAGATCGAGTCGTTGTCGATGCCGACATCGGTGTTGAAGGCCTGTGACACCACGTCGAGCCCTTGCGGAATGTTGGCGACCGGCTGGCCGTTCGGGGCGCGGCCGGAGCGGTCGACGGCCTCGATGGTCACGGCGGTGAGGCCGAGCTTCTGCGCCGCGTCGATCACGCTGGAGCCGCCGCCACGCTCGTCTTCCATCTTGTCGCGGAGATCGGCGACCTTGACGCGCGCGCGCTCGGTGGCGATCTCTCGCTTGATGTCGCCGGCAAGACTGGCGTAGTCCGCCTCTTTGCCGGGCTCGATCTTGTCGACCCTGACGATCGCGACGCCAAGCCCACCCTGGATCGGCTGGCTGATCTCGCCGACGGGAAGCGCGAAGGCGGCATCGCCGACTGCGGCTGCGAGCGAAGACTTGGTCACGAGCCCGAGATCGACGTCGGAGGCGCTCAGTCCGCGCTCCTTGCCGAGGTCCTCGAACGATAGTCCGCCGACGAGGCGCTCGCGCGCGGCCTGCGCGTCGGCGACGTTCGGAAACACGATCTGCTGGATCTGGCGCTTCTCCGGCGTACCTAGCCGATCCTTGCGCTGGTCGAACATTTTCCTGGCGTCATCGTCCGACACCTCGGTCCACTTGCCGATTTCCTCGGGCGAGACCGCGACGAAGGCGATCTTGCGATATTCGGGTGCGCGGAACTGGACCTTGTGATCCTCGAAATAGGCGGCGAGCGTCTCGGGCGAGGGCGCGTCGATAGTACCCGCCTGGGCGGCGTCGAGCTTGACGAACTCGATGGAGCGCTGCTCGTTCTGGAAGCGCGTCAGCACGTCGAGCATGGTCTTTGGCGGCTCGACGCCTGCGCCGATCGTGCCGGTGATCTGCCGGCGCAGCGACACCTTCCGCTGTTCGGCGACGTAGCGCTGCTCGGTATAGCCGAAATTGCGGATCAGGGCCTGGAAACGGTTCGCATCGAAATTGCCGCCGATGCCCTTGAAGTTGGGATCGTTCATGATGACCTGGCGGATCTGCTCGTCGGACTGACCGAGGCCGAGACGGCGCGCCTCCTCGTCGAGGGCGGCTTCTGCGATTGCCTGCTGCAGCACCTGGCGGTCGAGGCCGAAGGCACGCGCCTGGTCGGGCGTCAGCGGACGGCCGAACTGGCGACTGATCTGTTGCAGGCGGTCGGTGTAGATCTGGCGGAACTCGTTGAGCGATATTTCGGTGCTGCCGATCTTGGCCACCGTGGACTGCCCGAAACCTTTGAAGATGTCGGCAATGCCCCAAACGCCGAAACTGATGATCAACACGCCCATCACCACGGCCATAATGATCTTGCCGAGCCAGTTTGATGAGGCCTTGCGCATTCCTCGAAGCATTTGGTCCAACTTGTTTGAGCAGGAGGGGAACGGGAGCGCGTCTTAATGCAAATTCAGCAAAAGCGCCTCACCAAATTGATCAATCATCATAAAGTGGTGGCTTTCCCCCCGCAACCTCAGGTCAATCGACGGCTCGAGGCTGCGGTTAAAAGCCTCTGGTGTCTGGAACTGCCGCGGGAGCTCTGCTAGCGCATGCACAAACCCTCAATCTGCTGGAAATTGACATGACCGACGCCATCCGCCCCCTGATCGCCGGCAATTGGAAAATGAACGGCCTGAAGGCCCAGGCTGCCGAGTTCGACGCCATGCTCAACGGCGCGGCAGACGTGGCTGGCAAGGCCGACCTGCTGGTCTGTCCGCCCGCGACCCTGATCGCCGCCTTCACCGAAAAGGCGCGCGGCAAGAAGGTCGCAGTAGGGGCCCAGGACTGCCACCCCAAGGCCTCCGGCGCGCATACCGGCGATATTGCCGCCGAAATGCTGGTGGACGCGGGGGCGACGGCCATCATCGTCGGCCATTCCGAGCGTCGCGCCGATCACGGCGAGGGCGATGCCCTGATCCGCCAGAAGGCTGAAGCCGCCTGGCGCGCCGGGGCGACGGCGATCGTCTGTGTCGGTGAGACGCAAGGTCAGCGCGACGCCGGCCAGACCCTGGACATCCTGCGCGGGCAGCTCGGCGGCTCTCTGCCTGACGGCTCGACCGCCGCGAATCTCATCGTGGCCTATGAGCCGGTCTGGGCGATCGGCACCGGGCTGACCCCCACGGCCCAGGATGTCGAGCAGATTCATGGGTTTATCCGGGAACTCCTGACCGTCAGGTTCAAGGCTGATGGTGCCAGGATGCGCATCCTCTATGGCGGCTCCGTCAAGCCCTCGAACGCCGCCGAGCTGATGGCGTTGAAGAACGTCAATGGCGCACTGGTCGGCGGCGCCAGCCTGAAGGCGGCCGATTTCCTTGCGATTGCGAAGGGCTGCCCCTAACTCATTCAAACCGTTGGTCCGGACCCGATCGGGGGTGGCAATACCCCCTCCGATCGTGTAACACCGCGCAACTTCAGGAAACCCGCGAAGCGCGATCGGCCGCCGTCAGGCGCCGCCCGCTTGTGACGGAAGGGCATTATGCAGACCGTTGTCATCGTCATCCACCTCATGATCGTCGCCGTCATGATCGGCGCCGTCCTGCTCCAGAAGTCGGAAGGCGGCGGCCTCGGCATGGGCGGGGGCGCGGGCTTCATGTCGAGCCGCGGTACCGCGAACCTCCTGACGCGAACCACCGCCATTTTGGCTGCGGGCTTCTTCCTCACGAGCATGTTCCTGTCCTGGCACGCGGGCTACAACCGTGCGCCGTCGTCGATCATCGGCGCGCCGGCGTCACAGACCCAGCCGGCCGGCGGATCGCCGATCGCGCCGCCGACCTCGGGCGGCATCCTGGATTCGCTGAAGAAGGCCGACGAGCAGCAGCAGGCCCCGGCCCCGAGCGGCCCGCAGGTGCCGCGCTCGCAATAAAGCAGGGGGGCCATGCAGGGCGGATCCTAGCGCCCTGCATCAACAATCCCCATCAAGGCACGGTCACCACTCTTCGTTTTGGTTCACCCACAGGCCCACAGAATCTTCGGGGGCGGAATACGAATCGCTTTGGCGAATCGAATTTTGGGGATTAGAGGTTAAGTCCCATGGCGCGGTACATATTCATCACCGGCGGCGTGGTTTCTTCGCTCGGCAAGGGTCTGGCTTCAGCGGCACTCGGTGCGCTGTTGCAGGCCCGGGGCTACAAGGTCCGCCTCCGCAAGCTCGACCCCTATCTCAATCTCGATCCCGGAACGATGTCGCCGTACCAGCATGGCGAAGTGTTCGTGACCGATGACGGCGCGGAGACCGATCTCGATCTCGGTCACTACGAGCGCTTCACCGGCCGGCCTGCGACCAAGCAGGACAACATCACCACGGGGCGGATCTACCAGGACATCATCTCCAAGGAGCGCCGCGGCGATTATCTCGGCGCGACCATCCAGGTGGTTCCGCACGTCACCAATGCGATCAAGGAATTCGTCCTCTCCGGCAACGACGATTACGATTTCGTGCTGGTGGAGATCGGCGGCACCGTCGGCGACATCGAAGGCCTGCCGTTCTTCGAGGCGATCCGCCAGCTCAAGAACGAGCTGCCGCGCGATCATGCCGTCTACATTCATCTCACGCTGCTGCCCTTTATTCCGAGCGCCGGCGAATTGAAGACCAAGCCGACGCAGCACTCGGTGAAGGAGCTGCGGTCGATCGGCATTCAGCCGGACATCCTGCTCTGCCGGACGGATCGCGAGATTCCGAAGGAGGAACGGCGCAAGCTCGGCCTGTTCTGCAACGTGCGCGAAAGCGCCGTGATCGAGGCACGCGACGTCGACAACATTTACGCGGTGCCCGAAGCCTATCACAACGCGGGCCTCGACGACGAAGTGCTGGCCGCTTTCGGCATCGGTTCGCGGATTCCGCCGGAGCTGCGAAGCTGGCAACAGATCAACGAGCGCGTGCGCAATCCCGAAGGCAACGTCACCATCGCCATCGTCGGCAAGTACACCGGCATGAAGGATGCGTACAAGTCGCTGATCGAGGCGCTCTCGCATGGCGGCATCGCCAACAAGGTGAAGGTCAATCTCGACTGGATCGAGAGCGAGATTTTCGAGAAGGAGGATCCCGCGCCGTTCCTCGAGCACGTCAACGGCATCCTGGTGCCGGGCGGATTCGGCCAGCGCGGCGCGGAAGGCAAGATCCGTGCGGCGCAGTTCGCGCGTGAACGCGACGTGCCGTATTTCGGCATCTGCTTCGGCATGCAGATGGCGGTGATCGAGGCGGCGCGAAACCTCGTCGGCATCGAGGACGCCAACTCCACCGAGTTCGGACCCACCAAGGAGCCGCTGGTCGGCCTGATGACGGAGTGGCTGCGCGGCAACGAACTCGAGAAACGTTCGCAGGCCGGCGATCTCGGCGGCACGATGCGGCTTGGCGCTTATCCCGCTGCGCTCAATCGTGGCAGCCGCGTCTCGCAGGTCTATGGCGGCGCCACCGAGATCTCCGAGCGCCACCGCCACCGCTACGAGGTCAACACCGCCTACAAGGACCGCCTCGAGCAGCATGGTTTGAAATTCTCGGGCCTGTCGCCGGACGGCGTGCTGCCTGAAATCGTCGAGTACGAGGATCATCCCTGGTTCATCGGCGTCCAGTTCCACCCCGAGCTGAAATCGCGGCCGTTCGAACCGCACCCGCTGTTCGCCTCGTTCATCCAGGCGGCGATGGTGCAGAGCCGGCTGGTGTAGCCGGCTCGGTCTTCCCTGACGAAGTCTTGCTCGCACGTCCGGCTACGCCGCCGCGATGTCCATCCTGCGGCAGAAGCAAGATGCCTTGATCGGCACCTCCGCCCGCGACTGGGCGAGGTCAAGTCGCTGTTTGATCAGCGGCCTCTCGGCCTTGTCGTCACGCCGCATGAGACATTCGTGCAAGCCGTGAAGCGACCACAGATTATCGGGATGCTGGCAGGCCCGGCTCAGCTTTCCATCGAGGCCGAGATCGGAACGGTACGCCGCCTCGGCTTCCTCGATCCGTCCCTGCTCCAGCAGCAGCGCGCCGAGTGCGTGACGCGGTGGCTGCATCCATCCCCACGGCTCGTCATAGGGCAGGGCGTCGCTGAGCGCGACGGATCTGCGCAGCTCAGCGAACGCAAGGTCGTAGTTGGCTTTGCGATATTCCAGTTCGCCATTCAGCATGGCTTCGGCCACGCCGAGCAGGGCTACGACCTTGTTGTTGTGCACGAGCCGGCTCTCCGGCACGCGCGTCTTCGCCTGTGCGAACAACGCTTTCTCAGTTTCGGCCTCAGTGACATGGCCAAGCGCCGAATGAGCCACCGCCTTGGCGTAGTGGATCATCGCCGTCACCGAGCAGTATAGCTCGCGATCCTCCGGCAGCTGTTGGGCAATGATGTCTTGCCATTTGCCGAAACGCACGAGAACGTGCTGCTTCATCGTCAAGTAGCCTTCCAGGAAGTCCGCCATGGGGGGCGATTGAATGCGCAGCACTGGCTCGGGCACGGTGGCAATGAGTTCCTCGGCCGCTGCGATGGCGGGGGTGTATTGACCCAGGAACATCGCGCCGTAGATGGCGAAGTGGAAGTTGTGGATGACATAGACCAAGTAGACCCCCGGATCGTCCGAATAAGCGAGGAACCGGCGGTCGGTCGTCAGCGCCTTCTGATTGTAGAGCAGGACGTCGTTGTACTGCCCGCAGAGCACGTCGAGATGCGTCGGCATGTGGATCAGATGGCCGCTATCGGGAACGATCGCGCGTAGTCGGTCGCCAGCCCGCATCGCCCGTTGCGGGAAGGGCGACATCTCCATGAGGTGGACGTAGAGATGAAGCAGTCCCGGATGATTCCACGCTGCCGGCCATCGATCGAAAGCTTGTTCGAGCACGGCCCTGCATTCCTCGGTGCCGGCGCCCTTGGTTGGTTCTCCAGACTCAAGGTCCCACATCAGCCACGGCGTCTCGTTCATGATCGATTCGGCAAAGATGGCTCTGACCTCGAGATCGTCGGTATATGTGGCTAAGACCTTTCGCATCTCTCGTGTGAAGGCCTTGTCCCACGGCGCCATGTCCTCGATCGCTTCACGCTGCGGATAGCGCGCAGATAAGGCGCGGATCAGGGCTCGCTCAACCGGGCTCGCCTTATCCGCTTGCGCGAGCGCGTCCTGCGTCGCATCGTATGATGCCGCGAGCGCCATTTGACGGCCTTGTGTGTCATAGCGGACCCAGGGCAGGTTGTAGTTGGGACCCGCGGCGTAGCCGATGCCCCAGTGCGCCATGGCGCAGCTGTTATCGAACTCGAGCGCCTTGCGAAAACATTTGATCGCCTCGCCGTGGTTGAATCCGAACACCCAGTTGAGCCCTCGGTCAAACCAGAGCTGCGCATCAGGCGAAGTCGTTGTGATTTTGCGGCTGTAGGATCCGAGATCAAAATAGGTCATTGCCTCTGCCTCCTCTGATCGCTTCGGTCGTTTCGCCGATTGCTCTCGGTTTGTCGGCGGCTGATACGCCGCACCGAGCCTGCACATTATCAAGAGCGCCGGCCCCCCGCTATCGAGCTATGCACGAAACGCCATGAGGGGCGCCCGGGCGAGGCTCAAGACAGAGTTGTAGCCAGCGGGTATAACCGCCGCTCCTGTCAGGGAGGACCATGAATGATCTACGAAATGCGCCAGTATCGTTGCCTGCCCGGCCGCCTGCCGGCACTGCTGAAGCGGTTCGAGACCGCCACGCTGAAGATCTGGGAAAAGCACGGCATCAAGCAGGCCGGGTTCTTCACCACCGTGATCGGCGAATCCAACCAGGAGCTGACCTATTTCCTGGCCTGGGACTCGCTTGCCGAGCGCGAGAAGAAGTGGGGCGCGTTCATGACGGATCCGGACTGGATGAAGGCGCGTGCCGAGAGCGAAGCCGACGGCCAGATCGTTGCCAACATCGTCAGCCAGATTCTGGCGCCGACCGCTTTCTCGGCGGTGAAGTGAGCGCCGGCCGGCGCTGCGCGGCCTCATTGGGGCCCCTGGCGCAACCCTGATATTCGAACGGCCCGGGCCGAATGGGGTTGATCCGACCCCCATGGCGGCTATGGTCGCGGCGAAACGAGGGATTTGCCTTGAGCTCTTCGCATTCAGCGGCACCGGTCGTTACCATTGGCACGGTCAAGTTCGGCAACGATCTGCCGATTGCGATCATTGCGGGACCCTGCCAGCTCGAAAGCCGCCAGCATGCGTTGGAGGTCGCCTCCGCGCTCAAGGAGATCGCCGCGCGGCTGAACATCGGCCTCGTCTACAAGACCTCCTTCGACAAGGCCAATCGCACCAGCGCATCCGCTGCGCGGGGGCTGGGCCTTTCGCAGTCGCTGCCGATCTTCGCGGAGATCCGATCCTCGCTCGGCCTGCCTGTCCTGACCGACGTGCACGATGCCACGCAATGCGCCGAGGTGGCGCAAGCCGTGGACATCCTGCAGATCCCGGCCTTCCTGTGCCGGCAGACTGATCTCCTGCTCGCTGCCGCTGCGACCGGCAGGGTTGTCAACGTCAAGAAGGGGCAGTTCCTGGCGCCATGGGACATGGCGAATGTCGTCACGAAGATCACCAGTGCCAACAATCCGAATGTACTCGTCACCGAGCGCGGGGCGTCCTTCGGCTACAACACGCTGGTCTCCGACATGCGCGCGCTGCCGATCCTGGCGCGCACCACCGGCGCGCCTGTCATCTTCGATGCCACCCATTCGGTGCAGCAGCCGGGCGGGAAGGGGACGTCCTCGGGCGGCGAGCGCGAATTCGTGCCGGTGCTGGCGCGCGCGGCCGTTGCGGTCGGCGTCGCCGGCGTCTTCATCGAGACCCATCCCGATCCTGATCGTGCGCCCTCCGATGGCCCCAACATGGTGCCGCTGCGTGAGTTCGAGGGCCTGATCGCCAGGCTGATGGCGTTCGACGCGCTGGCAAAGAACCCGCGCTGATGCAGCAAGGCGAGGCACGGCCGCAAGATCACGGCTTGCCGACAGCGCTTTACGTCATATCAGGCGCGAGCTTTGCCGCAGCGCTGTCGGCGCGCGCGCTCGATCCGGTGCTGCCGCATGTCGCCGAGGATTTTGGCGTCAGCATCGCGACCGCCGCGGGCTTTGCCGCGGTGTTCGCCTTCACCTTCTCGATCATCCAACCCATCGTCGGCGCCGCCGCCGATCTGTTCGGCAAGACGCGGCTGATGATCGGCTGTCTCGCGCTGCTCGGCCTTGCCAACATCCTCGGCGCCCTCTCGTCCTCGTTCTCGGTTCTGTTCGCGACCCGCATCCTTGCCGGCATCGGCTCGGGCGGCGTGTTTCCGGTGGCGCTGAGCCTGACCAGCGATCTCGTCGGGCCGGAGAAACGCCAGGTCGCGATCAGCCGTACGCTCGCCGGCGCCATGACCGGCAATCTGCTCGGCGCCTCGGCCTCCGGGCTGATCGGCGATTTCCTGGGCTGGCGCGGCGTGCTGGCGGTGCTGGGCGCGCTCGTCATCGTGGCGTCGATCGCGGTCGCGGCCGGCTTTCACGGCGCCAAGGTCCAGCATCCGCCGAAGACCAGCCTGTCGGCGCTCAAGGCCGGCTATCGCACCATCTTCACCAATCCGAACGCCTATGTCTGCTACTCGGCGGTGTTCATCGAAGGCTGCTGCGTGCTCGGCCTGTTTCCCTACATCGCCTCGTTCCTGTTCGAGCTCGGGCAGACCTCGCTGTCGATCGCCGGCATCGTCATCGCGGGCTTTGCGGTCGGCGGCCTGTTCTACACGCTGACCGTGTCGCGCCTGCTGCCCTGGCTGGGCGTGAAGGGCATGATGATCTCCGGCATGACGCTGGTGGCCTCGCAGCTCATTGCCGTCGCCTTTGGGCCACGCTGGGAAGTGCAGGCCCTGAATCTCGTCGTGATGGGGTGGGGCTTTTACATCGCCCATGGTTGTCTGCAGGTCTTCGCCAGCGAGCTTTCGGTCGAGGCGCGTGCGACTGCGCTGTCACTGCATTCGTTCTTCTTTTTCATGGGGCAGACGGTGGGGCCGCTCGCCTATGGCTTCGGGCTCCAGCACGCCGGCAAGATGCCGACGCTGTTCGCGAGCGCAGGGATCATGGTGGTGCTGGGCGTCGTCTGTGCCCGGCTGCTCAAGCAGCGCGCGCCGGCGGACGCGCGCGAAGGTCCAGGCAGCCCTTGAACGGGGCGTCGCCCCCACCAGGACACCGTCGATCGCGTATGCATGGCACACGAATTGCTTTTAATCTGGGCAAATCGAGGTGTGAGACCGTGGATGCGCAGCCCGACCGTTTGCCAAGCTCAGCAGGCACGCCTGGACCGACCGGGTATCCCACCAGGCCCCCGCTTAGCCGTTTCCTGACCAATTGCCACGAGGAGTTCAGGCTCGATCATTCCGGCCTGCTCGCCGACTATATCCCCGAGCTGACGCGCGCCAACCCCGATCATTTCGGCATCGCGCTCGTCACCATCGACGGCCATGTCTACGAGGTTGGCGACAGCGCGGTACCGTTCACGATCCAGTCGGTGTCGAAGGCGTTCGTCTTCGCTCTGGCGTTGGAGATGGTCGGCGAAGAGCGTGTCGCGGCCACCATCGGCGTCGAACCGAGCGGCGAAGCGTTCAATTCGATCCGGCTCACCAACGACAACCGGCCCTTCAACCCGATGGTCAATGCAGGCGCCATCGCCTGCTCGGGCCTCATCTACGGGATGGACGGGAAGGGCGCCTTCGAGCGCGTTCACGCCAAGCTCAGCGAGTTCGCTGGCCGCCAGCTCGGCGTCGATGATGCCGTTCATGCCTCGGAAACGGCGACCGGTAATCGCAACCGTGCCATTGCCTGGCTGCTCCGGAACTACGCGGTGCTGCCTGACGACGTCGACGCCGTGCTCGACGTCTATTTCCGCCAATGCGCCATTCTCGTCACCGCGCGCGATCTGGCGGTGATGGCGGCAACGCTCGCCAACCGCGGCATCAATCCGGTGACGGGCGTGCGGGTGATCACGCCGCACATTGTCGCGCGCACGCTGTCGGTGATGACGAGCTCGGGCATGTACGATTATGCCGGCGAGTGGACCTATCGCGTGGGCATTCCCGCCAAGAGCGGCGTCGGCGGCGGCATCGTCGCGGCGCTGCCCTCGCAGCTCGGGCTCGGCACCTTCTCGCCGCTGCTCGACGATCATTTCAACAGCGTGCGCGGCCTGAAGGTCTGCGAAGCGTTGTCGGCGCGCTACGATCTGCACATGCTGAACCGCAACGCCGACGTTCGTACCAGCATCATGGCGGACTACGACATCTACGGGATCTCCTCGCGCCGCAGCCGCCAGCCGCACGAGCAGCAGATTCTCGACGACCGCCACAGCGACGTGCGTGTGCTCGAACTGGTCGGCGCGATGAATTTCGCCACCATCGATTATGTGACGCGAAAGCTCAACAGCGATCCGCCGGACGCGCCGTTTCTGATCATCGATTTCCGCCGCGTGCCCGACATCACTGCGGCGGGTGCCGAACTGCTGGGCGAGACGCTGACCGCACTCGGTCATGGCGGCGTCTTTACGATTCTGTCGGGTCTGGAGGAGACCTCCGCGGTCTGGCGCGCGATCTCCGCCCGCGCCGCGGATTCGCGCCGGCTGCGGCACTTCACGCTGCTCGACGATGCCATCGAATGGGCCGAGGACCAGGTGATCTATCGCTTTGGCGGCTTCACCGACGTGAAGGAGAGTACGCATCTTCACGAGCAGGCGCTGCTCGCTGAGCTCGACGCCGACGAGATCGCCGCCATCGTCAAGCTCTCGACCGCGCGGCGTTACGCGGCTGGCCAGCGCATCATCGCGGCCGGGGAGCCCGCAAAGTCGCTGTTCTTCCTCGAGAGCGGCATGGTCAGCGTGAAACTGCCGAGCGGTGTGAGGCTCGCTTCCCTCGGCCCCGGCATGGAGTTCGGCGAGATGGCGATTCTGGAGGGACGCCGCAGCGCCGATGTCGTCGCCGATACGCCCGTCGCCTGCCTCGAACTGCCGCTGGACAGCTTTGCCGATTACCGCCGCCTGCACCCGGAGACGGCCTTGAAGATCATGCGCAATCTCGCCGCGATCCTGGCACGCAGGCTGGTGTTGGCGAATGCGAAGGTGGATTTGCTGAGCGCCTATTGATTGGCCATCGATGCTGATGCCTGTTCCCCGGATGCAGCGCCGCACCGTCGGGACACGAGAGAGGCTTAGCCGCGTCCGCGATAGGGCGCGACGCCTTGCTCGGGCACCCACAGGCCCTTCGGCACGCGGCCGGTCTGCCAGAATACGTCGATCGGAATGCCGCCGCGCGGATACCAGTAGCCGCCGATGCGCAGCCATTTCGGCTTGATCTCGGAAGCGATGCGCTTGCCGATCATCACGGTGCAGTCCTCGTGGAAGGCGCCGTGGTTGCGGAAGCTCGCGATGTAGAGTTTCAGCGATTTCGACTCCAGCAGCCACGGGCCCGGCGCGTAGTCGATCATCAGATGCGCGAAATCGGGCTGCCCCGTGACCGGACAGAGCGAGGTGAATTCCGGCACGGTGAAGCGCACCAGATAGTCGGTGCCCTTCTGCGGATTGGGCACGCGGTCGAGTTGGGCCTTCTCCGGTGTATCCGGCCACTCGACCGCGCGGCCGAGCTGGAGGGAGTTTTTCGCCATCGTCGTCACATCCTGTTTCAATGCCGGGATGGACGCAAATGCCGCTGTCGTCAACCGGCGGCGATGGTCTGGATCATGACGATCCGGTCGTTACCGGACTCGCAGCCCCAGAGCTCGCCCGGCCTGCCGTCGAGCTGGCGGACGGCGGCATTGGCCTTGTCGCTGGCGAACACGTCGAATTTCTCCGTGGCAGGATCAAAGCGAAGAATCGCGTTGGCGGAGAAGTCGGTCAGCCAGACCTTGTCCTTGTCGTCGACAAAGACGGCGTAGGCGCGGGGGCGTTCGCCCGGCAGCTTCCAGGTGTTCCACGAGCCATCGGCGGGATCGTGCACGGAGACGTGGCCGCTGTTCCATTCGCTGACCCAGATCCGGCTTTTCGAGTCCGACCACACCCGCCGCGCGCCCTGGTTGGACGTCGGCGGCTCGACCATTGCGACATCACCCGTCGCGCGATCGATCTTCGCGATGTAGCTGCCGGCGAGCGAGGCGTACCAGACATCGCCCTTGGGCGTCACGGTGATGCCGTAGGGGCCGACGCCCTTGGGCGCCCTGAACACAATCATTTCGCCGGACTTCGGCGCGAGGCGGCCGTAATAGCCGGACTGGCCGGTGAACCAATAGATGCCTTCCTTGTCGAACACGCCGGTATTGAGGTTGGCGTAGGCAAACTTCTCCGGCAGGCGGAACAGGGTGACCTTGAGATCGCCGGGATCGACACGCGCAATCGCGTTCTGGCCGCCCTCGGTGATCCAGGGCGCGCCGTCGGGGCCGATGGTCACGCCATGGGGAACTGCGCCCGGACCGAGGCCGACCGTCTTGAAACGGCCATCCCGGGGATCGAGCCTGCCGAGCAGGCCCTTGCCCTGCGCCGTGAACCAGACCGAACCGTCAGGGGCGGGCGCGAGATCGTGCAGGCCGATGCCGGCACTGATCGGGTAATATTTTGTCCGGAACGGGCCGTCCTGAGCAAAACCTGGGCGGGCCACCAACAGGGCGGTACTCGAAGCGAGAAACTGGCGGCGATTCATGGCGTTACCCCGGCAGGTTCAGATTGAGGTTGGACGCGCAAATCAGTCGCTTTCAAGCTTAGCCCCGGCCGCTTCACGCGTCAGTCGAAGCCCACCGTCCAAGCGTTCACATTTGCTTACGGCCCGTGTAAGACCCGCGGCGAACCGATCAAACCTAACGAACGGAAGTGCACATCATGACCGCCATCATCGACATCATCGGCCGCGAAATCCTCGATAGCCGGGGCAATCCCACCGTCGAGGTCGATGTCGTGCTGGAGGATGGCGCGCTCGGCCGCGCCGCCGTACCGTCGGGCGCATCGACGGGCGCCCATGAGGCGGTGGAACTGCGCGACGGCGACAAGGCCCGCTATCTCGGCAAGGGTGTCACCAAGGCGGTCGGTGCCGTCAACGGCGAGATCTTCGAGGCCCTGAGCGGCCTCGACGTCGAGCAGCAGGCCCAGGTCGACCAGATCATGATCGACCTCGACGGCACGCCGAACAAGAGCCGGCTGGGCGCCAACGCCATCCTCGGCGTCTCGCTCGCCTGCGCCAAGGCCGCGGCGAACTCGCTCGACATGCCGCTCTACCGTTACGTCGGCGGCACCTCGGCGCGCCTGTTGCCGGTGCCGATGATGAACATCATCAACGGCGGCGTTCATGCCGACAACCCGATCGACTTCCAGGAATTCATGATCCTGCCCGTCGGCGCGTCGTCCTTTGCCGAGGGTCTGCGCTACGGCGCTGAGGTCTTCCACACGCTGAAGTCCGAGCTGAAGAAGGCCGGCCATAACACCAATGTCGGCGACGAGGGCGGTTTCGCCCCGAACCTGCCATCGGCCGATGCCGCGCTGGAATTCGTCATGAACGCGATCGGCAAGGCCGGCTTCAAGGCGGGAAGCGACATCGTGCTCGGCCTCGACTGCGCCTCGACCGAGTTCTTCAAGGACGGAAAATATGTCTACGAAGGCGAGGGCAAGACCCGTTCGATCTCCGAGCAGGCCAAGTATCTTGCCGACCTGGTTGCGCGCTATCCGATCGTCACCATCGAGGACGGCATGTCGGAAGACGACATGGACGGCTGGAAGGAGCTCACCGACCTCGTCGGCAAGAAGTGCCAGCTCGTCGGCGACGATCTCTTCGTCACCAACGTCAAGCGCCTCGCCGAAGGCATCAAGGCGGGCCGGGCCAACTCGATCCTGATCAAGGTCAACCAGATCGGCACGCTGACCGAGACGCTCGCCGCCGTCGAGATGGCGCACAAGGCCGGCTACACCTCGGTGATGTCGCACCGCTCGGGCGAGACCGAGGATTCCACCATCGCCGACCTCGCGGTCGCCACCAATTGCGGCCAGATCAAGACCGGCTCCCTTGCGCGTTCCGATCGCACCGCCAAATACAACCAGCTCCTGCGCATCGAGCAGCAGCTCGGCAAGCAGGCGCTCTACGGCGGCAAGGCGGCACTGAAGGCGCTGGCATAAGCCGGCGCCGCGCAAAGACGGACAGGGGAGGATCGACATGAGCGACGGCAAGACCGGACTGCAATTGCGTTCGCTGTTGAAGAAGAGCGGCGAGCTGGAATTGTCCCTCGTGAATGTCCCGACACCCGAGCCCGCCGACGACGAGGTCGTGGTTCGCGTCGAGGCGACCCCGATCAACCCGTCCGACCTGGGCCTCCTGATCGGGCCCGCCGACATGTCGGCTGCCAAGGCCTCGGGCACGAAGGAGATGCCGGTCATCACCGCGACCATGCCTGAGGCCGCGATGCGGATGATGGGAGCCCGGCTCGATCAGTCGCTGCCGGTCGGCAACGAGGGCGCCGGCACGGTGATCGGGGCCGGATCCTCGGATGCGGCCAAAGCCCTGATGGGCAAGACGGTGTCGATGATCGGCGGCGCGATGTACACGCAGTACCGCGTGCTGAAGGTCCGCGACGTCATGGAGCTGCCGGCCGGCACCACGGCCGCCGACGGCGCATCCTGGTTCGTCAATCCGCTGACTGCGCTCGGCATGACCGAGACGATGCGGCGCGAGAACCACAAGGCGCTCGTGCACACCGCCGCTGCGTCCAATCTCGGCCAGATGCTCAACAAGATCTGCATCAAGGACGGCATCGGCCTCGTCAACATCGTCAGGAGCAAGGAGCAGGCCGAGATCCTGCACAAGATCGGCGCCAGGCACGTCGTGGATTCCAGCGCGCCAGGCTTCATGGACGATCTCACCAATGCGCTGGTCGAGACCGGCGCCACCATCGCCTTCGATGCCATCGGCGGCGGCAAGCTGGCGAGCCAGATTCTGACCGCCATGGAAGTCGCGGCCAACAAGACCGCGAAGGAATACAGCCGCTACGGCTCCAACGTGTACAAGCAGGTCTATATCTACGGTAGCCTCGACACGCGCCCGACCGAGCTGAACCGCTCGTTCGGCCTGAGCTGGGGCGTCGGTGGCTGGCTGCTCACCCCGTTCCTCCAGAAGATCGGCCCGGCCGAGATCGGTCGTCTGCGTCAGCGCGTCGCGTCCGAGCTCAAGACCACCTTCGCCAGCCATTACACCAAGGTGGTGTCGCTGCCCGAGGTGCTCGATCCCGCCAACATCGCGGTGTACGCCAAGCGCGCCACGGGCGAAAAATTCCTCATCAACCCGAATAAATAATCGTGATCTGCGACCGCAGGTCACCGAAGGAAGGTCTTGCCTTCTGAGCGAGGCGGGAGATTATTCCGCCGCCATTTGAACGCGGAAAAGCCGCGGGGCGCTCAGAAGGGACCTCTTCATGACTGATTTGAATCGCCGCCACCTGCTTGCAGGCGCCGCCGCGACGGGCGCGGCTGCCTTGACCGGGCTTGGGCCCATCACCGCCAGGGCCGCAGCGCCGCAAGCGGGGACGCAGGCGCCGGGCTTCTATCGCTACAAGGTCGGCAGCTACGAGTGCACCTCGATCAATGACGGTGCGCGCACCTTCCCGATGCCGGACAAGTTCGTCGTCAATCTGTCGAAGGACGAAGCGCTGGCCGCAGGCGAGGCGGCCTACATGCCGAAGGGCATGGTCACGATCCCGTTCAACCCACAGCTCATCAATACCGGCTCCAAGCTGGTGCTGATCGATACCGGCAACGGCATTGCCAATTTCGAGGCGAGCAAGGGCGCCGTCGGCCGCACATTGCAGAACCTCCAGGCTGCCGGCGTCGACCCCAAGAGCGTCGACGTCGTGCTGCTGTCGCATATGCACGGCGACCACATCAACGGCATCCGCCTGGCCGACGGCGCCCTGGCCTTTCCGAACGCGGAGGTCATGGTGCCCGGCAAGGAGTGGGAGTTCTGGACCAGTGAGGACAACGCCGCCAAAGCCGAGTCCAATCAGGGGCTGAAGAGCAATTTCGCCAACGTGAAGAAAACCTTCGCCGGTCTCGAGTCCAAGGTGACGAAGTACGAGTGGGGCAAGGAGGTCGCGCCGGGCATCACCTCCATCGCAACGCCGGGCCACACGCCCGGCCACACCTCGTTTGCGGTTGCATCGGGCAATTCCAAGGTGCTGATCCAGTCCGACGTCACCAACATCCCGGAATTCTTCCTGCGCAATCCGGACTGGCACGTCGCGTTCGACATGGATGCTGCGATGGCGCAGGAGACGCGTCACAAATTCTACGACATGGCGGCTGCGGAGAAGGCGACCGTGGTCGGCTTCCACTTCTCGTTCCCGTCGGTCGGCCATGTCGAGAAGGACGGCGCCAAGTATCGCCTGATCCGGGCGGCGTGGAATCCGACGCTCTGAGCGGGGTCAGTATCCGTGCGCAAGGATCGGGCCGCCCCTTGGCGGCCCGAATTGTCTGAACCATCTGCTTTCGCGAAACGCTACGTTTCTAAATCGGACCGGTACATGCACTTGCATCCATCGGTCCGGATCGCTTAAGTGCCATCGCGCATTTCCCTCAAGGTTTCAAGGACACCTCATGGCCTACAACGTCGTCACGATCGCCGGCAGCCTGCGCAAGGAGAGCTTTTCGCTGAAGATCGCCAACGCGCTCGCCAAGCTTGCGCCAAGCTCGCTCAAGCTCGAGGTCATCACACCTGCGGGCATCTCGTTCTTCAACCAGGACCTCGAAGGCGCGCCGCCCGCGGACTGGCTGGCCTTCCGCGACAAGCTCCAGAAATCGAACGGCGTCCTGTTCGTCACCCCCGAATATAATCGCTCGATCCCGGGCGTCCTCAAGAACGCCATCGACGTCGCCTCGCGCCCCTATGGCAAGAGCTCGCTCCTCGGGAAGCCGGTCGGCATCGTCTCGAACTCGCCGGGCCCGCTCGGCGGCGTCAGCGCTGCCAAGCATCTGCAGAACATCCTGCCGGGTATTTCCGGCTCGCTGCTCCAGCAGCCGGAAATCTATCTCAACGCCGTCGGCGATGCGTTCGACGCGAACGGAGAACTGACCAAGGACTCCCTGAAGACGGTGCTGCAGCAATACATCGACGCCTTCGCCGCGCACGTGGCGAAACATCAGGGCTGAGCCCGTACTCTCTCCGTCATGGCCGGGCTTGTCCCGGCCATCTACGTCTTTGCCCACGCACCGAAGAACGTGGATGCCCGGGACAAGCCCGGGCATGACGACGGGAGTGGCCTGGAATTAGCACTCCCTTAACCAACTTGTCCCATCTTCCCTAGATGGTCTCCCGCGCGCGTCTGAAATCGATTCTGACCGGCCTTGCCCTCTACGCGATGGCGATCGCCATCGTCGGCTATTTCGGCGTCAACGCCTATACCGGCAAATACGGCCTCAACGCCCGCCAGGAACTCGACCAGGAGATCATCGCGCTGACGAGCGAACTGGCCCAGCTCAAGCGCGAGCGCGCCAGGAGCGAGCAGCGGGTATCGCTGCTGCGCACGTCGAGGATTGATCCGGACATGCTGGACGAGCGGGCGCGCTATCAGCTCGACTATGTCAATCCGCATGACCTCGTTCGGATGATCCCGGCGAAGTAGCGTTTTCCGAAGCTTTCGAAAACTGAGACGAAAGCTGCTGCCGAAATCCGCCCCGCCGTGCCGTCTCGCTCCTGCGAAGGTCGTAGGTCCCCGAACCGGAGTCCGCCTTGACGGCAGCGCCGCAGCGGGCCCATGGCTACTGTCGCGGTCGCCAAGTTGACGCAGATCAATCAGGCCGCTCCCGCACGTTCTAGTCTGTCACCCGGAGGAGACTGTGATGAATGGGACAATGCCCCGGCATCACGCGGCCCGTGTCGAGGCCGCCATCGCGTCAGGCCAGGCGGCACGATCCGCGCTCGTGGCCTCGTGGCGCCGTTCCTCCCGATTGCATCATCTCGATCCCGGCGGCCGCAGCTCACCGATGCGGCTGACCGAGGCCGAGCTGCATCAGGCGCGCGAGCGTGACGCGCCGCTGTTGGCCGCCGCGCAAGGCGTGATGGACCGGCTCTATCAGGCCGTCGGTGCGAGCGGCTGCTGCGTGCTGCTCGCCGACGGGGAGGGCGTGCCGGTCGATCGCCGCGGCACGGCGGCGGACGACGCGACGTTTCAGTCCTGGGGCCTGTGGACCGGCGCGCTCTGGAGCGAGGAGTACGAGGGCACCAACGGCATCGGCACCTGCCTCGTCGAGCAGCGTCCGCTGACGATCGACCGTGATCAGCATTTCTTCACCCGCAACACGCTTCTGAGTTGCAGCGCCGTTCCGATCTACGACCATGAGGCGGCGCTCGCGGGCGTGCTCGACGTGTCCTCCTGCCGCGCTGACCGGACCGATGCATTCTCCAGCCTGATCGCGCTGGCGGCAGGCGAGGCGGCCAAGCGCATCGAGGCCGATCTGTTCCGCAGGGCCTTCGCCCATGCCCGCATCGTGCTGACGCAAGCTGCGGACGGCCAATGCGCAGGCCTCATCGCGGTCGATGCGGACGATCTCGTGATCGGCGCGACCCGCTCCGCCCGGGTGGCGCTCGGCATTGCCCCCGGCCGGGCGTTGCAGCCGGTGCCCGCGGCCGATCTGCTCGGCGGCGATACCGCGCGCGATCATCTGGCCGGCGGCCAACGCGCCGTGGTGCAGCGGGCGCTGCTCCGCGCCGGCGGCAATGTCTCGGCGGCCGCCAAGGCCCTCGGCGTCAGCCGTGCAACCCTGCACAGGAAGCTGAAGCGGTTCGAACTGAACCACTGAGCCCTGCTGCTTTCCTCGAACTCTGATCTCGTGCCCCGGACGCAGCGCAGCGCGTCGCCCTTGCGACGTGGTGCGCTGCTGAGCCGGGGCCCACGTCTCTGCATCCTCAGGCCTCGCCTTCTGGGTCCCGGCTCTGCGCGGCAACGCGAAAAGCGTTGCAGCGCGTCCGGGACACGATCACCTGTCGCAGAATTGCGACAGGTCGGCCTCGCCATCGTTCCCGCCAGGGCTGACAGAAAACGCCTCCCGCAGCATCGTCCGCGCAAGTCGCGACCACGCGACGAATTGCGCAAACAGCAAACATCGGGAGTGATCAATGAACAAGGTGGAATTCCTCAGCGTCACCAAAGTTCCCTTCGCCGAACGCTACGACAATTTCATCGGCGGCAAGTTCGTCGCGCCGATATCAGGCAAATATTTCGACAACGCCTCGCCCGTGAACGGCCAGATCGTCTGCAAGATCGCGCGGTCCGACGCGCAGGACGTCGAGGCCGCCCTCGACGCGGCGCATGCCGCCAAGGCCGCCTGGGGCCGCACCAGCGTCGCCGAGCGCGCCGCTGTCCTGAACCGGATCGCAGATCGCATGGAAGACAATCTCGAGCGTCTCGCCATCGCCGAGACCTGGGACAACGGCAAGCCGATCCGTGAGACCCGCGCCGCCGACATTCCGCTCGCCATCGATCACTTCCGCTACTTCGCCGGCGTCGTGCGCGCCCAGGAAGGCTCGATCGGCGAGATCGACCACGACACCATCGCCTATCATTTCCACGAACCTCTCGGCGTCGTCGGCCAGATCATCCCCTGGAACTTCCCGCTGCTGATGGCCTGCTGGAAGCTCGCGCCCGCGCTCGCCGCCGGCAATTGCGTCGTGCTCAAGCCCGCCGAGCAGACCCCGGCCTCGATCATGGTCTGGGCCGAACTCATTGCCGACATCCTGCCACCAGGCGTGCTCAACATCGTCAACGGCTTTGGCCTCGAGGCCGGCAAGCCGCTGGCCTCCAGCCCACGCATCGCCAAGATCGCCTTCACCGGCGAGACATCGACGGGCCGGCTGATCATGCAGTACGCCAGCCAGAACCTCATTCCCGTCACGCTGGAGCTGGGCGGCAAGTCGCCCAACATCTTCTTCAACGACGTCACCGCCGAGGACGACGATTTCTTCGACAAGGCAATCGAAGGCTTCGTCATGTTCGCGCTGAACCAGGGCGAGGTCTGCACCTGTCCGAGCCGGGCGCTGGTTCATGCCGACATCTATGACCGCTTCATGGAGCGGGCGCTGAAGCGCGTCGCGGCGATCAAGCAGGGCGACCCGCGTGCGGCCGATACAATGATCGGCGCCCAGGCATCCAGCGAGCAGCTGGCGAAGATCCTCTCCTACATCGACATCGGCAGGCAGGAGGGCGCCAAGGTGCTCGCTGGCGGCGGACGCGCCGAACTCGGCGGCGATCTCTCGGGTGGCTTCTACGTCCAGCCGACGGTGTTCGAGGGCCACAACAAGATGCGGATCTTCCAGGAGGAGATCTTTGGGCCCGTGGTTTCGGTCACGACCTTCAAGACCGACGAGGAAGCGCTCGAAATCGCCAACGACACGCTCTATGGCCTCGGGGCCGGCGTCTGGAGCCGCGACGCCAACCGCTGCTACCGCTTCGGCCGGGCAATTCAGGCCGGCCGCGTCTGGACCAACTGCTACCATGCCTATCCCGCGCATGCGGCGTTCGGCGGTTACAAGCAGTCTGGCGTCGGTCGCGAGACCCACAAAATGATGCTCGACCATTATCAGCAGACCAAGAACCTCCTGGTCAGCTACAGCCCGAAGAAGCTCGGCTTCTTCTGATCGGACGGTGCGGCGAGGGCGGCGCCATTTTGGCGCCGTCCGCTCTGAAGGCCGGGATTGGCGTGGCCCATCGTTCTTGATCCGATCACGAATCTGCGCACGTGCGTGAAGCGCATGGATTTGTTGCCCGATCGGCGCCAAAGATTTTGCAATATTTCGACAACGTTGCACTGCGGCATAATGAAAGTCGTGCCATGTCGCCGCGGTGCTTTCCAAGGGCGTTTGACTTGGGTTAGAGAGGGCGAAGTTTTCTCTGACCCGGAATTCCTATGGCCGCACCCAAGAAAGCCGCCGCAAGCACTCCACAGGACAAGCCCGACGGCGGTTCGCCCCCGGAATTCACCAGGGAGCAGGAGCTCAAGGCGCTCCGCGACATGCTCCTGATCCGGCGGTTCGAGGAAAAGGCCGGCCAGCTCTACGGCATGGGCGCGATCGGCGGCTTCTGCCATCTCTATATCGGCCAGGAGGCCGTGGTGGTCGGCATGCAGATGGCCCTGAAGCAGGGCGACCAGGTCATCACCGGCTATCGCGATCACGGTCACATGCTCGCCACCGGCATGGACGCCAACGGCGTCATGGCCGAGCTCACGGGTCGCCGCGGCGGCTATTCCAAGGGCAAGGGCGGCTCCATGCACATGTTCAGCAAGGAGAAGCACTTTTACGGCGGCCACGGCATCGTTGGCGCCCAGGTCTCCCTCGGCACCGGGCTCGCCTTCGCCAACAGCTATCGCGGCAACGACAATGTCAGCGTCACCTATTTCGGCGACGGTGCGGCGAACCAGGGCCAGGTCTACGAGAGCTTCAACATGGCGGAGCTCTGGAAGCTGCCGGTGGTCTACGTCATCGAGAACAACCGCTACGCCATGGGCACCTCGGTCTCGCGCGCCTCGGCGCAGCAGGATTTTTCCAAGCGCGGCGCGTCCTTCAACATCCCCGGCAAGCAGGTCGACGGCATGGACGTCCGCGCCGTGAAGGCTGCCGGCGAAGAGGCGGTGGCCTGGTGCCGCGCCGGCAAGGGCCCCTACATCCTCGAAATGCAGACCTACCGCTACCGCGGTCACTCGATGTCCGACCCTGCCAAATATCGCACACGCGAGGAGGTCGAGAAAGTCCGCCACGACCAGGATCCGATCGAGCAGGTGCGTAACCGCCTGCTCGCGGCAAAGGTCAGCGAGCAGGATCTGAAGGCGATCGACGCCGAGGTGCGTGACATCGTCAACGCCTCCGCCGATTTCGCCCAGCATGATCCCGAGCCGGATGCAGCCGAGCTCTGGACCGACATTTACCGCTGAACGCGCGCAAGCTTTCCCTTGGAGTCGATATGCCAATTCAAGTGCTGATGCCCGCGTTGTCGCCCACGATGGAGAAGGGCAACCTCGCCAAATGGCTGAAGAAAGAGGGCGAGACGATCAAATCAGGCGACGTCATCGCCGAGATCGAGACCGATAAGGCGACCATGGAGGTCGAGGCGACCGACGAGGGGACGCTCGGCAAGATCCTGATCCCCGAGGGCACCGCCGACGTCGCGGTGAACACGCCGATCGCGACCATCCTCGCCGACGGCGAGAGCGCCGCCGATCTTGCCAAGGCGTCCACGCCGGCGAAGCAGGAGAAGGCCGCGGAGTCCGCAGCCCCTGCCGCTGCAAAGGCCGAAGCGCCGGCACCGAAGGCTGCGCCCGCGCCGCAGGCCGTCGCCGAGCCCGATCCGGAAGTGCCTGAAGGCACCGAGATGGTGACGCAGACCATCCGCGAAGCCTTGCGCGATGCCATGGCCGAGGAAATGCGTCGCGATCCCGATGTCTTCGTGATGGGTGAGGAGGTCGCCGAATATCAGGGCGCCTACAAGGTGACGCAGGGGTTGCTCCAGGAGTTCGGCGCCAAGCGGGTCATCGATACCCCGATCACCGAACACGGCTTTGCCGGCGTCGGCGTCGGCGCTGCGATGACCGGCCTCAAGCCGATCGTCGAGTTCATGACCTTCAACTTCGCCATGCAGGCGATCGACCAGATCATCAACTCCGCGGCCAAGACGCTCTATATGTCCGGCGGCCAGATGGGCTGCTCGATCGTGTTCCGCGGGCCCAATGGCGCCGCCGCCCGCGTCGCCGCCCAGCACAGCCAGGACTATTCGGCCTGGTATTCGAACGTCCCGGGCCTCAAGGTCGTCGCGCCGTTCTCGGCAGCGGATTACAAGGGCCTGCTCAAGGCCGCGATCCGCGATCCCAATCCGGTGATCTTCCTCGAGAACGAGGTGCTCTACGGTCACACCGGCGAAGTGCCCAAGCTCGACGATTTCATCATCCCGATCGGCAAGGCTCGAATCGTGCGTTCGGGCAGCCACGTCACCATCATCTCCTGGTCGAACGGCATGACCTATGCCCTGAAGGCGGCCGACGAACTCGCCAAGGATGGCATCGAGGCCGAGGTAATCGACCTGCGCACGCTGCGCCCGATGGACACGGAGACCATCATCAACTCGGTCAAGAAGACCGGCCGCGCCGTCACGGTGGAAGAGGGCTGGGCCCAGAGCGGCGTCGGCGCCGAGATCGCCGCGCGCATCATGGAGAACGCCTTCGATTATCTGGACGCGCCGGTTGCGCGCGTCTCAGGCAAGGACGTGCCGATGCCCTATGCCGCCAATCTGGAGAAGCTCGCGCTGCCCTCGGCGGCGGAAGTCGTCGAGGCCGCCAAAGCCGTCTGCTACAGGTAGATCATGGCGGGCCCGAAGGAGCAGCCACTGCCGCCGGACGTCATGGCCCGCGACGACGCGGTCGAGATCCTGCGCGTGTTCGTGCTGGATGGCGGACTGTCGATGGCGTTCCAGCGCGCCTTCGAGGAGCCCGACATGTGGGGCTTGCTGCTCGTCGATCTCGCCCGCCACGCCGCGCGCGCCTATGCGCGCGAGAGCGATTATACCGAAGAGGACGCCCTGAACCGGATCCTGGAGATGTTCCAGGCCGAGATCGAGCGTCCGACCGACACCGGCACCACGACGCCGCGCGGCAAGGGACACTGACCATGGCAATCGAACCCCATCACTTCGATTTCATGCTGGAGGCGATCCGCGAGGCGGAGGCTTCGATCGCGCAGGGCGGCCTGCCGATCGGCGCCGTGCTGACGCGTGACAACAAGATCATCGCCCGCGGTCACAACAACCGCGTGCAGGAGAACAATCCGATTTTGCACGGCGAGATGAGCTGCCTGCGCGAGGCTGGTGCGATCTCGTTCCACGACACCGTCATGTACACGACGTTGTCGCCATGCTCGATGTGCGCGGGCGCGCTCGGGTTGTTCAAGGTGAAGCTGGTGGTGATCGGAGAGTCCGTCACCTTCGAGGGATCCAAGGACATCCTCGACAAGTTCGGCATCCCCTGGATCGACCTTGCCGACGACCGCTCCATCACCATGATGAAGAATTGGCGTTCCAATCCCGCCAATGAGCGCCTGTGGCAGGGCGACATCGGCAACTAAACCTGGTCTGTTCGTCTTCGCTTTTGGAGACGAGTTTTTGCAAAGTTCTTCTTGAGGTCAGCATGCCCATCAACATCCTGATGCCCGCTCTCTCGCCGACCATGGAGAAGGGCAACCTCGCCAAGTGGCTGAAGAAGGAAGGCGACAAGGTCAAATCCGGCGACGTCATCGCCGAGATCGAGACCGACAAGGCGACCATGGAGGTCGAGGCCATCGACGAGGGCACGATCGCCAAGATCCTGGTGCCCGAGGGCACGCAGGACGTCCCGGTCAACGATGTGATCGCGGTGCTGGCCGGCGAGGGCGAGGATGTGAAGGCGGCCGGCGCCGCCAAGCCCAGCGCTTCGGCCGCACCTCCGAAAGTTGCCGAAGCGCCGGCGCCTGCGCCTGCTGCGCCCAAATCTGCACCGCCCCAGTCTGCACCGCCCAAGTCTGCACCGGCCCCCGCCGCTGCACCGGCGCCGCAGGCCGCGCCGGCCGCGCAGGGCAACGGCCATGGCGGCCGCGTGTTCTCGTCGCCTTTGGCGCGGCGTCTCGCCAAGGAAGCCGGCATCGATGTCGGCATGGTCACCGGCACCGGTCCGCACGGCCGTGTGGTCGCGCGCGACGTGGAGCAGGCGAAGTCAGGCAAGGGCCTCAAGGCGCCTGCCGCGGCACCGTCCGGTGCGCCCTCGATCGCACCGACCATGTCGGACAAGCAGATCCTGTCGCTGTTCGAGCCGGGCTCTTACGACATCGTCCCGCATGACGGCATGCGCCGCACCATCGCGCAGCGCCTGACGGCGTCGATCCAGAACGTCCCGCACTTCTACCTCACCATCGACTGCGACATCGGCAAGCTGCTCGCCGCCCGCGAGGAGATCAACGCAGCCGCGCCGAAGGACAAGGAGAAGAAGCCGCTCTACAAGATCTCGGTCAACGACTTCGTCATCAAGGCGATGGCGGTCGCGCTGCAGAAGATCCCGAACTGCAATGTGAGCTGGACCGAAAGCGGCATGGTCAAGCACCACCATTCCGACGTCGGCGTTGCCGTGGCAATGCCCGGCGGCCTGATCACGCCGATCATCCGCAAGGCCGAGACCAAGACGCTCTCCACCATCTCCAACGAGATGAAGGATTTTGCCGCGCGCGCACGGTCCCGCAAATTGAAGCCGGAGGAATACCAGGGCGGCACCACCGCCGTGTCCAACCTCGGCATGTACGGCATCAGCCACTTCACCGCCGTGATCAACCCACCGCATGCGACCATCCTCGCGGTCGGCACCAGTGAGGAGCGTCCCGTCGTGCGCAGCGGCAAGATCGAGATCGCAAACATGATGAGCGTGACCTTGTCTTGCGATCACCGTGCCATCGACGGCGCGCTCGGCGCCGAGCTGATCGGCGCCTTCAAGCAGCTGATCGAAAATCCCGTGATGATGATGGTCTGACGCGGCGGCAGAGGGGGCAACCTTGCATGTCCGGACCCGCTGGCCATGGATGTCGCTGCTGCTCGCCGCCGCCGTCGCGCTCAACCCGATTGGGCTCGATTTTCTTCACTCTGCGTTCTTTGCCGGTGAGCAACTGGCACGGAACATCGCTCAGCCTATCGTGCTTACCGCGCTGGCCGTCATAGCCCTGGTGGTGGTGCTCGAATGGCTGGTGAGGTCTTTTCTGGTCAAGCGCCGCGCTCGCGGCGCCTCTTGAGTTGAACGGGAGCCGCCATGGCCGATACATCCTTCGACGTCATCATCATCGGCTCCGGCCCCGGCGGGTACGTCACCGCCATCCGCGCCGCCCAACTCGGCTTCAAGGTCGCGATCGTCGAAAAATCCTATCTCGGCGGCATCTGCCTGAACTGGGGCTGCATCCCGACCAAGGCGCTGCTGCGCTCGGCCGAGATCTATCACTACATGCAGCACGCAAAGGACTACGGCCTGTCGGCGGAGAAGGTCTCGTTCGATCCGAAGGCCGTCGTGCAGCGCTCGCGCGGTGTCTCCAAGCGCCTGAACGACGGCGTCGGCTTCCTGATGAAGAAGAACAAGGTCAGCGTGATCTGGGGCGCCGCCGCGATCGAGGCTCCGGGCAAAGTTGTCGTGAAGAAGTCCGACGTCGAGGGCCCGAAGGGCGCGCTCGGCGAGGGGACCTATCAGGCGAAACACATCATCGTCGCCACCGGCGCACGGCCGCGCGTGCTGCCGGGGCTCGAGCCCGACAAGAAGCTGATCTGGACCTATTTCGAGGCGATGGTGCCGGAGAAGATGCCGAAGTCGCTGCTGGTGGTCGGCTCGGGTGCGATCGGCATCGAGTTCGCCTCGTTCTTCCACACCATGGGCTCCGAGGTCACGGTGGTCGAGGTGTTGCCGCAGATCCTCCCGGTCGAGGACGCCGAAATCGCCGGCCTTGCGCGCAAGCGACTGGAAAAGCAGGGCATCAAGATCATGTCCTCCACCAAGGTGACCAAGCTGGAGAAGAAGGCCGACAGCGTCGTCGCCACCATCGACGATGGCAAGGGGAAGCCGGTCACATCAGAGTTCGAGCGCGTGATCTCGGCGGTCGGCGTCGTCGGCAACATCGAAAATCTCGGCCTGGAAAAGGTCGGCGTGAAGACCGACCGCGGCATCATCGTCGTCGACGGCTACGGCAAGACCAACGTCCCCGGCATCTACGCCATCGGCGACGTTGCGGGCCCGCCCATGCTGGCTCACAAGGCCGAGCATGAGGGTGTGATCTGCGTCGAGGCCATCAAGGGACTGCACCCGCATCCCATGGACAAGAACCTGATCCCGGGCTGCACCTATTGCCAGCCACAAGTGGCCTCCGTCGGCCTGACCGAAGCCAAGGCCAAGGAGAGCGGCCGCGAGATCCGCGTCGGCCGCTTCCCCTTCGTCGGCAACGGCAAGGCCATCGCGCTCGGCGAGGATCAGGGCCTGGTCAAGGTGATCTTCGACAAGAAGACCGGCCAGCTCCTCGGCGCCCACATGGTCGGCGCGGAAGTCACCGAGCTGATCCAGGGCTACGTCGTCGCGATGAACCTGGAGACCACGGAAGAAGAGCTGATGCATACGGTCTTCCCGCATCCGACGCTGTCGGAGATGATGAAGGAAGCCGTGCTGGATGCGTATGGAAGGGTGTTGAATATCTGACGGCCGCCGTCACGAGCGAAGTGAAGCAATCCAGAATGCCTCCGCGGAAAGAGTCTGGATGGCTTAGTCGCGAGAGTTCCTCGCAATGACGAGCAAAAAGAGCAGTTCAATAAGCAAGAAGAAAGAAGCAACATGCACGACAACGACAACCTCACCATCGAACGCCCGACCTTCGTCACCCATCTCGAATGCGCGATGGAGGGCGATCATTACGCCGCCGACCAGGTCCACAACCTCTCCAAGGCCGGCAAGCCGCTTCTCGTCCGCTACGACCTCGCCGGCGTGAAGAAGGCGCTGACCAAGGACGCGCTCGCCCAACGTCCCGGCGACATGTGGCGCTACCGCGAGCTGCTGCCGGTGCGCAAGTGCAAGGACATCGTCTCGCTCGGCGAGGTCACGACGCCGCTGATCCGGTTGCCCAAGCTCGGCAAAAAGCTCGGCGGCGGCGAGGTCATCGTCAAGGATGAGGGCCGTCTGCCGACCGGCTCGTTCAAGGCGCGCGGCCTCGTGATGGCGGTGTCGATGGGCAAGGCGCTCGGCATCAAGCACATGGCGATGCCGACCAACGGCAATGCCGGCGCGGCGCTGGCCGCTTACGCCACGAGTTGCGGCATCAAGACCACGATCTTCTGCCCGGCCGATACGCCGGAGGTGAACGTCAGCGAGATCGAGCTGCAGGGCGCGACCGTCTACCGCGTCAACGGCTATATCGACGATTGCGGCAAGATCGTCGGCGAGGGCAAGGCCAAGGTCGGCTGGTTCGACACCTCGACGCTGAAGGAGCCGTACCGCATCGAGGGCAAGAAGACGATGGGCCTCGAGCTCGCCGAGCAGCTCGGCTGGGACGTGCCCGACGTGATCTTCTATCCGACCGGCGGCGGCACCGGTCTGATCGGCATGTGGAAGGCGTTCGACGAGCTGGAGAAGATCGGCTTCATCGGCTCGAAGCGGCCGCGCATGGTCGCGGTGCAGGCCTCCGGTTGCGCGCCGATGGTGCGCGCCTACGAGGCCGGCACCGAGCACGCCACGCGCTGGGAGGACGCTCACACCATCGCCTCCGGCATCCGCGTGCCGCAGGCGATCGGCGATTTCCTGATCCTGCGCGCGGTGCGCGAGAGCAAGGGCTTTGCCATCGCGGTCGACGACGACAAGATCTCGGCGGCGCTCAGCGAGGTCGCGCGCGAGGAGGGGCTGCTGCTGTGCCCCGAGGGCGCCGCCACTTATGCCGCCTACAAGGAAAGCCTCGCCGACGGCCGCGTCTCGAAAAGCGACCGCGTGATGCTGTTCAACTGCGCGACCGGCCTGAAGTATCCGCTGCCGCCGGTCACCCGCACGCTCGACCGCCATAAGCCGATCGACTATTCGCAGTTCTAGCGCGCATTGCGCGACGAATGATTCCTCTTCCCGTACGCGGGAAGAGCAAAAAAATAACAACGACATCGCCGGGGAGAAGACAATGACGAAGGCCGTCTGGGCTGCGCTGTTTGCTGTTCTCGCTGTGACCGGCGCCGCGCGCGCCGATGACTATCCCTCCCATCCCATCACCATCATCGTGCCCTTCTCGGCCGGCGGACCGTCGGATGCGATGGCGCGTGTGCTGGCCGAGCGGATGCGGGTGTCGCTTGGCCAGGCCGTCGTGGTCGAGAACGTCACCGGCGCGGGCGGCTCGATCGGCGTCGGCCGCGCGGTGCAATCGCCGCCGGACGGCTACACCATCTCCTTCGGCCATCTCGGCACCCACGTCGCCAACGGTGCGGTCTACAAACTCAAATACGACCTCGTCACCGACCTCGAGCCGGTCGTGCTGCTGCCGAGCAATCCGATGATCATCGTCAGCAAGAACGCAGTGCCCGCGACCTCGCTGAAGGAGTTGATCGAGTGGCTGAAGTCGCGGCCCTCACCGCCGACAGCAGGCACCGCCGGCGCCGGCTCCGGCAGCCACATCGCCGGCGTCTATTTCGAAAGCGTCTCCGGCATCAAGCTGCAATACGTTCCGTATCGCGGCACCGCGCCCGCACTGAACGATCTCATCGCCGGTCAGATCGACCTCATCGTCGACCAGACCTCCAACTCCATCGGCCAGGTCCGCGCCAACACCATCCGCGCCTACGCCATCACCGACAGCAAGCGCCTGTCGTCGGCACCGGAGATCCCGACCGCGGAGGAGGCGGGTCTGAAGGGCTTCAACATGACGCTGTGGTCGGGCATGTGGGTGCCGAAGGGCACGCCGAAGGAGATCGTGACGAAGCTCAACGCCGCGGCCGTGGAGGCGCTGAACGATCCCGCTGTGAGGAAGCAGCTCGAAGGCCAGGGCCTGGAGATGACGCCGAAGGATCAGCTCACGCCCGAAGCGCTCGGCACCCGTCAGAAGGCCGAGATCGCCAAATGGTGGCCGATGATCAAGGCGGCGAACATCAAGGTGGATTAAGCCGGGCGGCGCCATGCCCCGCTGCATGTCGTCAGTTTCCGCGCCGCATTCCGAGCGGGCGGCGAACGCGGGGCATCTCGCGGGAGGCCCTCGCGAGATGCGGAATTGATCCTGGTCGCTGTCCACCCTCGCATTTGCTCGTCGCCGGTCGCTCACTGCGTGGTTTCGTGACCTGCTGCCAGCGCACGGTCCAGGCATTGCATCAGATCCGAGGCGGCGAACGGCTTTCCGAGAAAACAGGTTGCCCCGGCGTTGAGCGCACGTACACGTACGCTCTCATCCGGGAAAGCCGTGATGAAGATGAACGGCGTTGCCGAGCCATGCGCGCGCATCTGCGTCAACAGATCGATCCCGGTCATCAGCGGCATCTGCACGTCGGCGATCACGCACGAGGTGTCATTCGAATCGTCCGATCTCAAAAACTCCTCGGCTGAGGCGAATGTGTGAACGATATATCCACGCGATTCCAAGAGATTGTTGATTGCGGCCCGCACGTAAGGGTCGTCGTCAAGCACCGAAATCACCGAAGCCACTGACAAGACGTCCGCTCCTCGCCCGGGATTACGCTTGCCGTCGCCACGGCTATACATAAACGCGCAAGGTGGACCTGCCAGTCGTCATTGGAAACTCATACTTAGGTTTGTGCGCCGGGCTTGTTGGATCCAATCCCGAGCGCCTCGCTCATCCTCACCAGATCGGCCAGCGACTTCGCGCCCATTTTCCGCATGATCTGGCCGCGATAGATTTTGACGGTGATTTCCGCCAATCCGAGCTGGGCTGCCACTTGCTTGTTCATCAGGCCGGACGTCACCAGTGACAATACGTCTCGCTCCCGCGAGGATAGTGACTCGAAGCGTGATTTCACGGTCGAGACCGTCCTGTTGAGGTCGCGGCGCTTGCGGTCTCGTTCGATAGCGGCCTGAACCGCGTCCAGAATGTCCTGGTCGCGAACCGGCTTAGTCAAGAAGTCGATCGCGCCGCTCTTCATGGCCCGAACCGTCATGGGAATGTCACCATGACCGGTAATGAAGATGATTGGCGTGTGGATATTTGCCTTGGCAAGATCGGACTGCAGGTCGAGGCCGCTGGCTCCGGGCAGGCGAATGTCGAGCACCAGGCAACTGGGGACATCCGGCGGCTTCGCGTGGAGAAGTTGCGGTGCCGAGCCGAATGCTTCGACCTTGAGGCCGACCGACTCGAAGAGATTGGTGAGTGCGCGGCGCATCGATGCGTCGTCGTCGACGATGAAGACGATTGGCTGATCGCCGTCCGGCTGCGGCGAAGGCTCCGCGCGCTTGGTCACGATGTTTGCTCTCGATAGAGGGGCAGGGTGATCTGAAAGGTCGCGCCCCGCTCCTGGTTCGGTGCGGCCGAAAGCCGTCCGCCATGGGCCTCGATGATGGAGCGGCAGATCGACAGTCCCATGCCCATGCCTGCGGATTTCGTGGTAAAGAACGGCGTGAACAGGCGATCTATCGCCTCTTCACTAATGCCGACCCCGCAGTCGGAAACGCTCACCAGCATCGCGCCATCGCCACTCGCCCCTGAACGGATGGCCAGCTCGCGTGGGCGATCGTGGACGTCTTCCATGGCCTCGATCCCGTTCATGATCAGGTTGATCAGGACCTGCTGCAACTGGATTCGATCGCCAAAGATATTCGGCAGTGCCGACGACAACTCCATTCGCACCGATACGGCGTGGCTGGCCATCTCGCGCTGAACGAGTGCGACGGCCTCCCGCACGACCACGTTGGCGTCGAGTGGAACCATCTCGATGCCGGACCGCTTGGCGAGCGCCCGAACGTGACGGATCACGTCGCTGGCACGCGTGCCGTCCTCGATGATCCACTCTACGGAGCGGCGGGCCGCCTTGAGATCGGGCGGACTGCGCTGCAGCCAGGCGAGGCAGGCGTCGGCATTTGCGATGACTGCGGCAAGCGGCTGATTGATTTCGTGTGCAATGGAAGCGGTCAGCTCACCCAGTGTTGTGACGCGCGTCACATGTGCGAGCTCGGCCTGGGCCTTGCGCAGCGCGTCTTCGGCCTGATTGGTCCGGATCGCGGCGGTCACATCGGTGCAGACGCCGCGATAGCCGAGAAAAGCGCCGTCGGCGTCGAAGAACGGTTTGCCGCTGGTCCGGACGTAGATCGGCTGCCCGTTGCGGTCTTTGCTGCGATACACCAAGTCGCGGAACGGGACGTGGGCGTCCAGCGCCGCCCGATGTTGTTGCCATTTTTCCGGCTCGAGATCGGCATCCGGCGCGATATCCCAACGCGTAAGTCCGATCAGGCCTACGGGAGCAGAGATGGTATCTGAGTGTTCTGATATCTCGGTCACGCGATGGTCCGGCCCCGTCTCCCAGAACCAGTCGGAGGCGGTTTCGGCATAGTCGCGGAAGCGCTGCTCGCTATCGCGCAGTTTGCGCTCTGCCTCTTTGGTCGCCGTGATGTCAGTCACCGATCCGACGAATTCGACGTGACCGCTCGCATCCCGCATCGCCCGGGCTACCGCTCGGACGTACTTGATCGAGCCGTCGGGCATTATGAGCCGGTATTCATGATCGAAATCTCTTTCCTCGCGTGCCGCCCGACCCGTGGTCCGTTGCACCGCAAGCCGGTCCTCCGGATGGATGCGCTCGAGCATGAGCGGGATCTCGGGCTTCGTCCCCTCCTCGAATTGGAAGATGCGATAGGTCTCCTTGGACCAGGTGATCTCGCCGGTCGCGGCCTTCCAGCCGAAACTGCCGGTGTGGCTCAATTCCTGCGCCTGGGCGAGATAGGCCTCGCTCTGTCGCAGCGCATTCTCCGCTTCCTTGCGCTCGGTGATGTTCTCGCAGGCCACCAGCACGATCGGTCCGCCATTGGCCCGCAGCATGGTCTTGGCGTTCTCGCGCACCCATAGCACCGAGCCGTCCTTGCGAACCTTCCGGATTTCCCAGGTGTGTGATTGATCAATGGTCTTAAGGCACAGCGCGACGCACGTCCGGACGAAGTCACGATCTTCCTCGAAGAAGACATCCAGCACCGATCGGCCGATCAATTCCTTGGCCGTGTAGCCGAGCTGCGCCGCGCCGAACGTGTTCACGTTGATCACGGTTCCGGTCGGATCGACCATGAAGTACATGACCGGGTTGTGCTCGAAGACCTGCTGCCACTGCTTGACCGCCTCGTGCAAACCGGCGTCCGGCTCAGTGTGCGGCCCGGCAGTGACAACCTGCCTGACGCAGCCGACGAGGAATTGTGCGGCTGACTTCCCGAACGTTGCTGCCCGGCCCGGCTTCATCGCAGACGCTCCCGGCGCTCTCTGCGTGAACACGAGTAGAGCACGTTGCCGCGAGAGGAGCAATTCCGGCCAAAGTCGACGGGCGATCATGACGTGCGCCTCTGCATCGAGCGCTGCGCTGTCCATTGCGGCGCCCCGAGGACGCCATGCCGGCGGGATCTTCACGGTGACCGTGCGGCCGGAGCATCGTGCGCCGTCTCGTTGAACATGAGCCGGGGAGCCCCGGGGCGAGTACGGGACAAACCTAGGTATAGGGCCTCCATTCCTAATTATATTGGCCATTTACCTCCGTACAATTGAGCATCTCGTGCCCGGCGAACTAGCCTTATGACCAATCGGGAGTGTCGACCGGTAGATCGCAGCGAGCGCACGAGAACCGGTCTGAAGCTAGCGGCCGAGGTGTCTTACCGACAAACAACGACCAGGGACGAACCGCCGGAATACTGGTGATGCAGCCGCCGCCGCGGCAATTCACGACCCGCGCGAGCTCGAAGGGAATGAACTGGCAAAGCGCAACTAACCAAGCGACAGAGGAAGATAACAATGTGCGATACATCGGTACTTCCTGAGCGTGGCCTATCCCAGTCCGAACCTTGCCCTTCAGTCAATGGCTGTGGGGTGTGCGGCGGCAAGTTCGGTCTGATCCGCTACTATTCCTGGCGCACCGCGCTCTGCTCCAAGAAGTGTGTCGATCGCTTCCGCACCCGCCGCGAACGCGACCGCCGGTGGTTGTTTCGGGTTCAGGTTGCCTGAGGCCGAATTAGAGAACTGACTTCGTTCCGAAGGTCTGACCCGGGAGCCCGTGCGTTGAAGCGCTCATGCAAGCTCTTGTGCTCGCTGGTTCTCCTCGGCTCCGCTGCAGTCCAGGCACAGGAGACTGGACAGGGCACCGCTCATCGCCAGCATCCACTCCAGGACCAGGCGCTGCACGAGAAATTCTATTCGACCTGGCACATGCCGGACAATCCGAGCCTCAGTTGCTGCAACAGCGCTGACTGCTATCCGACCGATATCAAATACATCGACGGCCAGATCTATGCACGACGCCGGGAGGACGGGAGATACATTCTGATCCCACCCCAGAAGGTGGAGCGAAACAGGGATAATCCGGACGGCCGAAACCACCTTTGCGCTCCACCGCCCGCCCTGTCTCCGTTGGACAGCGTTTACTGCTTCGCCCTGGGAGGTGCCACATGAGATTCGCCTTCGTGCTCGTGAACGACCGGACCCCGTTCCGGCACACTTGGTGCATGCAGTGCTGCGAGGCCATCAGCGGCAGCTATCTCCGCGAGATCGCGACCCGTCTGCCTTACTGCGACTATCAGTGCTATGCGCTGTTCTGCGAGGCCCTCGCGACGGATGGCGTGAGGGTGGCGTCATGAAATTCGTGGTGGTCAACCACGAGCCTCCGTTGCGCGCGGCCACGTGCAGCACCTGCTCGCGGTCGCTCTGCTCCGGCTATGTCCGGCATGCGCGCACACAGCGCCGTTACTGTGACTACGATTGCTACCGGCGCGGCGAACTCGTCCCGTTCTTCGTACAATGGCCGATGCCTGGGTGCACAGAACCGGCCGCCGCGAACATCGAGCTCGCCGCTCGCAATATGATCGAGACGATGGCGGCCCTGGGTGCGGTCTGGTGCTGGAGCTGCACGATGCACGCTTGGACCTTCGCAAGAGCTTTGACCGGCGCATCCTTGGAAGGTCGCGATCCGATCACGCTGGAAGGAGGTGACATCTAGCTGCGCGACTGCACTCGCGTGGAAGCCGCAGCGACGTAACCTTGCAGGCGCCGGTGTTCAGCCCCGGCGGCGTCGACTAGGGAGCGGGCGCTGCGGCCGCCACGGGTGCCGTTGCTCCGGCCTCGTGCGTCACCACACGCTCGTTGCTCTTGCCGGCGATCATGCTGCTGCCCTCGAACCGCGCGCGGTACACCAGCACGTTCTCGATTACGCGCTGGACGTAGTTGCGTGTCTCCGACAGCGGGATGCGCTCGACCCAATCGACCGGATCGACCCTGGGATCCCGGGGGTCGCCGCGCGCCTGCACCCATTCGCGCACGCGGCCGCGGCCGGCATTGTAGCCGGCGAAGGTCATGATCTGGTTGCCGCGGTATTCCGAGAAAAGCGCGCTGAGCTCGGCCGCGCCCATCTGCGTGTTGTAGACGGGGTCGGAGACCATCTTGCCCCAGTCGTAAGTCAGTCCGAAACGTCTGGCGGTATCGCGTCCGGCCTCCGGCGTCACCTGCATCAGCCCGACCGCGTTGGCATGCGACTTGTCGCGCTGCTCGAAGGAGCTTTCGGTGCGCGCCACCGAATAGATCACGCTGGTCTCGATCGCGGGCGCGACCTGCTGGTGCTCGGGGATGCCGATGGTGGGGAAGGCGTAATGGTCGAGCGCGAGCCCGCGCGCCAGCGCCGACTTGCCGACCTCCAGCATCACGCGCGCATCGTTGCGCCGGCCGGCGAGCTCGCCGAGCGCTTCGAGCGCCGCGACGTCGGTGCTCTCCTTGGCGAAATCCTGGGCATAGTAGAACACCATGTCGCGCTCGCCGATGTCGTAGAGCATGTCGGCGGCACGCACGCGCTCGTCTGCGGGCGGCGTGTCGGCCGAGGCCAGCACGGGCGAGGGCGCACGCAGCTCGATGCGGTCGAGACCGAGCTTTGCGCGCGCAAGCTGGCCGTAATACGCGGTCGAATAGCGCGATGCCGCCCGATAGCTCATGCGCGCATCTGCGGTCGCGCCCATCGCCTCGGCGGCACGGCCGCGCCAGTAATGGGCACGCGACAGCGCGATCGGATTGGCCGAGCCTTCGTCGATGGCGGCGAAGTGCACCAGCGCCGCCTGGGGATCGTCGAGGAAGCGCAGCGCGATCCAGCCGCACATGAAATGATAGTCGACGCGGTAGACTTCCTTCTCGGGCACCGCGGCGGTGCGAACCACGTCATAGGCCGTCCTGGACTTGCCCTGGTCGAGCAGCTTGCGCGCCAGCATGCGGCGCTCGCGCCACCAGGCATCGGTATCTTGCGCGGCCATGGTGTCGGGCTGGGCGGCGAGGATCACCTCGGCCGCGTCGTCGATGCGGTCGTTCTGGAGATGCCACTGGGCGCGGCACAGCACATAGCCGAGATCGCGTCGCGCCTCGGTCGGGACGTCCTCCAGATAGTCCTTGGCCTTGCTCGACTTGCCGGTGACGGCGGCGCAGGCCTTGGCGATCGCGAGCGCATCCTCGCCGAGCCGTTTTGCGGCGCGCCGCGCGCCCGAATAGTCCTTGGCGCCGAGCCGCTTGTCCATGCGGGCGCGATGATCGTCCGCGGTCAGGAGGTCGCGGAACGCCTCGTAGGAATCCTCCTCGCTGCGCTCCGACAATTCGTCCGCGCGCCAGGCCTCGCGCACGAGTCGCGCGGCCCTGTCGGCGTCGCCTTCGGCAAACAGCACGCGGGCGAGCGCGAACTTGCCCTTGGCGCTGGTCGGCCGGTCCATGGTGAACTTGTGCACGGTGGCGGCGTCGGCCTTCTCCTGCCACAGCCGCGCCTCGGCGCGCCGGCGCAGCAACGCGCGGCTCGGCCAGTCCGGATTGGCCTCGAGGAAGGCGGCGTAACGCTTGAAATTCGCCGTGCTGTCGGAGTGGCGCAGCATGAACCAGTCCGCGAGCTTGCGTCCGGCGGGATCGGTGATGCGCTCGCGCGCTGCGCTCGCGTCATCGGTCTTGCCCTTGCGGGTGAGATCGATGGCGTCCTTCAGCGCGGCGAGGTCGCCGGTCAGCGGCGGTGTTGCGGGCTTGTCAGACGGCGCTTCGTCGGCCTTCTTCGATTTGTGTCTGGCCTCGGCATGCTTGCCGTGGCGCGACTTCACCGCCGTGTGGCGATGCTTGCCGCCCTTCGCCTCATGCGTCTTCTTCGGCGCGGACGATTTGTGGCTGCTCTTGGCCGCCATCTCGGTGGGAAGAAGGGCCATTGCGGCCACGGCAACGACACACGCGAGCGAGCGTAGGCACTGGTTCATTCCATGGTCCCCCTGCGAAACCACTACAAACCAAGGTCCGCGACGACATGCGGCTTGAGAATCAAGGCACCGACACGGTGCATCACTACCGTGTCGCATCCTCACGCTGTCGCAACAATGCGGCAAAATACGGATGTGATGAGGGAACTCCCGCGCTGGGGGAATGAAGGATGGCCTCTTAAGCCTTTGTTAACGAAACCGGACCCGCGCGACGGTTTGGCCGGGTCCAGGGCGTCAGCAGGGACAGATTGCGCGTGTTCCCGAATCCCGATCCGGTGTATGGAATCCCTCGCTTCGTCCTTTGAGCCTTTGCCCCGCGCCTATGCCGATTTTCAACCAGTCGATCCGGCGCAAGATCGTCGGCATCGCCCTCGGATTGATCGTCCTGATGCTGGTCACCTCGATCCTGTCGATGGTGATGTCGAGCCAGGTCGGTGTCCTCCTGGGCGAGCTGACCAACCGCTACATCCCGGCCTACAGCCATCTGGCCCGCGCCAATATCCGTTCGCTGGAGCGCGCCCTGGCGCTGCGGCAAATGGTCATGACCAAGATGGGGGCGTCGTCGGACGAGGAGACGTATGCGGCGCGGCTTCGCGACTTCGAGGCATTGGACCGCAAGTTCGAGGAAGAAGCCGAGGCAGCGCGCAAGCTCATCAACGCGATCATCGATGATCCCAGGACGTATTCCGACAATGCCGCGCTGGCACGGCTCGACGTCCGCATCGAGAGCGCCGTCACCGAGTTGCGGCGCAATCTGGACGAGGGCAATGCGAAACTGCTCAAGCAGATCGAGGCCAAGGACGTGGTCCAGGCCCGCGCCACGCTGGAACAGCTGGACACCCTGCGCGATGCGTTCAACCGGAAGGTCGACGCGATCAGGGCCGACATGCTGACGCAGGTCTTCTTCTCGACGTCGCAAGTGATTGGCCGCCAATACCAGGCCATCATCGTGTCGGGAGCCGTGACCTTGCTCGCGGCGGTGCTCGGATTTGCCTTTGCGCTCCTGGTGTCCAGCGGTATCACGCGCCCGGTGCGGCTGCTGCTCGCCGGCACCCGCGAGGTCGAAGCCGGTCGCTTCGACAAGACCATCACCGTCTCCACCCAGGACGAGATCGGCGAACTCGCCGCGGCGTTCAACCGCATGACCGAGCAGCTCAGGCACAACGAGCGCGTCCGCGAGACCTTTGGCCGCTACATCGATCCCAAGGTGGTGCAGGGGCTGATCGACCGGCCGGAGATCGCGATCGACGGCGAGCGCCGGGTCATGACCATCATGTTCTGCGACATGAGCGGCTTCACCGCGATGAGCGAGGGCATGACCCCGCGCGGGCTCGTGCGAGTGATGAACCATTATTTCACGGTGATGTCCGCCCCCATCAGGGGCAATCGCGGCATCATCGACAAATATATCGGCGATGCCATCATGTCCTATTGGGGCCCGCCCTTCATCGAGGACGACGAGCAGGCGTTGCTCGCGGGCCTCGCCGCCATCGAGATGACCGAGCAGGTGCCGGCGCTCCAGAAGCAGCTGCCCGACCTGCTCGGCATCCGCGCCATGCCGGCGCCGTGCGATTTGCGGGTCGGCATCGCCACCGGCGAGGTCCTGACCGGCAGCATCGGTTCCGAATTGATGATGAGCTTTACGGTGATGGGGGATGCCGTGAACCTCGCTTCCCGGCTGGAGGCCGTCAACAAGGTTTACGGCACCCGCATCCTGATCGCGCAGGCCACCGCTGATGCGGTCGGATCGCGGCTCGAACTGCGCGAGATCGATCGTCTCGCGGTCGCCGGCCAGAGCGCGCCGCAGGCGATCTTCGAAGTGATGGCGAGGGCGGGCGCGCTCACCGGCGCACAGGACAGCCTGCGCATGCACTATGCCGAAGCGCTCGCCGCCTATCGCGCCCGGCGCTTCGAGGAGGCGCGCGCTGCTTTCAACGCGGCGCTCGAAGCCGTCCCCGGCGACGGACCGTCGCGCGCGATGCTCGGCCGCATCGCGCAGTTCGAGGCGAGCCCGCCGGACGCCGGCTGGGACGGCGCCTGGCGGCTGGACAGCAAATAGCTGCCGCCCCGGAAAAATTGTTTCTACTCGATAACGATGTTCGCCGTGACCTATTTCCCGGGCTTAGGTTGGATGTCCTTGAGGCGTTTGACGGGGACACGCCGATGACGGAACTTCAGGACAGGCTGGAACGGTTCGAGACGCTGACCGCCGAATGCGAGCTGATTGCCAAGCTCGCGACCGACAGCACCAAGCGCGAGTTCTATCTGAAGCTTTCGGAGCAGTACCGTCAGTTGGCGACGGACATGCGGCAGGCGATCGCGACCAAGGCCGCGGCCTGAGGCCGGCTGCAATCCGTTCTTAAGGTTTGGCGCGCATCCTTGACGCAGCGAGCGATCGCTCGTGCTGGGAAGGCCGGGGTTCGCTGCAGTGCAGCGTGCCTCGCGAGTGTCATTTGCCATGCTCGACAGGGCAATCACATGCGCCTCGTTGCCGTGATCATATTTGCGCTCATGATGGCGTCCTGCAATCAGGATCAGGACATCACCGGCTCGACATCGGCCTGCCCGATGCGGAACTACAGCTCGTACAATCCCCGCGACATGAACCAGTGTGTCAATGCCTGCAGATCCTGCGATCGCGGCACCACGGTCACGTGCACGACCTCCTGCACCCTCAAGGGCGCGCGCTGAGAGCAACCGGCGGTGCTTGGGCACCGGAACGATTCACCTGGGTTAATCATTGAAGAAGCGGAAGGACGCGGAGTCCGATGAAATGGGTATGCTCGATCCCGGTCGATTTCTGGTGTCCTGCTCGCACTGCGATGCCTGGCCGATGGCGGTCAACGTGAAGCGATCGAGCTGGTGGGCGTCCCCGCATGAGGTCCGCTTTGTCTGCACGCGCTGCCGACGCGAGGAAACCGCGATCGTCTCGGCCTCCGGCGAATTGACTCCGATCAAGCGCGTCGATGTTCCGCCACGCGACGTCGCTGCCGCCTGGGCACAGGCCCAGCGTTTGCGAGGGCGGACCTGAGCGCGGTGACAACGGCCACCGGTCGATTGACTCCCCGGCGGAACGACACGTAAGTTGATCGGTGACGGTTCTCCTCAGGGAGATCAAAAGGGAATGTGGTGCGGGATTGTCCCAACGGGAATTGTCTCAACGCCACGGCTGCCCCCGCAACTGTAAGCGGTGAATCTTTCGTCCTATGCCACTGGGAACTCGGTCCTGGGAAGGCGACGTAAGGTAACGACCCGCGAGCCAGGAGACCTGCCGTCAGCCGTGGTCACACGCGAAGATGTCGGTCGGGGAGTGCAGACATCGGCTTCACCGGAGCAATCCATCGCTCCACCGTGAAACCTCGTTCGCTGTGACGTGCCACTGACGTCATACCGAGGTTTACAATTGTGTCCCGTCTTGTCTCTGCCGCCGGGCGCCTCAGCGCTGGCCTGTTCGCGTCCGTTGCCTTCCATTCGCTCGATCTCTCTCCGGCCTTCGCCCAGCAGGTCCTTGCCGAGCAGCTGCCACCGATTGAAGTGACCAAGCCCGACGACCAGAACCGCACGCGGGCCAGGGCGACCGGTGACGGCGCGACGAGGCCCCGCGCGACGGCCGATGTCGCGCCGTCGGGCAATGGCGCCGGCTCGGCCGTCGAGGCTGTCGCCGGCAACGGCGGTATCGTCGGTGCTGCCACGACCGTCGTCACGGCCGCGGATATCGCGCACGCGCCGTCGCAGACGCTGGCCGAGATCATCGCGACGCAGACGCCGGGGGCCCAGATCACGACGTTCTATGGCGGCCCGATCGGTGCCAAGACCGGCGTGGACCTGCGCGGCTTCGGCGCGTTTGCAACCGCCAACACGCTGGTGCTGGTCAACGGACGGCGGCTGAACGACGTCGACATGGCACAGGTGGACCTTTCCACCATCCCGCTCAATTCCATCGAGCGTATCGAGATCACGCGCGGCAATTCCGGAGCGGTGCTCTATGGCGACAACGCGGTCGGCGGCGTGATCAACATCGTCACCAAAAGCGGCGTCGGCGGACCGCCCGTGACCGCGCGCATCGAGGCCGGCTTCGGCTCGTTCAACACGGGGCTCGGCAACGTCTCGACCTCGCTCAATTCCGGTCCGTGGTCGACCTCGTTCTATGGCAATGCCGTCAGGACCGATGGCTACCGCGACAATAATCGCTATTCCCAGCAGAACGGCGTCGGCAATCTCAATTACGCGACACCGGGCCTGACCGCTTTTCTCACCGTCACGGGCGATCATCAGGAGTTGCGGCTGCCGGGCGGGCGCACCGTCGACCCATCGATCGGCCTCGACGAGGTCGCGACCGACCGGCGAGGGACCAGCACGCCGTTCAACTATGCCAACCAGCAGGGCTTCAGCGCGACCGCGGGCTTCACCAAGACCCTCGTCAACGGAGTCGATCTCATCGTCGACGGCGGCGTGCGCGACAAGAAACAGCAGAGTGCGTTCTTCTCCAGCCCGGTGCCGGTTCCGGGCTTCTTCACGTCGACCTATGCCGATTCCCATCTGACCACGTGGTCGATCACACCGCGGCTCAGCGTGAAGAGCCTGCTGCTCGGAATGCCATCGCAGCTCCTCACCGGCATCGACTATTACGATGCGAGCTTTCAGCAGAACCGCGGCGCCGGGCAGGGGCTCTCCCCCTGGCATAATTACGACCTCAGGCAGCAGACGGTTGCGGGCTATTTTCAGCACACATTGGGCGTGTCGCCTGCGACCGACATTTCCTATGGCGCGCGGGTGCAGACGATCAATCTTGCGGCGCGCGACAATTTCGACCCGGCGGCGCCGTTCAACGCCGACATCGGCGCCCTCCCGCTCCAGAGCGATGAAACCCAATATGCGCTGCATCTCGGGGCCGAGCATCGCCTCAATGAGGTGGTCTCGCTGTTCGGCCGCGCCGCGCGCGCGTTCCGCACGCCCGACGTGGACGAGCGCCTGTCCTCAGGGCCGTCCTTCGATCCCCTGACCTTCGCTGCGATCCCGCAAACGTTTCAACTCAAGACCCAGACCTCGCAGGACATCGAGGGCGGCCTGCGCATCAAGGGCGGCGGACTGCAGCTGCAGAGCAGCCTCTATCTGATGGACCTCACCAACGAGGTCCATTTCAACCCGGTGCTGTTCTACAACACCAACCTCGATCCGACCCGCCGCTACGGCTCGGAGACCAGCCTGTCCTATCGCGTCAACGACGCTCTGCTGCTGCGCTCCGGCATGGCCTATACCCGCGCCGTCTTCCGCGAAGGCATCTGGACCGGCAATGACGTGCCGCTGGTGTCGCGCTACACCGCGAGTGCGGGCGTCACCTGGAACATCTGGCAGAACTATTTGGTGCTCGACGCCACCGCGCGGTTCTGGAGCGAGCGGCGCATGGACAACGATCAGGCGGGCACACAGAAGCCGATTCCCGCCAACGGCACGATCGACCTCAAGCTCAGCGGCCAGGTTGACCGCTACTTCTGGTCGCTCAGCGTCAACAATGTGCTGAATGCGCTCTACTACGATTACGCCATCGCAAGCACCTTCACGGACGGCCGCTTCAGCGCTTATCCGCTGCCCGGCCGCACCTATCTGCTCAAGGCCGGCGCAACTTTCTGATCAGCACGCCAGTCAATGGACCAGAGCGTGATGGGACGATCGCGCCTGTGTCGGCCTCTGTCAACCCAGCGTCGCAAAAATATTCCACTTTACCGAAATTCGGTTTCGGCGTATGTGTCGTGCATCCCGGCTCACTCAAGAGGGGCGATCATGAGGTCGTCATTTTCGCGAGCCGGGTCTGCGGTGGACGCGGCAGCGTCGGCGCGAGAGGTGCGGGCAGGGCGGGTAGTCCCTGTGAGCCCGTAACCGCGTGCGGACGACGGCGCTGCCAGGCTTCGTCTCGCCTGTAAGTTCTCAGCTCCGTCGACAGGGCTGGGAATACTGCGGCGACATGGCGGGCCGTGCGTACGGCAAAACCGTGTGGTCCTGGCCGTCATTGCCACGGTCAAGCTGTCTGCGAAGGTGCGAGCGAGCCCGACCGGGCGGACTGCATCATCCAATTCGCAGGGCGAGGGAGGCCAGAGGAAAGTTCGGCTCCCGGGAGAGCACGGCATAAGCCGTCCGACCATCGCGCAGGGAAGGCCGAGTGATCGGCACCACCTGTATGCTGCTGTGCGGTTCTTTTTGCGCGTGCATTTCGCGCAGCGGACCGCGGGTGCCTGTCGGCACCCGGCCTTCCCTGCGCCCTCTTGGTTTTGAGGGTGGCGTGATCAAGCAAAGCTCGGGCGAATTGCGCCGCGAGGCCGAAGAAGCATGTCAGTCCCGCCACACTCACTGTCGTCGCCCGGCTTGACCGTGCGATCCAGTATTCCAGAGACGCTCGCGATTGAACCGAGAAGCCGCGGCGTACTGGATTCCCGCCTTCGCGGAGAATGACAGTGTCCCTTGGAGAACAGGCTGCCGCCTCACACTCAGTCATCGCGAGGAGATCACGACAATGGGCGTCGTTGGGAGAGCGTGCGCCACTCAGCTCCGGACGCAGCGCAGCGCCGCTTTGGCGGTGCGCTGCTGAGCCGGGGCCCATGTCACGGCCTTGGACCCTGTCGCCGACTCACCTGCGGGCATCTCCGTCATTCAGTGCGATGCTGGCGCGCTCTCCTGACCTTGAAATCAAAGGTTGCGGACTGTCTTGCCTTGTGAGGTATTGGAGTGTGCAAATCCGTGTCTTCCCGGTAACGATTGTGCTGTCTCCGCAACACTCATCTCGGATTTAACCGTCATCACCGGCGGTTCGCATCACCGCCGCTTTTTGGCCACACCCAAACATGAATAAAATCGCTCTAAGTTCTGGAGGTAGCAGGCAGTCCTCGACGTCACGAGAAATCCCAAGGTCGATTAAAATCTTGGCTCTGATTTTTCGGGTCTGAAAGGGTTGACCGGGGAAACTGGTTTGCGATGAGCGCGAAGATTGACAAGCAGAGGCTGCCGAGCCGTCACGTGACGGAAGGCCCTGCGCGCGCGCCCCATCGGTCCTATTTCTACGCCATGGGTCTGACCACCGACCAGATCCACCAGCCCTTCGTCGGCGTCGCCTCCTGCTGGAATGAAGCCGCTCCCTGCAACATCGCGCTGATGCGCCAGGCCCAGGCGGTGAAGAAGGGCGTGGCGTCGGCCGGCGGCACCCCGCGCGAGTTCTGCACCATCACCGTGACCGACGGGATCGCCATGGGGCACGACGGCATGCGCTCCTCGCTGCCGTCGCGCGAATGCATCGCCGATTCGGTCGAGCTGACCGTGCGCGGCCATGCCTATGACGCGCTCGTCGGGCTCGCCGGCTGCGACAAGTCGCTGCCGGGCATGATGATGGCGATGGTCCGTCTCAACGTGCCCTCGATTTTCATCTATGGCGGCTCGATCCTGCCCGGCAATTTCCGCGGCCAGCAGGTCACCGTGCAGGACATGTTCGAGGCCGTCGGCAAGCACTCGGTCGGCGCCATGTCGGACGAGGACCTCGACGAGATCGAGCGCGTGGCCTGCCCCTCGGCGGGCGCCTGCGGCGCGCAGTTCACCGCCAACACCATGGCGACCGTCTCCGAGGCGATTGGCCTTGCGCTGCCTTACTCGGCCGGTGCGCCGGCACCGTATGAAATCCGCGACGCCTTCTGCATGACCGCGGGCGAGAAGGTGATGGACCTGATCGCCCAGAACATCCGGCCGCGCGACATCGTCACCCGCAAGGCGCTGGAGAACGCGGCTGCCGTGGTTGCAGCCTCCGGCGGCTCGACCAATGCTGCGCTGCACCTGCCGGCGATCGCGCATGAGTGCGGCATCAAGTTCGACTTATTCGACGTCGCCGAAATCTTCAAAAAGACACCATATGTCGCGGATTTGAAGCCGGGTGGCCGTTATGTCGCCAAAGACATGTTTGAAGTAGGTGGCATACCGCTTCTGATGAAGACGCTGCTCGACAACGGCTTCCTGCACGGTGATTGCCTTACCGTCACGGGCCGCACGATCGCTGAAAACCTCAAGAGCGTGAAGTGGAATCCGCACCAGGACGTGGTGCACCCGGCAGACAAGCCCATCACCGTCACAGGCGGTGTGGTTGGCCTGAAGGGCAATTTGGCGCCAGAAGGTGCGATCGTGAAAGTCGCGGGAATGTCCAACCTCAGGTTTACCGGTCCGGCCAGGTGCTTCGACCGTGAGGAGGATGCTTTCGAGGCGGTCCAGAAGCGCACCTACCGCGAAGGCGAAGTCATCGTGATCCGCTACGAGGGGCCGAAGGGCGGCCCCGGCATGCGGGAAATGCTCCAGACCACCGCGGCGCTGACCGGCCAGGGTATGGGCGGCAAGATCGCGCTCATCACCGACGGCCGCTTCTCCGGCGCCACCCGCGGCTTCTGCATCGGCCATGTCGGGCCGGAAGCCGCCATTGGCGGCCCGATCGGGCTGCTCGAGGACGGCGACATCATCGAGATCGACGCCGTTGCCGGTACCCTTAACGTAAAATTGAGCGACGCCGAACTCGCCCAGCGCAAAACCAAATGGAGCGCTCGCGCGACTAACCACACGTCGGGTGCGCTCTGGAAATATGCTCAGCAGGTTGGACCAGCGGTCGGGGGGGCAGTGACCCATCCGGGCGGCGCGCACGAGAAACAGTGCTATGCGGACATCTAGGCGTGCCACAGTTGCGTTTGTGTTGGGGGCCATCGCGCTGGCCGCGCCGGCGCTTGCCTTCGACGGCGCTCCGGTCAACCCGAAGGACGCGGCTTTCCCGGTCGTGACCACCTTGCCGGGGACCGCGGCGGCCGTGCGCGGCAAGGTCGCGCCGGCGGCCGTGCCTCAGGAGACCTCGCTCAGTGCGCTGCAATATGCCGCCGAGGGCGGCCACCCCATCGCGCAGTGGAAGCTCGGCCGCATGTACGCCAATGGCGACGGCGTCGCCCAGGACGATCTGCGCGCCTTCGAATATTTCAGCCGGGTTGCCAATGCGCATGCCGAGGACAGCCCCTCGGCGCCGCAGGCGCAGATCGTGGCCAATGCCTTCGTCGCGCTCGGCCGCTACTATCTCAGCGGCATCCCGAACTCGAAGGTCAAGTCGGACCCGGAGCGGGCGCGGGAGATGTTCTCCTATGCGGCCTCCTATTTCGGCAATGCCGATGCGCAATACGATCTCGCCCGCCTGTACCTGAAGACGCCGGACGCCTCGCGTGAGGATTTCCGCTACGGCGCACGCTGGCTCGGCCTCGCCGCCCAGAAGGGCCAGCACCAGGCCCAGGCGCTGCTCGGTCAGATGCTGTTCAACGGCGACCGCCTGCCGCGGCAGGCCGCGCGCGGCCTGATGTGGCTCACCTTGGCGCGTGACAGCGCCGGTGCCGAAGAGAGCTGGATCAAGGAAAGCTACAACCGCGCCTTCGCCAAGGCCTCCGACGACGACCGCGCCATGGCCCTGCAGATGCTGGAGCAGTGGGTGCAGGGTCGTAGGGAATAGTTCTCTGAGGCGGCCTACGCCGCCTCCAGATCGAGATCCGCCCACACCGGCACGTGGTCCGACGGCTTCTCCCAAGCCCGCACATAGCTGTCGATCCCGACATTGGCGAGCCGGTCGCTGGCCTGCGGCGACAGCAGCAGATGGTCGATCCGCAGGCCATGGTTCTTCTGCCAGGCACCGGCCTGGTAATCCCAGAAGGTGTACAGCCCCGGTTCGTCGGTGACGGCGCGCAAGGCGTCGGTGAGGCCGAGGCCGAGCAGGGACTGAAAGCTCTCCCGGGTCTCGGTCTTGAACAGTGCGTCCTCGGTCCAGGCGGCGGGATTGTGCACGTCGCGGGCATGCGGGATGACGTTGAAGTCGCCGGCGAGGATCAGCGGCTCCTCGGTCTTGAGACGCTCCTTCGAATAGTCAAGAAGCCGCGACATCCACTTGAGCTTGTAGGGATATTTCTCGGTCCCGACCGGGTTGCCATTGGGCAGATAGAGGCAGGCGATGCGCAGGACCCCGCGCTTGAGCGTCACCACGCCTTCGAGGAAACGGGCATGCGCATCCTCGTCGTCGCCGGCGAGGCCCGACTTGGTCTCGTCGAAGCGGAGCTTGGAGAGCAGGGCGACGCCGTTGAATGTCTTCTGCCCGTGCGTGACCACGTTGTAGCCGAGCGCCTCGATCTCCAGCCGCGGGAAGGCCTCGTCGACGCATTTGATCTCCTGGAGGCAGACGATGTCCGGCTGGCACTCCTTCAGCCAGGTCAGCAGGAGGTCGATCCTCTGCCGGACCGAGTTCACGTTCCAGGTGGCAACTCTGATGGTCATGTCGGCGTGCTCCGGGCAGGGGCCATGGTTAGAACAAACTGCCAACGTGGCCGTCAAGGACGCGGCAAAATCTCCCACAAAATTAACCCGGCTTAAGCGCGCGCTGGGTCATTGATGCCAAAAAGGTTCTCGGATGGGATGGCCGGACAAATCGACAAAACGAACTGCGCCGCATGACCGCCTGATCGGCGCGTTCCTGTATTGGCTCGGCGGCTTCGAGATCGAGGACGGCCTGACCGCCGGTCTCAGCGAGCGCGAGATCCGCCGCATCCGCGCCAAGCAGGTCGATACGGTGACGCAGCTGATCCCGGTGACGATGGCGGTGACGATGCTGAGCGTCGTCATCGTGCTGATCCTGTTCTGGGGCCGGGGCTGGAACGACTTCCTCGCGATCTGGGGCCTGACGCTCGCCACCACCGCCTCGCTCGCGGTGCGCGCATGGCGCCGGTCGCATCGCAGCCCGCTGCAGGAGGCCTCGCCCCGCGCTGCGCGGCAAATGCTGCGGCAGGCGGTCTTCATCGCCGCGATCTGGGGCACGCTGCCGCTGGCGCTGTTCAGCCGCATCGAGCCGACCAGCCAGCTGCTCCTGGCCTGCCTGATGGTCGGCATGATGTCGGGCGGCGCCTTCACGCTCTCGACATTCCCGCGTGCCGGCCTCGTCTATCTCGCCACGATGACGATCGCCTGCGCCGGCGCGCTGCTGCTCTGCGGCACCGGGCACTATCTGATCACAGCGGTGTTCCTGCTGCTGTTCGCATTTTTCATGGCACGCAACATCGTCTCGCAAGGCAATCTGTTCCTCGGCAATCTCAAGGCCCAGCTCGAGCTCGAGCGCCAGACCGAGATCATCTCGCTGCTGCTGAAGGATTTTCAGGAGAACGCCAGCGACTGGCTGTGGCAGACCGACGCCGAGGGGCATCTGATCGACGTGCCCCAGCGCTTCGCCGACGTCGCCCAAGTGCCGCTGCCGCTGCTCAAGGGATCGCATTTCGCCGACGTGCTCGACATGCTGTGCCCGGAGGACAAGAGCGCGGCCTACAATGTCGTCGGCTTGATGGAGCAGAACGAGCCGCTGCACGAGATGAACCTCAAGGTCGTCGCCGGTGGCGAGGCGCGGCTGTGGTCGCTCACCGCCAAGCCGGCCTATGACCGCGAGGGACAGTTTCTCGGCTATCGCGGCTTTGGGCGCGACGTGACCGAGCGCTGGCGCGCGGAAAAGGCCGAGGCCGAAAGCCGTGCGAAATCCGACTTCCTGGCGGTGATGAGCCACGAGATCCGCACGCCGATGAACGGCGTGCTCGGGCTCGCCAGCATGCTGCTCGAGACCGAGCTCGATCCGGAGCAGCGCGAGGCCGTCACCACGATCCGCGAGTCCGGCGACAATCTCCAGCGCATCCTCAACGACATTCTCGACCTGTCCAAGCTCGAGGCCGGCCGCTTCGCGTTCGAGGCGGTCGACTTTGCCCCGCAGACGCTGGTCGAGACGGTCGCAAACGTCGCGCGCGCGAGTGCCAAGAGCAAGGGGCTGACGGTCAAGGTCGAGCTCGATCCGAACCTGCCGCCGACGCTGCGCGGCGATGTCGCGCGCATCCGCCAGGTGCTGCTCAACCTCGCCTCCAACGCGGTGAAGTTCACCGACGAAGGCGAGGTGACGATCTCCGCCACCTGCCGGGCGCGCCGCGACCTGCTCGCGACCGTCGAATGGACCGTGACCGACAGCGGCATCGGTATCGCCCCGGAAAAACTCGGTCAGCTCTTCAGCGACTTCGCGCAGGCCGATGCCTCGATCAGCCGCCGCTTCGGCGGCACCGGCCTCGGCCTTGCGATCAGCAGGCGCATCATCGAGCAGATGGGCGGCACCATCGGCGTCACCTCGACGCCGGGCGAGGGGTCGACCTTCCATTTCACGCTGGTGCTGCCCTGGAGCCCGACGCAGGCATCCGATCTGGTGCCCGGTCGCGACGAGGTCGATGAACTCAAGGCTCGCATTGCCGGCCTCGACCGGCCGCTGAAGGTGCTGGTCGCGGAGGACGATGCGGTCAACCGCATGGTCGTGAGCAAGATGTTAGGGGCCTTCGACGTCGATCTGCGGGTCGTCACAGATGGCGCCGAGGCCGTCACGGCCGCCGCCGAAGGCAATTACGATGTCGTGCTCATGGACGTGCGCATGCCCGACATGGACGGGCTCGCCGCCACCCGCGCGATCCGCGCGCAAGGCGGGCGCTTTGCGGCCTTGCCGATCGTCGCGCTGACCGCGAACGCTTTCCCCGAGGACGTCAGGATCTGCCGCGAGGCCGGCATGTCCGACTTCCTGGCCAAGCCGCTGCGCAAGCCGGCGCTGGTCGCGACATTGCTGCGTGCGCTGGACGGCCACGTGATATCGGAGGACGCGCCGCTCCAGCCGGAGCTGATGCCGTCGGTGGTGGAGTGGACGGACGAGGAAAGGCAGATCACGGGCGCCTAAGCGCTCAGATCGAAAAACTCGTCCCACAGCCGCAGGACGCCGTGGCGTTGGGATTGTTGACGCGGAACGAGGCGCCGATCAGATCATCGACGAAATCGACCTGGGACCCCTCCAGGAACGGTTGCGAGGCGGAATCGACCAGCACCACCGCATTGTCCTGCTCGATCACGAGATCGTCGTCGGTGCGGGCGCGGTCGATGTCGAACTTGTACTGGAAGCCCGAGCAGCCGCCGCCCTCGACCGAAATGCGCAGCATCGCGCCTGAGCCTTCGCCCTTGAGGATCTCCCCAATCCGGCGTGCGGCCCGGTCGCTGATGGTCACGGCAGTCGTCATTGCTGGTCTCCGATAGTCCCGTCGTCCGGCGTCATACCCATTTCATTTGGTATCCCGCGTTCGGCATAGTTAAGTGCCACCATACGCAGAATCAAATGGATAGGGACTAAATTCGCCGTGTCCGTCGGAATGGCAGCCCCCCGCGCGCCCTATGCCTGCGACCCCGACCGCAGCCGCGGCCGGCTGGTCGCCGAGCCGCCGAGCCGGACCCGCAGCCCGTTCCGGCGGGATTGCGACCGGGTGATCCACTCCACCGCGTTCCGCCGCCTGAAGTACAAGACCCAGGTGTTCGTGTTCCATGAGGGGGATCACTACCGCACCCGCCTGACCCATTCGCTGGAAGTGGCCCAGATCGCCCGCGCGCTGGCCCGGCAGCTCGGGCTCGACGAGGACCTCACCGAGACCCTGGCGCTGGCGCATGATCTCGGTCATCCCCCGTTCGGCCATGCCGGCGAACGGGCGCTGGATGCCTGCCTCAAGGATTTCGGCGGCTTCGATCACAACGCCCAGACGCTCCGCGTCGTCGCCTCGCTGGAGCACCGCTATCCCGAGTTCGACGGGTTGAACCTGACGTGGGAGTCGCTGGAGGGCATCGTCAAGCACAACGGCCCGCTGACCGACCGCAGCGGTGCCCCGGTCGGGCGCTATCGCGAGCACGGCATTCCCGTCGGGATCGCCGACTACATCAAGACCTACCACCTCGAATTGTGGAGCTTCGCCTCACTGGAGGCGCAGGTCGCCGCCATCGCCGACGACATCGCCTATGACGCCCACGATATCGACGACGGCCTGCGCGCCGGCCTGTTCCATCTCGACGATCTCAAGGTGATGCCGCTCACGGCGGAGATCATCGCCGAGACCTCCGCCCATTATCCTGAACTCGAAGACCTCAGGCGCGGCGCCGAACTGGTGCGCGAGCTGATCTCGCACCTGATCGGCGCGGTGTTCGCGCAGGCGCAGAAGAATCTCGCCGCGGTGAAGCCGCAGTCGGCCCAGGACGTGCGCCGGCAGAGCAGGGCCCTGATCGCGTTCCCGGCCGAGGTCGCGGAGGAGGAGGCCGCCATCAAGCGCTTCCTGTACCAGCATATGTACCGTCACAAGCGGGTGATGCGGGTGATGGGGGAGGCGGAGCAGATCCTGTTCGATCTGTTTGCGAAATACCTGCAATCTCCTGGCGAGCTGCCGCCGGAATGGCTGCTGGGGGCAGAGGCGGACAATGAGGGCGACCGGGCCCGCCGGATTGGCAATTTCATCGCCGGAATGACCGACCGTTTCGCCCTGACCGAGCACCAGCGGCTTTTTGACTCGACCCCGGATTTGCGTTAGGCGGCGGCCATGCCCGACACATCCTCATCCCTGCATCTGTTCGCCGATGTGCTCGCACGCGTGCACGGCGCCTGTCGCGCGCTTGCGGCGGACGCCAACTGGCCCGAGGGCATCGATTTCTCGCGCGTGGTGGTCGAGCCGCCGCGCGATGCCTCCCATGGCGACATGGCGACCAACGCCGCCATGGTGCTGGCGAAAGAGGCAAAGGCCAAGCCCCGCGATCTCGCCGAGCGGATTGCCGAGCGGCTGCGCACTGATGCACTGATCGCCAAGGTCGACGTCGCCGGTCCCGGCTTCATCAATCTGACCCTGAAGCCGGCCGCCTGGGCCGAAGCGCTGCGCACCGTGTTGCGCGAGGGGGCCGATTACGGCCGTATCCGCGGTGGTGCGAAGGTCAATGTCGAATACGTCTCGGCCAATCCGACCGGACCGATGCATGTCGGCCATTGCCGCGGCGCCGTGTTCGGCGACGCCCTGTCGAGCCTGCTCCAGTTCGCCGGCCACGACGTCACGCGCGAATATTACATCAATGACGCCGGCGCCCAGGTCGACGTGCTCGCCCGCTCCGCCTTCCTCAGATACCGCGAGGCGCTGGGAGCGGACATCGGTGCGATCCCGGAAGGGCTCTATCCCGGCGACTACCTCAAGCCAGTCGGCGCAGCACTGGCGAAGGAGCATGGCGACAAGCTCCTCGCGATGAGCGAGGCTCATTGGCTGCCCACCGTCCGGGTCAAGGCGATCGCGATGATGATGGACGAGATCAAGGACGATCTCGCGGCCCTCAATATCCGCCACGACGTGTTCTTCTCAGAGCGCTCGCTGATCGAGACCGGCAACAACAAGGTCGCCGAGACCATCGATTTCCTGAAGGCCAAGGGCGACATCTACGAAGGCCGCCTGCCGCCGCCGAAGGGCGCTCCGGTCGAGGATTGGGAAGACCGCGAGCAGCTTCTGTTCAAGGCGACCGCCTATGGCGACGATGTCGATCGTCCGCTGATCAAGTCGGATGGTTCCTACACCTACTTCGCCTCCGACATCGCCTATCACAAGAACAAGTTCGACCGCGGCTTTGCCGAGATGATCGACGTCTGGGGCGCCGACCATGGCGGCTACATCAAGCGGATGCAGGCGGCGGTGAAGGCGACCACGTCGGGCAAGGGATCGCTCGACGTCAAGATCGTCCAGCTCGTGAAGTTGCTGCGCAATGGCGAGCCGGTGAAAATGTCCAAGCGAAGCGGGGACTTCGTCACCTTGCGTGAGGTGGTGGATGAAGTCGGCCAGGACGCCGTCCGCTTCATGATGCTGTACCGCAAGAACGACGCGGTGCTCGACTTCGACCTCGCCAAGGTCATGGAGCAGTCGCGCGACAATCCGGTGTTCTACGTCCAGTACGGCCATGCCCGCGGCCACTCGATCTTCCGCAACGCGCGAGCCGAGGTGTTCCCGGAGCTGCCGGAGGATTCGGCCAAGCGCATCGCCTGGCTCAGTGAGTCGGCGGTGGAACGGTTGTCAGACCCGGTCGAGCTTGAACTTCTCAAGCGCCTCGCAATATATCCTCGCATGCTCGAAGCCGCCGCGGCGGCCCACGAGCCGCACCGAATTGCCTTTTATCTCTATGATTTAGCCAGCGAATTTCATGCACTTTGGACGAAGGGGCGCGATTTGCCCTATTTACGCTTCATTATCAATAATGATGCAGATCTAACGAAGGCGCGGCTGGCCATGGTCCAGGGCGTCGTCTCGGTTCTGGCATCGGGCCTCGCCATCCTCGGCGTCCATGCCCCGAACGAGATGCGGTAGTTTGGGGCGAACTACTTAAGGGAAATTCGGGGGTAACCGGCAGAAGCCGGATCGCTTAGACTTGGTTGAAAGCCTTGTGGGTCGAAAGCCGTGCCTTGGTCGAGGGGCGCGCGGCTTTCCCGAAGGGACGCATCATCACGATGGCCGAACGATATCAGGACAGACCGTTTCCTTCCGATGACTATGGTCGCGGTGGCGATCAGCATGGGAGGGCGGAAAGCGATCCCTTGGCTGAGCTGGCCCGCCTGATCGGACAGACCGATCCTTTCGCCGCGCAGTCGCGGCCGACTGCTCCACCGGCAGCGCCGGCCCTGAACTATCGGGACGACGATTACCGCCAGGATGACGACCAGCAGGACTATGCCGAGCCGGCCTCGCAGACTCCGCCCGGGCCGCCCTCATGGATGCGCCGCGCCAATGTGCAGCCGCAGCCGGCACCCGTGCCGGAGCCTGACTATCCCGTCTCCGTGAATCCGGTCCATCCTCTGCATCGCTATTCAGCCCAGCCCGCTGCGTCCGAGCCTGATCTTCATCAGCCGCATGCCTATCAGGATCACGCCTATCAGGGGCAGGCTTACCAGCCGCAGGATCACGCCCACCAGCAGCAAGCCGATCAGAGCCAATATCAGCAGCCCGATCCGTCGCGCTACGACGATGCGCTCTATGGTCGGCTCGAGGCAGGCGAGCAGGACTACCAGCGTGAGCCGGCCTATCCGGACGATCCCTACGCCTATCAGAGCGACTATCCCGAGCCCGAACTCGAGGAGCCGAAGAAGCAGCGCGGCGGCATGATGACGGTCGCGGCGATCCTGGCGCTTGCCGTCGTCGGCACGGGCGCAGCCTTTGCCTACAAGACCTATGTCGGTTCGCCCCGCAGCGGTGAGCCGCCGATCATCAAGGCCGACAATACCCCGACCAAGATCGTGCCTGCGCCGGCGGATTCGTCGGCCAAGGTGCCGGATCGCATGGCGAGCGGCGATGGCGCCGAGAAGATCGTGCCGCGCGAAGAGGCGCCGGTCGATGTCGCAGCCAAGGCGGGCGGCCCCCGCGTGGTGTTCCCGCCGCTGAACCAGAATGCGAACCCGCCGTCGGTCGCGAGCGTGTCGCCGTCCGCTGCGCCGCCGCCGGGCGCGGGGCTGGCTGCCAGCAATGGCACGCTGCCGAACAATTCGCCGCGCGCGATCAGGACCGTAGCCGTGAAGGGCGATCAGACCGATAGTGCCGCGCCGCAATCCGCCGCGGCCAGGCCCACGCCCACGACGGCTGCACCAAAGCCTGTTGCTGCACCCGTCGCACCGGCCGCGCCGCGCAATCCGCCGACCTCCGCCAATGCCAGCGCCAACCAGCCGATGTCGCTGGCACCGCAATCGGCGCCGGCGACTGAGCCACCGCAGCGCCTGGCTGCGACCGCCCCCACTCAGATCGCGCCCAGCAGCAGCAGCGGTGGTGGCGGCTACATCGTGCAAGTCTCCTCGCAGCAGAGCGAGGATAGCGCCGCCGCCTCGTATCGCGTGCTTCAGAGCAAGTATGGCAGCGTGCTCGGCTCCCGCTCGCCGGTGATCAAGCGCGTCGACCTCACCGACAAGGGCAAGGGGGTCGTCTATCGCGCCTTCGCCGGGCCATATGCTTCGGCTGAGGAGGCGACGCAGGCCTGCAACAGCCTGAAGTCGGCAGGCCTGTCCGCCTGCTTCGTCCAGAGGAATTAACGGCCGTTTCCTTGACCCCCTCGCGGGTCAGGGTTAATCGGCCGTTATGAGCACGCGGGCCTTCATTACCGGCGTATCCGGAACCGAACTGACCGCCGCCGAGCGGGAGTTCATCCGCGACCAGCGCCCATGGGGTTTCATCCTCTTCAAGCGCAATGTCTCTACGCCCGTCCAAGTCGCTGCATTGGTTGCGGAATTGCGGACGGCGGCAGGTCTCGCTGACGCGCCGGTCCTGATCGACCAGGAGGGCGGACGGGTGCAGCGGCTGGGTCCGCCGCACTGGCCGGTCTATCCGCCGGGCGCCGTATTCTCGAATTTGTACGACACTGATTCGGCCCTCGGGCTCACCGCGGCGCGCCTGAGCGCCCGCCTGATCGCAGCTGATCTCGTCGATCTCGGGATTACCGTGGATTGCCTGCCGCTGGCCGACGTGCCGGTGGCCGGCGCCGATGCCGTCATCGGGAACCGGGCCTATGGCACCGAGCCGGGCAAGGTCGCGGCGATCGCGCGTGCCGTCACCGAAGGGCTGGAGCAGGGCGGCGTGCTGCCGGTCCTCAAACACATTCCCGGCCATGGCCGGGCCACCGCGGACACCCATTTCCAGCTGCCGACGGTTGATACGCCGAGAGCCGAGCTGGAACAGACCGACTTCGCGGCGTTCAAACCGCTGGCGGATCTGCCGATGGCCATGACTGCACATGTTGTGTTTAGCGCGGTCGACCCCGCCCATCCGGCGACGACATCTGCGACAATGATTGCTGACGTGATTCGCGGCGCAATCGGGTTCCAGGGTTTGTTAATGAGTGATGACGTGTCGATGAACGCGCTGTCGGGGAATATCGCCGAACGGACCCGCGCCATCTTCGCGGCCGGTTGCGACGTGGCCCTGCATTGCAACGGCAACATCGAGGAGATGCGCGAGGTCGCCGGCCAGACACCTGAACTGTCCGGCAGGGCGCTCGAGCGGGCGAACGCCGCGCTCGCCGCACGCAGGCCGCCGCAGCCGTTCGACCGGGCGGCCGCGCGCACTGAGCTGGACGCATTGATCGCACGGGCAAACACGGCATCCGCATGACCGCAGAAATTCTATCCTTCGAAACCGGGCGGCCCGCAGAGCTTGCCGAGGGTGAGCCGGCGTTGGTGGTCGACGTCGAGGGCTATGAGGGCCCGCTCGACCTGCTGCTCGCGCTGGCGCGGCAGCAGAAGGTCGATCTCGCCAAGATCTCGATCCTGGCGCTCGCCGACCAGTATCTCCACTTCATCGAAGCCGCGCGAAAAATCCGGCTGGAGCTCGCCGCCGACTACCTCGTCATGGCGGCCTGGCTCGCCTTCCTGAAGTCGCGCCTGCTGCTGCCGGAGCCGCCGAGTGCGGAAGGCCCGAGCGCGGAGCAGATGGCGACGGCGCTTGCCAACCGTCTGCGCCGGCTGGAAGCCATTCGCGAGGCCGCCAACCGGCTGATGAACAGGCCGCAACTGCAGCGTGACATCTTCCCGCGCGGCGAGCCCGAGCAGATCGCCGAAATCAGGCACCCGAAATACACGGCGACGCTGTACGATTTGCTCACCGCCTATGCCTCGCAGCGCCAGTCGCGCGTGCTGGCGAGCGTGCATCTGGCCAAGCGCACGGTGTGGTCGCTCGCCGAGGCGCGCGCCACGCTGGAGCGGCTGGTCGGCAGCATCAGCGAGCAGGACGATTGGGGCGTGCTCGACGATTTCCTGGTCCGCCACGTCGCCGACCCGACGCAGCGCGCGACGGTGTTCGCCTCGAGCTTTGCCGCCGCGCTCGAACTCGTGCGCGAAGGTCAGCTGGAACTGAACCAGAAAGAGGCGTTTGCGCCGATCTATTTCCGGAAGGGGCGCCCGAAACCGGTCCCGGACGCAGTTCCTGCGTCTGATGCGCCGGTCGGTTAAGTGCAAGAAGGAGAAGCTACCATGGCAAGCCTGGCTGAAATGCGGGTAGACGAGGCCGAGCCGATGGAGAACGAAACCCAGGCACGTCCCGAGGAACTGCGGCTGCTGGAAGCGCTGCTGTTTGCTTCGAGTGAACCGCTGGATACCGCGACGCTGGCCAAGCGCATGCCCGAGGGTGTCGACGTCAAGGCCGCGCTCGAGCAGCTCCAGGCCGACTATTCCTTGCGCGGAGTGAATCTCGTTCGCGTCGCCAACAAATGGACCTTTCGCACCGCCGGCGATCTCGCCTGGCTGATGACGCGGGAGAGCACCGAGACCCGCCGCCTTTCGCGCGCGGCCATCGAGGTGCTGGCGATCATTGCCTATCACCAGCCGGTGACGCGCGCCGAGATCGAGGAGATCCGCGGCGTCGTCACCTCGAAGGGCACGCTGGACGTGCTGCTGGAGACCGGCTGGATCAAGCCGCGTGGACGGCGCAAGACGCCCGGCCGTCCGCTGACCTTCGGAACCACCGAGGACTTCCTGTCGCAGTTCACCCTGGAACAGCTCGGCGATCTGCCGGGTCTGGAGGAGCTGAAGGGTACGGGCCTGTTGGATTCGCGTCTGCCGACCGGGTTCAGCGTGCCGACGCCTTCTGACGATCCGCAGCTCCGCGAGGACGAGGATCCGCTGGAACCGGGCGACGACCTCGATCTGGCGCTGGCGCCCGCGGTCGAGCCCGAAACCCCGGAAGAGACGCCGGACGGCGGCAAAGAAGGCGGCGGCGAGGGTGGCACCGAGGAGTGAGCACCCGGCTGTTTGCGGGCTCCTGCGACCAGTTAACACTAGCAAGATTACGTAGTGCCGACAGCGAATTGGCACTGCCTTGGTCCTTGTTTTTGAGCCCTGCCAAGCCTACGTTCCGGTGAAGATCGGCCGGGTCCCCTGGCCATGCGCGTTTGGAGGGTTGCAGGATGGGTTCACTCAGCATTTGGCACTGGATCCTGGTGATCGCAGTGGTCCTGCTGCTGTTCGGCCGCGGCAAGATTTCGGATCTGATGGGCGACGTGGCGCAGGGCATCAAGGCATTCAAGAAGGGCATGCAGGACGACGACAAGTCCGGTGACAAGCCCGAGCCGGCCAAGTCCATCGAGCACAACAATGCCGCGCCGACCGCGGCACGGTCCGACGTCGGCAGCAAGGCCGTCTGAGCCGAAAGAAGCACGCGAGACGCGGCCAGCGCCCCGATCCTGCGCGCGAGGGTTGGGCCGGCTGCGGCTGGCGTGAACGGAAGACCTCATGTTCGACATCGGGTGGAGTGAACTGGTCCTCATCGGGGTCGTGGCCCTGATCGCCATCGGCCCGAAAGAGCTGCCGGGCGTGCTGCGCATGGTCGGACAGTGGATGAGCAAAGCGCGCAAGATGGCCGCCGAATTCCAGGGCCAGTTCCAGGAAGCGATGCGCGAGGCCGAAATGGCCGACCTCAAGAAGAGCTTCGACGAGGTCAAGGAAGCCGCGACGGGATTCAATCCGCTGACCTCGCTCCAGAAGGACGTCAGCGACGCGCTCCGCGTCGATGCGCTCGACAAGCCGGCCGAGACGTCCACGACGACTGCCGTTGAACCCCCGACGACTCCCACCACGCCGGAAGCGCCGACGCCGGCGACCTTCATGGAAGCCGAGGCGCATGCGGCCGCGAACGAGCCGCTCGCGATCACCCGCGAGGTCGAGCAAGCGGCCGTCGCGCAGGACACCGCGCCATCCGAAGCGATCAAGGACGCCAAAGCGTCATGACCGACGCCGATATCGAGGCCAGCAAAGCCCCGCTGATGGACCATCTGATCGAGCTGCGTTCGCGGCTGATCAAGGCGTTGCTCGGCTTCGGCCTTGCCTTCATCTTCTGCTTCTTCTTCGCCAAGCAGATCTACAACGTGCTGGTCTGGCCGTTCGTGTGGATCGCTGGCCCCGAGAACTCGAAATTCATCTACACGGCGCTGCTGGAATATTTCATCACCCAGCTCAAGCTCGCGCTGTTCGGCGCCGGCTTCATCTCGTTCCCGGTCATCGCGACGCAGATCTATGGATTTGTGGCGCCCGGACTGTACAAGCACGAGAAGCAGGCCTTCCTGCCATATCTGGTCGCGACTCCCTTCTTCTTCGTGCTGGGGTCCGCACTGGTCTATTTCGTCGTGCTGCCGATGCTGGTGCGGTTCTCGCTCGGCATGCAGCAGGCCGGCGGCGACGAGACCGCGCAGATCCAGCTCCTGCCCAAGGTCGGCGAATATCTGTCGCTGATGATGTCGCTGATCTTCGCCTTCGGCATCGCCTTCCAGCTTCCGGTGATCCTGACTCTGCTCGGCCGCATCGGCATCGTGACCTCGAAGATGCTGCGCGAGAAGCGCCGCTATTTCATCGTCATCGCCTTCGTCATCGCAGCCGTGCTGACCCCGCCCGACGTGCTCAGTCAGTGCTCCCTGGCGTTTCCCCTGATGGCGCTCTACGAGGGCTCGATCATCGCGGTCGGGATCGTGGAGAAGAAGGCGGCGGCAGCCGCGCAGGCGACCAGCGGCACCGATGTCTCGACGCCGGCCAATCCGGCAGAGTAGGGCGGTAAACCCTCCGGCGTCATTCCCCGCGCATGCGGGGAATCCAGTACGCTGCGGCCTATCGTGGAATCACTGCCGTCTCTGGAATACTGGATCATCCGCTTTCGCGGATGATGACAGCTGTGCTAGGGGAGGCGCGCTGGCGTACAACGTTTTCCGGTGTACGTTTACGCGCTTCCCGGGACCACAGCCATGCACGACATCAAATCGATCCGCGACAATCCGCAAGCCTTCGACGCCGGCCTCGCACGGCGGGGTCTGAAGCCGCTGTCGGCCTCGTTGCTCGCGATCGACGAGAAGCGGCGGGCGGCGATCCTGGCCTCCGAGCAGGCGCAGGCGCGGCGCAACGCGGCCTCCAAGGAGATCGGCGACGCCAAGAAGGCCAAGGACGAGGCACGCGCTGCGACGCTGATGGCCGAGGTCGCCGAGCTCAAGACTACGATGCCGGAGCTCGAAGCGGCTGCGAAGGCTGCCGACGACGAGCTGACGAAGGAGCTGTCGGCGATACCGAACATTCCGTTCGACGAGGTGCCCGATGGCGTCGACGAGCACGGCAATTTGCAGCGCCACGTGTACGGCAACAAGCGCAACTACGGTTTCACGCCGAAGCTCCACGACGATCTCGGCACCGCGCTCGGCTACATGGATTTCGAGGCAGCGGCAAAACTCTCCGGCGCGCGCTTCGTTGTGCTGAAGAAGGGGCTGGCGCGGCTCGAACGCGCGATCGGCCAGTTCATGCTGGACCTGCACACGACGGAGCACGGCTACACCGAGATCAATCCGCCGCTCCTGGTGCGCAACGAGGTGATGTTCGGCACCGGACAATTGCCGAAATTCGAGGACGATCAGTTCTGGGCGATCAAGGGCGAGTTGCTCGCTGCGCCTGACCATGAGCGGCTCAAGACTGAGCGCCTTGGCCTCATCCCGACCGCCGAGGTGTCGCTCACCAACCTCGCTCGGGAATCCATCCTGGACGAGAAGCAATTGCCGATGCGGCTCACCGCGCTGACGCCGTGCTTTCGCGCCGAAGCCGGGGCTGCGGGCCGCGACACCCGGGGCATGATCCGCCAGCACCAGTTCACCAAGGTCGAACTGGTGTCGATGACGACGCCGGAGGTGAGCAAGGACGAGCTGGAGCGGATGCTGTCCTGCGCCGAGCAGGTGCTGCAGCGGCTCGGGCTGCATTACCGCGTGATGACGCTCTGCGCAGGCGATATGGGTTTCTCGTCGCAAAAAACCTATGACATCGAGGTCTGGATGCCGGGCCAGGGCGAGGGCGGGGCGTTCCGCGAGATCTCCAGCTGCTCGGTCTGCGGCGACTTCCAGGCTCGGCGCATGGATGCGCGCTCGCGCGGCCCGGACGGCAAACCGCGTTTCGTGCACACCCTGAACGGCTCCGGCACCGCGGTCGGTCGCGCACTGATCGCCGTGATGGAAACCTATCAGCAGGAGGACGGCTCGATCGCGGTCCCCGACGTGCTGCAGCCCTATATGGGCGGTCTGAAGGTGATCGCGCGCGACTAACGCTAAAAACGATTGGTTGCGAAGATCGGACGGGCGGCTATCCTGCCGGCCCGTCCACGCGAACCCACCGTTCATGGCCTTGCACCGCGACATCTTCTGGGTCGGCAGACAATGGGCGGTGACGGCTGCCGGCATCCAGGCCGTGGACCAGCGCCTGCGCGGTGTGCTCGACATCGAGCTCGCGCGGCTGTGGGACGACGATCTCGTGCAGAGCCGGCGGGCCAAGCCCGGTGTGAATATAGCAGACTTCGACAAGGCGCTGACGGTGGCGCGCGAACGCTTTCCGCAGGCGCCCGAGTTGGACCCGTTCGTTGCGCAATTGGAGGCGCTCGGCGTGATCGAGGCTCCCGTGGTGAGCCCGGTCGTACCGGCGATGCAGCTGCGTGCGGAGGGCCGGCTGGCGCGCTTCCTGCCGCAATGGCGCATCCGCCGGTAACGGGCTCAAGCCGGAACCTGCCACCAGGGTCCCTGGCAGCCGGTTTGCCTGATCGGCCGGAGCCGGATAAGACGGCTCAGACCCCCTTCAGGAATCGACCTTTCGCATGCGCATTCTCTGCACCAATGACGACGGCATCCACGCCCCCGGCCTCAAGGTCGTGGAGGAGATCGCGCGCGCGCTGTCCGACGATGTCTGGGTGGTCGCGCCCGAGCTCGACCAGTCCGGCGTGTCGCATTCGCTGTCGCTGAACGATCCCTTGCGCCTGCGCGAGGTCGGGCCACGGCACTTTGCCGTGCGCGGCACGCCGACCGACTGCGTCATCATGGGGGCGCGCCATATCCTCGGGCCGAAACTGCCCGACATCGTGCTGTCCGGGGTCAACAAGGGCCGTAACGTCGCCGAGGACGTGGTCTATTCCGGCACCATCGCCGGCGCCTTGGAGGGCACCATCCTGGGCTTGCCGTCGTTCGCGCTGTCGCAGGAGTTCAGCGTCGAGACCCGCGAGCGCCCGCCCTGGGATACCGCGCGCAAGTTCGGGCCCGACATCCTGCGCAAGGTGATCGCCGCCGGCATCCCGAAGGACACCGTCATCAACGTCAACTTCCCGTCCTGCGCGCCGGAGGATGTGCTGGGCGTCCGCGTCACGCGCCAGGGCAAACGCAATCTCGGTTTCTTGCGGATCGACGAGCGCAAGGACGGCCGGGGCAATCCCTATTTCTGGATCGGCTTCGAGCGCGCCGCGATGATGGACACGCCGGCCGACGGCACTGATCTCGCGGCGCTTCGCGAGCGCTACGTCTCGGTCACGCCGCTCAGGCTCGACCGCACCAACGAGGCGTTCTCCGAAGAGCTCAGCGCGACGTTGAAGTAAGTGCCGGATCGGACATAGCGGCTATCCGCCGCGGAGCGCGGCTTCGATGGTCTTGCCGAGGGCGTCGAGCTGAAACGGCTTCTGCAGCGCCGGCCGGTCGCGGTACTGCTCGGGCAGGCCGGAGGAGCCGTAGCCGGTGGCAAAGATGAACGGGCAGCCCTTGGCCTTGATCACGTCGGCGACCGGCGAGATGACCTTGCCGTTGACGTTGACGTCGAGGATGGCGATGTCGAACTCGGTCGCCTGAGCGAGCCGCATGGCCTCGGTGATGTCGCCGGCCTCGGCAGCGACCTTGTAGCCGAGCTCTTCGAGCATGTCCGCGACCATCATCCTGATCATCACCTCGTCCTCGACGAGGAATACAGAGCGGCCGGAAAGCCCTGTCGCGGTCATGATTGAGTCCTTGCCCATTGCCAAAAACGTTCGCAGATAACACGAATTGACGCAATGCGCGTTTCGACCAAGGGATGGCTGAAAATGGTCATCGCGGCTCGCCTCTGGCAAGCCGGTCGGTGGTCAAATGCGCCATGCGAAGAGTATCATGGGTTCCCAGGCAGGAACACGATTCTGGCGTCCGGGCTTGGCGCCTCGTGGGGCCGGCAAGACAGCGTAATCAGGCAATGACCTCCAATCAGCACCCGCCGGAAAAGATGATGTTTCAGCTCACGCTGAGACGCCGGGGCATCAGCGATCAAGCGGTGCTGCGAACCATGGAGGAGGTGCCGCGCGAGCTTTTCGTCGACGAGGCCGATCGCGACGGCGCCTACCGCGACAGCGCGCTGCCGATCGCCTGTGGACAGACCATCAGCCAGCCCTTCGTCGTGGCCTATATGACCGAACAGCTCCAGCTCCGGAAGCAGCACCGCGTGCTCGAGATCGGCGCCGGCTCCGGCTACCAGGCGGCGGTGCTGTCGCGGCTCGCCGGCCAGGTGCTGACGGTCGAGCGCTATCGCAAGCTTGCGGACACGGCGCGCGCCCGGCTTGAAAAGCTGAATTGTCACAATGTCGAGGTGATGCTCGGCGACGGCCTCAATCTGCCGCCCAATATCGGCCCGTTCGATCGCATCATCGTCACCGCCGCGGTGGAGCGGCTTCCGGACAATCTGGTCGAGCGGCTCGAGGTCGGCGGCATCCTGATCGCGCCGGTCGGCCCGCATCAGGGCGTGCAGACGCTGATCCGCCTGACCCGCGGCGAAGCCGGGATCGAGCGCAAGGAACTCGTCGAGGTCCGCTTCGTGCCGGCGCTGCCCGGGGTGGCGCGGGAGCTGTAGATTTCCGGATCGGCTGTGCCGCCAACATGTTATTGGGAGGGTTAAGCCGTTATTTACTCGGCGCGTGTTTACTTAAAACACCAGTTCTGTTGCGTACGAGTGAGTAACCATGTCAGTTGTCGCCGAGTTGCTTTACTCGCGCCGCGTACCGCAGGTCGCGGTGCTGGCGCTGATTTCCTTCAGCTTCGCAGGGTGCAGCGCCGACATGTCGTCGCGGCTGTCCCAGTCGAACTTCTCCAATCCCTTTGCCTCAGACCAGACCGGTTCGGTGCAGCAGGCGCCGCCGCAGCAGCGTGAGCTGCCGCAATATTCGCGGCCGCAGACGCAGCCCGGTTATTATCAGTCGCAGCCTTTGCCGCCGCCGGCGGTCTCCGCGCCGCAATCCTATCCCGCTGCGTCAGGTGGAGGGGTGTCCGGAGGCGGGCGCGGCGTCAGCTCCTACGCACCTCCGGCGCAGCCGCATCTGGAGACCACGGCCACCGTGCCGCCGCGCTCCGTTGCCGCCGCTCAGCCGGCTGGCGGGACCAAGATCATCGTCGGTACCAGCGACACGCTCGACGTGCTCGCCAAGCGCTACCACGTCACGCCGCAAGCGATCCTCGCCGCCAACGGCTACAAGGGCCCGCGCGCGCTCTCGCCCGGCCAGCAGCTCATCATCCCGCATCCGGCCACGGCCGCTGCGCCCGCACCTGCGCCGGCCCCGGTCGCGGCGGCTCCCGCTGCGAAGCCGGTTGCTGCCATGGCTGCGCCACCGAGCACCCACTTCGTCAATCATGGCGACACGCTCGCCAGCATTGCCCGCAAGAACCGTATTTCGTCGGCCGAGCTTGCTCGTGCCAACGGCCTCGATCCCTCAGCCAAGCTCAAGCTCGGCACCAGGCTGACCGTGCCCGGTGCCAAGACCGCCGCCGTTGCGGCTCCGGTCGCGGCAGCGCCGGTTGCGGGGACGCTGCAGCCGGTGGCCGCAGCTCCTGCGCCGGCCACCAAGATGGCGGCCGTTGCCGCACCGGTGCAGAGCGCGCGCCTGGCCCAGGCCACGACGAACGTCGAAGAGAAGCCCGCCGAGACCCCGGCGAAGGCCGCGGAGACCACCAGCGCGCTGCCGACCTTCCGCTGGCCGGTGCGCGGCAAGGTGGTCACGAGCTACGGCGCCAAGACAAACGGCAAGTCCAATGACGGCATCAATCTCGCGGTGCCCGAGGGGACGCCGGTCAAGGCTGCCGAAGATGGTGTCGTCGCTTATTCCGGCAACGAGCTGAAGGGTTACGGCAATCTGGTCCTGGTTCGGCATTCCAACGGCTACGTCACCGCATATGCCCATGCGAGTGAGCTGCTGGTGAAGCGCGGCGATACCATCAAGCGCGGTCAGGTCATTGCCAAGTCGGGTCAATCCGGGGAAGTGGCGTCGCCGCAGCTCCACTTCGAGATCCGCAAGGGATCGAGCCCGGTTGACCCGCTTCAATTCCTGAACGGGGCGTGAGGCCGAAGTTGCCTCCGTATGAACAGTGTCGTCGCCCGGCTTGACCGGGCGACCCAGTATTCAAGAGACAGTTATTGTTGAGCCGATAAGCCGCGGCGTACTGGATTCCCCGCTTTCGCGGGGAATGACAGTTGGGGTCGCGCGTTCGCTTTGGCTACGTCGCCGTCAGCTTCACGCCCAGCCGGCCCGCCAGCTCTTGCACGAACTGCCAGGCGACACGGCCCGAGCGTGAGCCGCGGGTGGTCGACCATTCCAGCGCCTCGCGCTCTAGCGCCTCGTCGTCGACCTCAATGCCGAAATGGCTGCAATAGCCGCGTACCATGGCGAGATATTCGTCCTGGCTGCAGCGGTGGAAGCCGAGCCAGAGGCCGAAGCGATCCGACAGTGAGACCTTCTCCTCGACCGCTTCGCCGGGATTGATCGCGGTGGAGCGCTCGTTCTCGATCATCTCCCGTGCGAGCAGATGGCGGCGGTTCGAGGTGGCGTAGAGGATGACGTTCTCGGGCCGGCCCTCGATGCCGCCTTCGAGCACCGCCTTCAGCGACTTGTACGAGGCGTCGTTGCCGTCGAATGAGAGATCGTCGCAGAACACGATGAAGCGGAAGGCGGAGGCCCGAAGCTGCTCCATCAGCGCGGGCAGGCTTTCGATGTCCTCGCGATGGATCTCGATCAGCTTCAGCTTGTCGGCCGGCCTTCGCTCCGCGTTGATGCTGGCATGCGCGGCCTTCACCAGCGACGATTTGCCCATCCCGCGTGCGCCCCAGAGCAGCGCGTTGTTGGCGGGTAGGCCGTTGGCGAAGCGCTCGGTGTTCTCCATCAGGATGTCGCGCATCCGGTCGACGCCCTTCAGCAGGAACAACTCGACGCGGCTGACCCGCGGCACGGCCGCAAGGCGGCCGTCGGGATGCCAGACATAGGCATCCGCCTGTTTGAACGACTCCGCGGAGACGGCCGGCTTGCCCTGGGCGGACAGGTGCGCCGCAATGGTCTCCAGCGCGCGGACGATGCGCTCCTGGGAGAGGTCGGGCGCTGCCTCGAGGGCCCCACTGGTCGTCGCCTTGGGGCGATTTGCCGCGACGCGGGCGGGCTTTCTGGCAGGTGTACGGGGGCCTTTGCCGGCCGGGCTTTTGCTGAGGTTTTTGGGCATGTCCGAAGTTCCTGAGAACGCAGCCTTATCGGGCCTGAGGACTCGCCGCAAGGTGGCTAAAAGGGCGGTCTGGCAGCGTTGCAATTGGGGCAATGGCCGCTATAGTCCGCGCGAATTTGACCGAGCCGGTCGCCTTTGAGGGCCTGACCGGCTTTCCCCCGTTCTCACGAGGATCGTCCGAATGTTCATTACTCCTGCGTATGCCCAGGCCGCGGGCGCCGGCGACACCAACAGCATGTTGATGTCGCTGCTGCCGTTCGCCCTGATCTTCGTGATCATGTACTTCCTGATTCTGCGCCCGCAGCAGAAGAAGGTCCGCGACCACGCCGACCTGGTGAAGAACATCCGCCGCGGCGACACCGTCGTGACCTCGGGCGGCCTCGTCGGCAAGGTCACCAAGGTCGTCGATGACGACCAGATCGAGTTCGAGATTTCCGACGGCGTGCGGGTGCGGCAGATGCGCCAGATGATCTCCGGCGTGCGCGCCAAGGGCGAGCCGGCCAAGGAATCCAAGGAAAGCGCGAAGGACGCCGCCAAGGACGACGCTGCGTCGAAGTGAGCGCTTCCGCGAGCATCTCAAGTCTCCTGATCTGACAGGTCTAGTCGATGTTGTATTTCACGCGGTGGAAGGCGCTCGGGATCATCCTGACGGCGCTGATCGTGTGCCTCTGCGCGGTCCCGAACTTCTTTCCCGAGGCCCAGGTCAAGACCTGGCCAGCCTGGGCGCAGCGTCGGCTCGTGCTCGGCCTCGACCTTCAGGGCGGCTCCTATCTGCTGCTCGAGGTTGATTCCAACTACGTGAAGAAGGAGCGGCTCGATCAGGTCCGCGACGACGTTCGCCGGACGCTGCGCGATGCCAAGATCGGCTTCACCGGCGGTGTCACCGTGCGCAACGACGCGGTCGAGGTTCGCATCACCAAGGAATCCGACGTTCAGCCTGCGCTCGCCAAGCTGCGGGAGCTGTCGCAGCCGCTGGGCGGTCTGATGGGATCCAGCGGTCAGCGCGACCTCGAGGTCGCCGATGCCGGCGGCGGGGTGATCCGCCTGAACGTCCCGCAGGCCGCAACGCTCGATCGCCTGCGCAAGACCATCGAGCAGTCGATCCAGATCGTCGAGCGCCGCGTCAACGAGCTCGGCACCGTCGAGCCCGTGATCCAGCGCCAAGGCAACGACCGCATCCTGGTGCAGGTCCCCGGCCTGCAGGATCCGACCCGCCTGAAGGAACTGCTGGGCCGGACCGCGAAGATGGAATTCCGCATGGTCGATGCCTCCGTGCCGCCGGACCAGGCGCAAGCGGGCAGAGTGCCGCCGGAATCCGAACTGCTGATGAGCGCCTCGCCGCCACCGACCCCCTATGTGGTCAAGAAGCAGGTGCTGGTCGCCGGCGGCGACCTGACCGACGCCCAGGCGAGCTTCGACCAGCGTACGGGTGAGCCGGTCGTCAGCTTCAAGTTCAACACCTCGGGCGCGCGCAAGTTCTCGCAGGCGACGCAGGAGAACGTCGGGCTGCCGTTCGCCATCGTTCTGGACAACAAGGTGATCTCGGCGCCCGTCATCCGAGAGCCCATCACCGGCGGCCAGGGGCAGATCTCCGGTAGCTTCACCGTGCAATCTGCCAACGATCTTGCGATCCTCTTGCGCGCCGGCGCGCTGCCGGCGCCGCTGACCGTGGTCGAGGAGCGCACCGTCGGTCCAGGCCTCGGCCAGGACTCGATCGAGAAGGGCGAACTGGCGGCCTATGTCGGCTCGATCCTCGTCATCGTCTTCATGCTGTTGACCTACCGGCTGTTCGGGGTGTTCGCCAACATCGCGGTGGCCATCAACGTCGCCATGATCTTCGGCCTGTTGTCGCTACTCAATGCCACCCTGACGCTGCCCGGGATCGCCGGCATCGTGCTCACCGTCGGCATCGCGGTCGATTCCAACGTGCTGATCTACGAGCGCATCCGCGAGGAGCTGCGCGGCGGCCGCAATGCGATCTCGGCGATCGACGCCGGCTTCAAACGGGCGCTCGCGACCATCCTCGATTCCAACATCACCACCTTCATTGCTGCCGCGGTGCTGTTCTACATCGGCACCGGCCCGGTGCGCGGCTTTGCCGTGACGCTCGGCATCGGCATCATCACCACGGTGTTCACCGCTTTCACCCTGACCCGGCTGATCGTCGCCTGGTGGGTGCGGTGGAAGCGGCCGCAGAGCGTGCCGATCTAGGAGCCTGATCGTGACTCAGACCGTTCTCATCGGGCTCGGCGTCCTCATCGCCATCCTCACCGTGGTCTCGGCGTTCGGCTGGCTGCCGTCGCTGCGCATCGTTCCCGACGATACGCATTTCGACTTCACGCGCTTCCGTCGCATCAGTTTTCCGATCTCGGCCGCGCTGTCGATCGTCGCGATCGTGCTGTTCTTCACCCATGGCCTGAATTTCGGCATCGACTTCCGCGGCGGTACGCTGCTGGAAGTGAAGGCAAAGTCGGGCGCAGCCGACATCGCTGCGATGCGCACGACGCTCGATGCCTTGCGTCTCGGCGAAGTGCAGTTGCAGCAGTTCGGCGGACCCGAGAACGTCCTGATCCGCGTCGCGGAGCAGCCGGGTGGCGACGCCGCCCAGCAGGAGGCCGTGCAGAAGGTCCGCAACGCGCTTGGCGATTCCGTGGAATATCGCCGCGTCGAGGTGGTCGGCCCGCGCGTCTCCGGCGAATTGCTGGCCTTCGGCATGCTCGGCCTGATGCTCGCGATCTTCGGCATCCTGATCTATCTCTGGTTCCGGTTCGAATGGCAGTTCGCGCTGGGCGCCATGATCGCCAACGTCCACGACATCGTGCTGACGATCGGCTTCATGTCGATCAGTCAGGTCGATTTCGACCTGACCAGCATCGCGGCGCTGCTCACCATTCTCGGCTATTCGCTCAACGACACCGTCGTCATCTACGACCGTATCCGCGAGATGCTGCGCCGCTACAAGAAGATGCCGATGCCGCAGCTTCTCAACGAGTCCATCAACTCGACGCTGTCGCGCTCGATCATCACCCACGTCACCGTGACGCTGGCGCTGCTCGCGCTGCTCTTGTTCGGCGGTCACGCGATCCACAGCTTCACCGCGGTGATGATGTTCGGCGTGGTGCTGGTGGGCACCTATACGTCGATCTTCATTGCGGCCCCGATCCTGATCTATCTCGGCGTCGGCGAGCACCGCGAGGATGCGAAAGAAGAGACTCCGCCGGCGAAGAAAAGCAAGGCATGATCCGAACCGCATGCCCTCGCACGAGTTGGCGAGGGCAGTAAGCTCATTCGGACCAAGCTCATGGCCGGCGATCCCAACGCTCCCCATTTCCCGCGCTCGGCGCCGATCGAAGCCTATGGCAAGGGCGGCTTCGCCTTTGCCGGCATGTCGCATCGCGGCTCGCTGCTCTGCCTGCCGGAGGCGATCTGGGCCTGGGACGTAATGGATCCCCAGAAGATCGACCGCTATTCGCTGGATCGGGTCTTCACGGCCGCCAACAGCATCGACACGCTCCTGATCGGCACCGGAACCGGGGTTTGGCTGCCGCCGCCGGAGCTGCGCCAGGCGCTCAAGGCGGTGAGGGTGGTGCTGGACACGATGCAGACCGGTCCTGCCGTGCGCACCTACAACATCATGATCGGCGAACGGCGGCGGGTTGCCGCTGCGCTGATCGCGGTACCATGAACAGCACATGAGCAGCACCGCGCCGCCGCCCGATTCGGCTGCCTTCTGCGCCGATCTCGTGCGCAGCCATGACTTTCCGCGCTATGCTGCGACCCTGTTCGCGCCCGCCGCCGAGCGTCGCGCATTGCTGGCGCTCTACGCCTTCAATGTCGAGATCGTCCGTGTCCGCGACCAGGTGAGCCAACCCTTGCCCGGCGAAATCCGCTTTCAATGGTGGACCGACCTGTTTTCGGGCCTGGTCCACGGCAGTGCCGAGGGCAATCCGGTCGCAGCCGAGCTGCTGCGTGCGATCCGTGATTTCGACCTGCCGGTCGAGCCGCTGTCGCTGCTCGTCGACGAGCACCAGTTCGACCTCTACAACGACCCCATGCCGACGCTGGCGGCGCTGGAGGGCTATCTGGCCGCCACCTGTTCGGCGTTATTTGGTCTGGCGGCTCAGGTCCTGGGGCCGCCATCGGAGGCGGCCCAGCATCTCGCCCGTCATGCGGGACTGGCGCAGGGCATCGTGCAGGTCATCACGAACCTGCCGCGCGATGCATCGCACCGGCAGCTGTTCCTGCCGCAGCAGGTGCTGGCGAGCCACGGCTGCCAGATGGAGGATTTGTTTGCCGGCAAGGACACGCCGAACCTGCGCGCCGTGCTGGAGCAGCTCGCGGGCGAGGCCCAGCAGCATTTGACCACGGCCTTGTCGCTGCTGGCGCAAGTGCCGGTCGCGGTGCGTCCGGCGTTTCTGCCGCTGAGCCAGGTGAGGGCCGATCTCAAGCGCCTGGCGCACCCGGGCCGCAATCCGTTCGCGCCGCAGCCGACGTCGCGGCTGGGCACGCTCTGGACGCTGTGGCGGGCTTCACGTTCCCGGGAATTTACCAAATAGCGGCTGGCATATCGCCTCGCACCGTCGGATGCTCTATGCTGTCCCATGGCTGAGTTCTCCCAAAGCACGTCGCCCGACCTGAGCGGTTTTCAGGTCGCGCCAGGCGACATTCATGCCGCCGCCGACACCATCCGGGGTGCGGTCGTCGAGACGCCCTGCAGCTACAGCCGCACGCTGAGCAGCATCTGCGGCTGCGACATCTGGCTCAAATTCGAGAACCTTCAGTTCACCTCGTCCTTCAAGGAGCGAGGCGCGCTCAACCGCCTCACCGCGCTGTCGCCGGAGGAGCGTGCGCGCGGCGTCATCGCCATGTCGGCCGGAAACCACGCGCAGGGCGTTGCCTATCACGCCAAGCGGCTCGGCATTCCCGCCACCATCGTCATGCCGATCGGTACGCCGATGGTGAAGATCGAGAACACTAGGCATCACGGCGCGGAAGTCGTCGTGACGGGCACGACGCTGGAGGAGGCGGCCGCGTTCGCTCGTCACCACGGCGAAGCCCGCGGCATGATCTTCGTCCACCCTTACGACGATCCGCTCGTGATCGCAGGGCAGGGTACCGTCGGGCTGGAAATGATGAGGGCGGTGCCGGAGCTCGATACGCTGGTCGTCCCGATCGGCGGCGGCGGCTTGATCAGCGGCATCGGCATTGCCGCGAAATCGATCAAGCCGTCACTGCGCGTTCTGGGCGTCGAGGCCTGGCTCTATCCCTCGATGTACAACGCCATCCATGGCGGCAATCTGCCGGCGCGCGGCGATACGCTCGCCGAAGGCATCGCGGTGAAATCGCCCGGTAAGATCACCACCGAAATCGTCCGCCGCCTCGTCGACGACATCGCGCTCGTCAACGAGGCCGAGCTCGAGCGCGCCGTGGCGACCCTGATTTCGATCGAGAAGACGGTGGTCGAGGGCGCCGGCGCCGCCGGCCTCGCCGCGCTGATGTCCGATCCCTCCCGCTTTGCCGGCCAGAAGGTCGGTCTCGTGCTGAGCGGCGGCAACATCGACACGCGGCTGATCGCATCCGTCCTCACGCGTGAGCTGGCGCGCGAGGGGCGGCTGACGCAGCTCTCGCTCGATATTCCTGATCGCCCCGGGCAGCTCGCCGCCGTCGCGGCGCTGCTGGCTGAGGCCGGTGCCAACATCATCGAGGTCTCGCACCAGCGGACGTTCTCCGACCTGCCGGCCAAGGCGACGTTGCTGCAGCTCGTCATCGAGACCCGCGACAGCGCGCATCTCGACGAGGTCATGGCAAGGCTCAGCGCGTCCGGCTTGAGCGCGCGCTGCGCCTGACTCGCCCCACTACCGCCGCGCCAATCCCGCGATATGGTCGACCAGGCGGTCGACCTCGGCCTCCGTGTTGTAATAGTGCGGAGACGCGCGCACGACATGCGGCAACGCGCGAATTTCGGCATCGATGCGCGTGCTCGGCGGATCGGAAGCGCCGATCGTGATGGCGGCGGCAGCGGCACTGGCGACAATGGCGTCCGCCTCGTGCCCGTCCATCGTGAAGCTGACAATGGCACCCGGCGCGCGTCCGAGGTCACGAATGGTGATGCCGGGAAGGGCCGCCAGGCCGCTGCGAAGACGGCCGGCAAGCAGGCGGCAACGTCGTTCGATCGGAGCGATGCCGATCTCGAGGGCATAGTCGACGGCCGCGCCGAGTCCCAGCCGCGCCGCGTAATTGTTCTCCCAGGTCTCGAAACGGCGCGCATCGTCGCGCAGCCGATATTCATTGCGCGAGACCCAGGGCGCGGCGAAGTGATCGATCATCGGCGGCTCGAGCCGCTGCAGCATCGCCCTGCGGACGTAGAGAAAGCCGGTGCCGCGCGGACCGCGGAGGAATTTGCGTCCCGTGGCCGACAGCATGTCGCAGCCGATCGCCTCGACGTCCACCTCCATCTGGCCGACCGCCTGGCAGGCGTCGAGCAGGTAGGGAATGCCCCGCGCCCGGGCGATCTTGCCGATCGCCGCCGCGGGATTGACCAGTCCGCCGTTGGTCGGAACCCAAGTGATGGCGATCAGCTTGACGCGCTCATCGATCATGCGTTCGAGCGCGTGGACGCCGAGCTCGCCGCTGGCATCGCTTGGCACCACATCGATGACCGCGCCGGTGCGTTTGGCGACCTGAAGGAACGCCACGTAGTTGGCGGCGTATTCGGCTTCGGCGGTCAGGATGCGATCGCCTTTGCCAAACGAAAGCGAATAGAACGCCATCTGCCAGGCAACCGTCG